>JADHVP010000047.1 GCA_016783945.1 Ignavibacteria bacterium
ATCAATTTTCTTTGTACTTCTTTTTGTTTTCATTGCTATACTGTTTTAAGGTTATAAAATTTCAGCTCTTCCTTTACAGTATAGTCTTTTTATTTTTAAAAACTACTGCAATATAGTAAGCTGCTGCAGGCAGGGGTTGTGTTAACAATAATCAAAAAGAATTGTTCGTATTTTAAAATTAAACTATTTCCATTAATTAAAACTTATCTTGAACAGAAGTGCTAATACATACTGATAAATTAAAAGAATCGAATAGACATTAAGTGTTATAGGTTAAAAAAACACCTCAGCTGGAAATAACCTAATTTGATTTTGCATGAACGTGAATTATTTTCAATTCAATTCCAAAAGATTCTTCAAACAACTCTCTTCTCATGTTTGCTCCCCATACTTCCAGAGTTGAATCTTTATCGTTAAAAGTAGAGATATAAATGCTAAGTGTTTTACCGCTGAATTCAAGCTCTATATTTTTTACAACAGAATTATGTCCTCTGTCAAAACCATCGGCTATCCTTAGAATACCTGCAAGTTTCCTGACTTTATCTCTGTTCTTTGAACTTAATCTTTCAAAACCCTCGTGCTTTTGCTTTGGGGAAGACTTCCTGTGATACCGTGCAATATTAGCAATGATCTCAATTTCATTATCGTTATACCCAAGCAGCTCGGAGTTACGAATTAAGTAATATGAGTGTTTATGGTGCTGCGAATGTGAAATGCAGTGACCGACGTCATGTAAAATTGAAGCCGCTTCGAGATACTCTTTATCTTTTTCGTTTAAATCAAATTTGTTTTTAAGAAAATCAAAAATTTTACATCCGAGTCTCAATACCTGCTCGCAATGCTGTCGGTCGTAACCCGAGTTCTCTGCAAGATTAATAACACTTTTATATCGTACATCACTTAAGAAATCTAATTGCTCACTTCCACTTTCTTTGTTAATAGTGTCGAGTATTATTCCTTCTCTTAAAGCATAATTAGATAATGTTATCTTTTTAAGATTTAGTTCGATGACAATCTGTTCTAAAATAATCGCACCCGCTGTGATTATATCAGCCCTGTCAGAATCAAGCCCTTGAATTTTAATCCTTTCGGAATTAGTTTCAGTTTTTAATATTTTCTTAACAGCATTTAACAAAGACTCTCTTTTATAAGAGAAATTATTAATATTTAAAAGTTCACTATCAGCTTCACTTTCCTCTGCATGAATTATTGAGCCAATGTTTGTAATTGTACCCGACGTTCCCACTACGATATCGAATTCCTTATCTTTAATCCTTCTTGTGATGGGGTTTATAGCACTTCTAACGTATAACCTCGCTTCGTTTATTTCATTTTTTTTAATTCTCTTATCTTTAAAAAATCTATGCGTCATACGAACAGCTCCAATTTTAATGCTATTCCCGTATTCGATATTTCCTTTTTCACCAATAAGGAATTCTGTACTACCACCACCGATATCGATTAGCAAAATACGTTTATTGTAAACCGATAAAGCCTGTAGAACACCTAAATAAATTAATCGTGCTTCTTCATACCCGGAAATGACCTCTATTTCAATTCCTGTTTCTTCATATACCTTATTTATGAAAACATTTCTGTTCAACGCTTCTCTTACTGCACTCGTTGCAACTGCTCTAATCTTTTGCGACTTGTAAGAATCACAAATCAGCTTAAACCTATTCAGTGTAGACAAAGCTCTTGAGAAAGCATCCTTCGAAATGTATTTCATATCTCTTGAACTCTTACCCAGGCGAACTACTTCCTTCTCCCTTGTTAACACTTTGAATAAACCCTTCTCATCTACCCTGGCAACAACAAGATGAAAGGAGTTTGTTCCAATATCGATAGCAGCTATAATTTTATCTGCCATTATTATGAGATTTTTGTAAAATTATATCTAAAAATTTGCTTGCTTCATCAAAAACCATCCCAACAGAGATATCGTTTACATTATCAGTCGGTGATTGAATGTACCTGACATTTTCTCTTTCAGGAGCCCACTCGTAACCATGCGTCGAACCAAACAATGCCAGGACATTTGCATTAACATAACCACCGACATGCAGTGTCCCCGTATCATTTGTTATATATAGATTTGTTTTTGTAATAACAGCTGCAACTTTTCTTATTGTAGTATTATCGAGAATAACACTCCGTAATCCTTTTGCTTTTAAATTGTTTTTCAGTTTATCCGTAATCTTTTTGTCTATACTACCGGATGTTATCAAAATATGATTATTATATTTTTCTCGTAGAAGTATAATTAATTTATAAAACTTATCAACGCTCCACCTGTTCTGTATCTTGCCTGCACCCGGATGAAAAGCAATGATTGGTTTACCATCGTCATTAAAATTATCTTTAATATATTTTTCCCCAAATCTAATTTCTTCTTTACTCAATTTTATTTCAGTTCTTATCTTGTCCATTTCATGAAGTTCAATTCCAAGTTGTCTTCCCACGTCAAGATTCCGTTCGGTTTGATGCATTTTTTTCTTATCCCACTCAAAATCAGATTTAACGTTCAGTAGAAACTCCGTTTTGTTCAATTTCCCATCTATACTTTTTACACCTACTCTGACAGGTGCTCTTGAAAGATAATTTATGAAATGAGAAGTTCTCGATAATGAAACAGTCGATGGGACTATTCCTAAATCATATTTTTTGCTCCTGAGCTTTCTAAAAAAATGCTTTAACTCTTTGAAAGTTGATTTCCGATAGACAATTACATCATCGATATAAGGATTAATATCGCTGTAAAGAATTTCATAATTGATTGGTGATGCTACAAGAGTTATTTCTGCATCCGGGAATTTATTTCGAAGTGCGGCGAACAGTGGGACTGCACAAAGCATGTCGCCAAGCTGGTTGTGCTGTCTAACAATTAATATTTTCTTAATATTCTCAAGCCTGATATCCTTTTTCTCAATTTCTTTCGACCGAAGAAAAAGTTTTAAAATCCAAAGTATCAATTTTTAAAACAGAATTTTATTTTATTTCCTCAAAATCAGCATCAACAGCTTTACTTTTGTCATATACGCTGTCCGTCTGCTTCTTATTAATATTGTGCTTGAAAAAACCTCCGGATTTAAAACCGGATTTTTTCCTCCATAGGTTTATGACAACCTTTACAAGGAAAAAAATTATATATATAACAAATAAATATAAAAGAAATCTACCCATATTCTTAGTAAAAAATTAAACTGCTTACTTGGCAATAGTTTTCAAAGAGGGATTAAAATATTCTATCGAGGAATGATCAGGTTTTAATATTTCGGATATTAAATATTCAAAATCCTGTTTGTTGTTTACAAAGTCAATTTCCGAAGCATTTACTATCATAACCTTCGTTCCTTTATAACGAAAGAAAAAATAATTATATCCTTCATTAAGTTTCTCTATGTACTCTTTCTTAATAACCTTCTCTATCTGTCTGTCACGGTGAGCTATGTTAAACATGAGTCTTTCTACCGTTGACTGAAGATATATAATTAAATCAGGTACGCGGATAGTACGTTCAATAAAAGATACTATCTTTTCATACAACTTAAGTTCATCATCTTGCAGATTTAGGTAAGCAAATATTTTATCCTTTTCAAAAATATAATCTGAAATAATGTATTCGTGAAAAAGATCTTCCTGGTTTAGCTCCTGTAACTGTTTATACCTGCTGAGGAGAAAATATATTTGTGTGTGGAATGCATAAACTTTTGGATTCTCATAAAATTTCTCGAGGAATGGATTATCCTCGAAGTCTTCCAATACAAGTTTAGCATTTAACTTCGAAGCAATTTTTGTAGCGAGTGTCGTCTTACCAACACCGATAACACCCTCGATTGCAATATATTTGATCTTTTTATCTTCCACTAACTAAATAATTCATGCGTATGTACAATCATACATGTTAACTTCGGAAATATCATCCGTGGATTCAAGAAGTTCCAATATAGTTTTATTGAAAACAGGATGAATAAAGTTTGACGCAATTTCTTCTAAAGGAACTAAAACAAATCTTCTTTTTTCTATTTCGTGATGAGGGATTTCAAGCGTGTCATTTCTAATTATATCATCATCATAAAAAAGTATGTCGATATCAATCTCTCTTTCAGCCCATTTTATATTCTTCATTCTTCCTAATCTTTTCTCAATCCGCTTTAACTCCCGGAAAAGCTTGAGAGGTTCCAAATTAGAATTAACCTCAATTACAGAATTTAGAAATCTATTCTGTTCTTTATTTCCCCAGGGTTCCGTTTCGTATACTGATGATTTGCTAATCAAATTGACACCTTGAATTTTCTCTATTTCTTCAATCGCCCTGATAATAAATTTATACCTGTCACCCACATTTGAACCAAGTCCTAAATAAACACGCGTCATTAAGCTTTTTTTTCTGTGTTAATTATTTCCACGGAATCCAGCATACCAAGAAGTGCTCCGGGCTTTCTTATGTTTACTTTTACCTTTTTCACCATCAAATATCTATTCAATATTTCATCACAAATTTTCTTGTTGAGCGTCTCAATCAGGTTGAATTTGTAACTGTCAAATATTTCTTTAACAAAATTATAAACGGAAAGATAATCTATTGTTTTATTGATATCATCACTGTCCTTTAGTTTGCTCAGATCACATTCCATCTCAACATCCACTTCGAACTGATTGCCGAATTCTTTTTCATGGTCAAGTACACCATGATACGCGAAGAACTTTGCATTATTTATTCTTATAGTCGTATAGTTCAAACTAATATTATTCTTTGGATTACAATTCTTAATCTATTTCTCGTGCGACCATGCGATTTTTATATCACACAAACCTGCCTGCCGCACCTGTCTACTGCCAGGTAGAGGCAGGGCCGCTAAGGATGGATTTTCCCCGCAATTAAAAATCTTGATCCGAATCTTACTTCTTTTTCTTCTTCTTCCCTTTATCTTTCTTCTTCGTTTCCTTATCCTTCTTTACCTTAACTTTTTTACCAGCTTTTTTTAATGCTTTCTGTACGGTGATTCCAATATTTGCTGGTGAATCTGCAATGATAATTCCGCATTCCTCCATTACCTTAATTTTCTCTGCAGCAGTACCTTTACCGCCTGAGATAATCGCTCCCGCATGTCCCATTCTTCTTCCCGGAGGTGCAGTTTTGCCTGCTATGAATCCTACAACGGGTTTCTTTACATATTTCTTTATGTAGTATGCCGCTTCTTCCTCTGCAGTCCCGCCAATCTCACCTATCATCATAATAGCCTTCGTGTTCTTATCCTTGTTGAACAGCTCAATAGCATCTATAAAACGCGTTCCTATAACGGGATCTCCACCGATACCAAAACAAGTAGACTGTCCAATGCCCAACTTCGTTAGTTGGTCGACGGCTTCATACGTTAACGTTCCGCTCCTTGAGATAACGCCAACGTTTCCTTTCTTGTGTATATATCCCGGCATGATTCCTATCTTGCATTCTCCGGGAGTAATTATTCCGGGACTGTTCGGACCTAAAAACCTTACCTCATGTCCGTTCCTGTTTTTGCTTTGTACATAATCATATACCTGAACCATGTTTCTTGTCGGGATTCCTTCTGATATACAAACAATCAAATTGACCCCTGCGTCTGCTGCTTCTATGATAGCATCCGCGGCAAATCGTGCCGGCACAAAAACCACCGAAACATTTGCCCCTGTTTCTTTAACTGCTTCCGCCACCGAGTTAAATATAGGAACCTTCTCTTCAAATAAATTCCCGCCTTTTCCTGGAGTAACACCCGCAACAACATTCGTTCCGTATTCTATCATTTGTTTCGTATGAAATGTACCTTCTGAACCTGTAATTCCCTGAACTACTACTTTCGATTTTTTATTAACTAATATGCTCATACAATATTTACCTAATATTTAAATTATTTAGAGTAATTTTTTATTTATCTTTGACAACCACATTATTTTTAATTTTCCACTTACCGCTTTTATCAGCTACGAGATTGTATGTTACAGTCATTTCGGATGAAGTCTCTTGCTGTAAACCATCCTTAGTAACAGCATTGACTATTTTCACCTTTACTTTAACTTTGGCATTATCCCCTTTTTGTGAAACCACCTGCGGCTCGTTTAATACAATAAACTTCGTCGTGTTTTTATAATTTGATTTAAACCTCTGGTATGACGGGGAAAGCCATAACTCACTCGCATTTTTCATGTTTTTATCGAAACTGCCGCTTTCACTGACTCCTCTTTTTATATACTCAAGATAATCTGTGACGGCTGTCTTCGGGTTGTCGAGCCTCTTGTTTAACTCCTTTTCTTTCTCTGTTACATTTTTTTCCTTTTTCTTTTCTTCTTCCTTTACCTTGGCACTGTCTTTTTGCTCTTTTGTAGTATCGACACCGAGTGAATCCTTAAGATTCAAAGCTTCTTCCCTTGCTCTTAATTCTTCCTCTTTTAGTCTTAAGAATTCTTCCCTGTCTTTTAATTCTTTATCTTTATCGGACGAGGTTTCTTCCTGAGTTTTGAGTTCCTCATCGGTTTTATCCCCGCACGAATTAAAAGTCAGAAGCATGTACAAAAAAAGTACCGCCAATAATAATTTGAAATGTCTCATTTTTTTGATTTTATTTATCAAAATATATCTTTTGAAATATATATTCAATTGATTATAATTGCATAGAGTGAGGAATGTTCCGTGTAAGAATGGACTAATGTTATTTTTTGTTAACATTTGCAGTGCTGCCTGCCTGCCAAGTTTTTTGGCAGGTCGTAACATGATTTGACTTCTCCCATAGGGACTCCTACGGAGCCGCACGCGGGTCGAACCTTGTCATGTTATACCTAACATTTCTTCAACCTGTTAATTCATTAGCAATCAATTCAGCTTGTCTTAACACAGTTTCAGTTGCCAGCTTTTGCATATCTGGTGGATAACCGAATTGACGTAATGTTCTTTTTACTATCACTTTTAATTTTGCTTTCACACTTTCTTTTATTGTCCAGTCAATGGATGCGTTTTTCTTTACACGCTCAAATAAAACAATAGCTAATTCACGCAATTTATCTTTCTGCATTAATTCACGCACACTTTCATTGTTGGCAACAGCAGTGTAGAAAGCATATTCAAATTCGGACAAACCCATTTCCTCCGGCTCTTTATCCATCTTCTGTATTTCTTTGCTGAGTGAAATCAGTTCTTCAATCACTTCAGCTGCTGTAAGTATTTTATTGTGATATTTTTTTATGGAATTCTCCAGCATTTCCATTAAAGATTTGCTTTGCACCAAATTTCTTTTTGTTCTTGTCTTTATTTCATCATTCAGCAGTTTTCTAAGAACTTCAAGTGCAATATTCTTGTGTTCCATATTTTTAACTTCCAAAAGGAAATCTTCTGAAAGAATAGAAATATCCGGTTTCTTAATTCCAGCTGCATCAAAAATGTCTATAACTTTTTCGGTAACAAGTGCTTTGTCAATCACTTGACGAATTGTAGTTTCAATTTCTTCATCTGTTTTACCGGTGCCAGTTATATCAAATTTTGTTAATCTTGCTTTTACCGCTTGGAAAAATGATACTTCATCTTTTACATCCATTGCTTGTTCATGTGGAATTGCTATAGCAAACGCCCTTGACAATGCAATTACTTCATCAATAAATCTTTTCTTCCCATTTTCCAGACTTAAAATATGTTCTTCAGCGGCTAATATTATTTTTAGTTTTGTTGTAGTATCTGCGGTAAAATATTCTTCGTATAAAAGCCCCTTATCTTTACCAAGATATGGGACAGAAGCATCTTTCACTAAATCCTCATAATCTTTTGAATACGCTCTTGCAGGTTTTTCGAGAAACATTTGAGATACGATTTCCAATTTCTCTAACATAAGTTGTACTGCTTTTTCTTGAGCAATAGCCGGATCACCTTTACCACCGCTATCTGAATAGAATGACAACGCTTTTTTAAGGTCGGAAGCTATACCAAGGTAATCAACAATTAATCCGCCTGGTTTGTCCTTATAAACACGATTAACTCGCGCAATTGCTTGCATCAAGTTATGTCCTCTCATCGGTTTATCAATGTAAAGAGTATGCAATGGAGGAACGTCAAAACCAGTAAGCCACATATCCCGCACTATTACAAGCTTTAATTCATCATCGGGAGCTTTCATTCTATCCGCTAAAATTCGACGCTGATCTTTTGTAGTATGGTGTTTTGCCATTTCCGGTCCATCGGAAGATGAGGCTGTCATAACAACTTTAAGCACACCTTTCTTCAAATCATCCCTATGCCATTCCGGTTTTATTTTTATAATTTCATTGTATAGATCAACTGCAATTCTTCTTGACATAGAGACGATCATACCCTTGCCTTCAAATACTTCTTGCCTCTGTTCGAAATGTGCAACAATGTCAGATGCTATTTGTCTTAAACGATCTTCACTTCCGACTAATGCTTCTACTTGTGTCCATTTTGCTTTGGCTTGCTGTGTTGATGTTAAATCATCTTTTTCAAGTTCATCATCTAATTCAGCAACTAACTTTTTGCCTTCTTCACTCAGATTTATTCTTGCTAATCTGCCTTCGTAATAAATCCGCACAGTTGCACCATCATTAACAGCTTGGGCAATATCATAAACATCAACATAATCACCGAATACTGCCGGAGTATTTACATCTGTGCTTTCAATCGGTGTTCCGGTGAACCCAAGATATGTAGCATTTGGTAAGGCATCCCGCATATATTTTGCAAAGCCATAAACTGTCTTTTTGCCAATTACTTTACCCTGCTCATCTTTATCATCAATTGTCTTTGCTTTAAAACCGTATTGAGTGCGGTGTGCTTCATCTGCAATTACTACAATGTTTTTTCTATCCGATAACTGCTCGTATATATTTCCGTCATCCGGCTGAAACTTTTGTATCGTGGAAAACACAACACCGCCGGAAGCAACTTTTAATAATTCTTTTAAGTGATCTCTGTTTTCAGCCTGAACGGGCTCTTGTCTTAATAATTGTTTTGAAGCAGCGAATGTATCGAACAATTGGTCATCCAAATCATTTCGGTCTGTGATAACTAAAATTGTAGGATTATCTAATTCCAAAACTATCTTTCCGGTATAAAAAACCATTGATAAAGATTTACCGCTTCCTTGTGTATGCCATACAACTCCGCCTTTTCTGCTGCCCGTATCTGAAGATGCCAATATTGTACTATCAACAGCTTTATTAACAGCATAGTATTGATGATAAGCTGCAAGTTTCTTTGTGGTTTCTATTATGGTAAGATTAGTCTTTAAATCTTCTCTTTTGTTCTTTTCAAAAACAATGAAATGCCTTATTAAATCGAGAAGTGTTTTTTTATTTAGCTTTCCATTAATGAGAGTTTCCAATTCGCTAACGAGATGCGAAGCTCGTTCAGGCACATTTTCAAATTGGAAAACTATATTTCTTTTTGCAGCTATCTCTCTTTTAATCCATTTCCGACCGTAACCGGTTTTAAGCCATTTCTCTCTTTCAACGGCTTCTTCTCTTGTTGAATAAGTCTCATAGTGTATTAGCTCTATTGGTTTATGCACTTTAGTCCAATCTGCACCTTCTCCATCCAAATGTTGATTCCATCTTTTTTCTATATCTAAGGTTTGTCCAATGTACATACTTTCATTATCGCATCTTATTACATAAACATAATAAGAACTTTTACCATCAACAGATTTTCTGCCTGTGCGTGCCCGCACGCAGACAGGCCATGCCATAAACCGGCTGTAACCCGAAGAGATTGTACCGGCTTTTGCTTCCAAACCATCTGAGATAATAACAAAACCATTGTATGAAAAAAGACTTGGAATTGCCTGTTTATATGTTTGTATTTGTTTGAAAGCTGTTCTTATAGTTGCGTTCTCATCAACTGCATTTTTTAGTTCAATTACAACTAAAGGAATTCCGTTTACAAAAAGAATAACATCCGGGCGTTTGTTTATACCGTTCTCAACAACAGTAAATTGATTTGCAACTAAAAAATCGTTGTTGTCGGGATTATTAAAATCTATTAGCCATACTAAATCCCCTCGTGTATTACCATCTTTCCTGTAAGTGACTTTAATTCCTTCAGTAAGCATTCTGTGGAATGCTTCATTATTGGCAATGAGTTCCGTAGAGTTTAATCTTTGTATTTGCTTTATTGCGTCTTGCCTTGCATCTACAGGGATTTTATAATTAATTCTGTTAACTGCGTTCTGCAATCGCTCAATCAGCAGAACATCTTCAAAGGTTTCTCTTTCGGGGGTCTCACTATCGGGGGCAATATCCGGGGCATAAATGTATTGGTAGCCTAATTTTTCAAGCTGTTCAATTGCTAATAATTCTATGTCGGATTCAGCTAACTTATTCATTTTTTCCTTGTTTTAATCATCAAAGTTTGTTTATTTGTGTTCGCTCATCTTTCCATATTAGGAAGAAGGAGTTTCGAAGCTCGATATATCCAGATATATACCGAGCTTTGCGTTTTTTAAAGCACATCTTGTAATTTCTTTTTCACCTTCTTATTCATTTCTTTTTGCCCGTGTTTTTTATTTAGATAATGAGCACTCAATAAATAGTAATCCAGCCCGCTCCTCTGCACCTCTAAAACGATAACGTATTTCTCTTTTATATTATATAAATAAGTTTTCTTTACATCTTTCCTTTTCCTCGTGTCACGTTCTACTATACTAAACACCTCAATTGTATCAAGAATAGTTTCATCTATATGTTCTTTTAACCAATGCAACCGCATAGAACGGTCTTTTTCAAATATTCGTTTCTTATACTTATTTCCACTTGATTCAACAATTTCTATTTCTTCCTTTATAAGGTGGTTGAATAAATTGTCCATATTTACTTTACCTTCAATCTTTATAGGTCTTATCTGTTTGGAACGAAACTTAAATTCTTGGTTATCTTCAATATCTCTGCTAAAAATTCTCCTTAATGATATGGTTCTATCTCTTTCATCAAGATGCATTATTTCAAGTAATTCGGGATACCTCTTCAATAAATTTGTTACCATAATCAAAGTTTCTATTGCAGTTCGATGAAAAATAAATTGAACTTGTCAGTGGATTTTGGCGTAGATTCCTTCAAAGAAATCTTTGTATGCTCCTCTATTTTTTTAATAAGATTAGTTTTTGCTACAACAGATGTCAATCCCCTAAGATGATAATTTATTGTTCCCATTAACAAATCTGTCATCTGCATTAAATAACTTTCATACGACTTAATAAATTGTATATTTCTTATGGCTTTCTCTATTTTCAATATCCTCCTTAAAGTAACAAGCTTTGATTGACTGCTTGTATCCTTGATATCCAAATAAATATTATATGTGTTACAAGGATCAATTTTATGATATAGTAATTGGTAATACATCCTGAAGTAAAAATCATTATAAGTGAATTCTTCTCTCGTTTCATCTATCTTTGATTTATTAACAATAACAGCTCTAAATTTAAGGTCGGTAGCAAAAAAGTATTCAATTACATCATTATAAAACGGATATTGCGACCTGGATACACTACTCCATTTAATTTCACCCTTAAATTTATGTTTTGCTTTTAGCAGTTTAATGTACTGATTATGCTGTTTTAATTGATTGTATGCTGTACTCACATAAGCAATTATCATATAAGGCATCCCATCTTTCAGCAGATGGGTGCTTTCGTCGCAATATATGTTAAATGTTTTTTTCATAAATCAATCATATTAAATTTTTACCCTCACCTCTCCACTCATCAATTTCGGTAACAATGTGTCCCGCAGTTTTTCGAGTGTGCGGATTTGTTCATAATTACTCTTAATCTTTTTTATAAACTCGATTACAACGGTATTGAATTCAACCATAGATTCTTTATTTGGAATCATAAATGATATGTTGAAAATATCTTCTGGTTTAACTCTTTGATGACTTCCACTTGTTCCACCTGCTGCTCCAATAAGTTCATCAGTAACTTGTTTTGAATTTAGCAAACAGTAAATAAAACCAAAATAATTTATGTCCCTGGGCACAACAACTTGAAATTCGGTAGAACAAATTGAATTCTCATCCGCTTCACCAAATAGAGCCCATACTCTTGGAAACCTAGGATTTAATTTTGATATGAGAATAGTATTTGAAAAAACTGAATATTTATTACTTTTAATTTCAGTTCCCAATTCATTAATAGGTCTTTTATTATTATCAAATGCGGGAATGCTGAAATGAGCGTATTCCACAAATCCGTTTTGTTGTGGTTTAACATTATCTTTCCTATGATTACTTATATCTTTCAGTTTATATTCTTGCCAAGAATCTTGTACTTCTTCCACAAACCACTGCCTAAAAAGAGTTTCTGCCATTGCTTCCAGGGTTTTGTTCTGGCAGTGTAGTAAGTCTATTTTGTCATCTATACTGGATAGGATTGAGGCGATGGCGCGTTGCTCATATATATCATCAGTTAAGCAAACATCAATTGCATTTAGTAAAGTTTGAGTAACAAGTGGATGACTTGACCCTTCAGCAAAATTATTCAGTGCTAAGTTTTTAAGGAAGTAGTATAAAAATTTTGTGTGGAATTTTTCTTTTGGCTTTGCCGCTAAAGCATTATCAGATACCCAGATTGGTTTATTTTCATAATAGACTGCGCCACAATACGCACCAACTCTACCGATAATAATAGTTTCATCTACATAATTTGATTCATTACAAAAGTCTAAAATGCCATTTCCACCATATACTGGAATAGAACCACTAGAATTAGGTCTTACTTTGCCATTCCCAAACTTAATTGCATCACAAAGTTTATATTCTTTCCACTCACTCATCAGCAATAACCTTTTTAAGATTTTCAATAATCAAGGCATTCAATCTTTCTTCTTCTTTAAGCTGTTCTTCAAACTCGGCTTTAAGTTTTGTAAAGCGTTCATTAAAATCAAAATCATCCTCATCATCGGGTAAACCGACATAACGCCCGGGTGTGAGTACAAAATCAAGTTCTCGTACCTTATCGATAGTTACGGAACAACAAAATCCCTTTACATCTTCATAACTCCCTTCTCCCTCTGGGTGAAGGGTTTGGGATGAGGGCTTGCGCCAGTTGTGATAAGTGCCTGCAATTTTTTCTATATCTTCTTTAGCAAGTTCGCGTGTGCGGCGGTTAATTAAATGCCCCATATTGCGGGCGTCAATAAAAAGTATTTCATCTTTGCGGTTACGGAATTTTCCGTTCTCTTTATTTCTGCTTAAGAACCAGAGACTCGCAGGTATTTGTGTATTCAAAAAAAGTTTTGCCGGAAGATTAACAATGCAGTCAATCAAGCGTGCTTCAACAAGTGCTTTTCTAATATCTCCTTCGCCGGAAGTTTTGGAAGTAAGTGAACCTTTGGCAAGAACAAACCCGGCTTGTCCGCTTGGGCTTAAGTGGTAAATAAAATGTTGTATCCACGCATAATTAGCATTACCCGCCGGTGGAACACCGTATTGCCATCTGCCATCTTTACGTAATAATTCACCGCTCCAATCGCTATCGTTAAATGGCGGATTAGCAATTACAAAATCTGCTTTTAAGTCCTTGTGTGAATTATTTAAAAATGAACCTTCATTATTCCACTTTACTTGTGAGCTGTCAATTCCGCGTATTGCAAGATTCATTTTGCACAAACGCCAGGTGGTTTGGTTGCTTTCTTGTCCATAAATAGAAATGTCATTTACATTCCCTTGATGCTGTTTAACAAACTTTTCAGAATGTACAAACATACCACCTGAGCCACAGCAAGGATCAAATACACGTCCTTTGTATGGCTCTAACATATCAACCAATAATTCAACAACGCTTCTTGGAGTATAAAACTGTCCACCCTTCTTACCCTCAGCTAAAGCAAATTCACCAAGAAAATATTCAAACACGTGTCCGAGAACATCAGCGCTCCGGGCTTTTGCATCACCCAATGCTATATTTCCGATTAAATCAATCAATCCGCCAAGACTAGTCGGGTCAAGGTTTCCTCTTGCAAATACTTTAGGTAAAACATCTTTAAGTGAAGGATTATCTCTTTCTATTGCATCCATCGCAGCGTCTACATCTTTTCCTATTTCAGGGAGCTTTGCTCTTTTAAGAAGATAAGACCATCTAGAAGAAGGCGGTACAAAGAAAATGTTTTCGGCTTTATATTCATCACGGTCTTCAGGATCAGCCCCGGCATAATCACCTTCTCCTTTTTTTAATTTTTCATAATGTTCTTCAAAAGAATCGGAAATATATTTTAGAAAAATCAAGCCTAACACTATGTGTTTATATTCAGCAGCATCAATATTCTTTCTTAATTTATCCGCCGCTTTCCAAAGCTGTTTTTCGATAGGTTCTTCTTTGTTGTTGTTTTTCGCCATATTATTTTTAATTCCTTATTGTGCCTGTCAGGAGTTCCTCCTGACAGTTCAAAGATAAACATTTCCCCAAACAAAAAAGACTCCAAAACCTGTGGGCTTGCCTGATGCAAGCAGGGATTCAAAATATTGAATCCCTACACTTTCATGTTCACTTCTAAAATCGTCTGTCCCTATGGGATCAATCCTTGCCTGCCCTGTAGCGAAGCATAAGCGTACAGGGTTCATTATTCCATACATCATTATTGAATTTCCATTTCTGTATTCCGCCAAACTTCTGATGCATCTTAAAGCATCTAAAAAGAACGTAACAGCATGGCAATAATGTTACATAGAAAATGCGATGGAGTAAGGATTAACAAATGTGGTTCGATTTCAA
Source organism: Ignavibacteria bacterium (assembly GCA_016783945.1). Taxonomy (GTDB): domain Bacteria; phylum Bacteroidota; class Ignavibacteria; order Tepidaquicellales; family Tepidaquicellaceae; genus BS750m-G4. The sequence continues at coordinate 14,745 of JADHVP010000047.1, forward strand.
GGCAGATTAATCTGAAATGCCTTGCAAAAGAATCATAATGAATCTATTTTACTGTCAATAAATATTATTGACAGTAAAAACGAATCATACGCAAAATGGAAAACATTGTACGATATATGGAAAAAAACGGCGGGTTTGCAAAAATGAAGGAACTAAAAGAAGAAGGGTTTCAGACCAGGGATATTGCCTTTCTTGTGAAAGATGGAGCAATAGAGAAAGTCAAGCCCGGTCTTTATCGGCTTTCTGATTATGGTTTCTTTGAAGATAAAAACGTCAGCTTTCTCAGCGTATGCAGGGCAATACCCAATGCTATCATTTGTCTAATATCTGCTCTGGATTATTACGAACTAACGCTGTTCAATCCGTCTGAAATTTATTACGCTATCCCTAACTCGGAAAAAGTAAAGAAGATTGAGTATCCCCCCGTAAAACCATTCTTTTTCAGAGAAAGGTTTTACACACCAGGAATAGAAAAAATTAAAACTCAGTTCGGTGAAATTAGAATTTATAATAAAGAAAAAACAGTCTGTGATATGTTTAGATACAGAAACAAGCTCGGAGATGACATAGCACTCGAAGGACTAAAGAATTACCTCAAGCTTAAAAAAAGCAACATTCTTAAGCTAAGCGAATACGCAGAAATATGCCAGGTGAAAACAGTAATGATGCCAATAATAAAAGCACTCGTCGGATGAAAAATAAAGTGATTAAAAATTTTGGTGCTTCTAACCGTGATAAACTTATCAATCTCTCAAAGAAGACTGGAAGAGACTACAATGCTTTGCTGAGACAATTTTTTCAGGAGAGATTTTTATACAGGCTTTCAAAATCACCTTACCGAGAAAAGCTTATACTGAAGGGAGCATTGCTGTTAGTATCACACAACGTATCGATGTACCGCCCTACAAAAGACATCGATTTTCTTGGAAGGGCTGTTCAAGTTGGATTGGATGAATGTGAAAAGATAATTTCTGAAATTACTGCGATTGATGTTGAGGATGGTGTTCGTTTCGACAGTCAAAACTTGAAGTCTGAAATAATTAAAGAAGAAGCTGATTACAGTGGGGTAAGGATTTCCGTTCCATATAAAATGGATACAATAATTGGTAATATTTCAATTGATATTAGCTACGGTGATAAAATTGTTAAGGGTCCGATCGAAATAGACTATCCGCTCCTTATCGGTTTGCAACCACCTAAATTATTAGTTTATTCTCTCGAATCTTCAATCGCAGAAAAATTTGAATCAATTGTGAAATTAAATTTGGTAACAAGCAGAATGAAAGATTTCTACGATATTATTTTTATCGCTGGGAATAAGAATTTTAAGAGTAAAATATTTATAGAGGCAATTGAAACAACTTTTCACACAAGGGAAACAAACTTAGATGAAAGACAATCTATTTATGCAGACAAGTTTAAGAACGACAAAGTCAAACAACACCAATGGAGTGCATTCCTTACTAAAAATAAACTTGATACTGAAAAGGATTTTATAATAATAATCGAGATGTTAGAAAAATTCATTGAACCACTTTTCACCAGTAATGTTGCACAAAGCTGGAACTCAAAGAAATGGAAATGGGAATAATACGGTGAGTACTATATCACCCTATAACCTTTCCCTTCCACTTTTTTTCATTCTTGTCTTCCAGTGATATGCTGCCGTTGTTGTCCACACTTCTGCGGATAAGCTTACCGGATTCATCATACAACTTCATAATTCCCGCACTATCTATCGTCCCGTGCAAGTATACGTTAGACCTATCGTATAAACTTATATCTCCCTGCGAGTCAACCTCACCGGAATATAAGTTGCCAGCCGGATCATACAATTCAATTTTTTTCACAATGCGTTTTCCTTTCCCTCATTGATTTATTGATGTAATTATTTATTCCTGTACAATATACAACATTTAAATTATACCTTTAATCTGTAAAACTAATCAGAAATTGAATCAGTCACAAAAAGTCGATCAAAATTTTAATAAAAATTTTACAAGTTTATTATATGTTATTCGATTCGGAATTGTAATAAATATTTCACAATATCATTTATTTTTTTCTGTTCTATCATATATGGAAGAAGTGGATTCTCTTTCATTATTATCTCATATAAAATATATTCGGAAGCATTTCCATTCTCCAATGATTTCATGAATACTTTCAAAGCTTCTATCTTGCTCGGTTCGTCTTCATTTTTATTTTTATGACCCATTGCCATCGCTGTTAGACATTCTTTCTCTTCAACTATACGAGATAGCTCGCGAGTATTTTCTAACATGCTTTCCTTATAACCGGGTTCATATGCCCACAATGCTTTGCACAACATATACATCATCCATTCTGGTTCTTCGTTCTTATCATATTTTAAGCTTATCTTCCCTTCACTTTCTTCCGATATTGAACATCCCGGATCAAATTTCCAATCTTGATATTTAAGATTATTGCTTTTTAGAATTACATTCATTTTATCAATGATCCTTGGATTGTTTCTGTTTAAAACGTGAGCAATCAATATTTCATCGGATGCTTTTTTATATTTTTCCTTTATATAGTATATATCAGCAAGAAACCAATGAGCCATATAATCTAAATAGTTCGTACCAATTGCTTTTTTGTACCATTTCTCAGCTTTGTCATATTCCTTTTCTATTCCATACGATTGTCCTATGAAAGTCATCATTTGAGAATTCTGTGGCATCTTTTCGAGAATTTCTTTATATAGCCCTCTGGCATCTTCATAGTAACCTTTAAAAAAATATTTCTCCGCTTTCTGTAAATCCTCTAATAAATCTTGATCTGAAGCATAATCATTATCATAGTTATTTAATAATATATGACCATCTTTATCCTTAAAAAGATAAATACCATGCTGAACTAATTTCGATTCTGTTTCAGTTTTCTCTAAATCATCAGAATCTACTGATTCAATAGTGTAAGTAACGTTTGATTTTGAGAGTAATAATAAGATTTGTTCCGGAGTATGATACTCCTGACTGTAAAGAAATGCAGAATGAAAAACAAAAATTAAAATTAACAAAAATATTATCTTTTTCATTTTTCCTCCAATTAAATTTTTAATTGATAAAAAATCCTTTTGTCTCGACACAAAGTATGCGAGAAGACTGTTTTTGTAATTTAATAGTTATTGGTAGACTCCCTAACAGTTTACTTGAAATTTAAGAGAACTTTAGATTTAATTAAAGATATTTTTACGTGCAATCATATTTACTATACGACTAAAAAGTTACACACAATATTACACAATAACTTACCTAATATCTCTGTGTCCTCTGTGGTAAAAAGCAACACCCCTTCATAATCCTTACTAACTTGATAATACAAAAGTGAAATATTAATTTCACAATTACGTTAAATCGAAGAAAGTAATGCTCAATGAGGTTATTTACATTATTCTGTATCGTTCTTTTAACATGTACATCGGATATTTATTCCCAGAATAATGATAACTCTGTCTTTGAAAGAAACATTGATGTTTTCTCGAGACTGCTTGATGTTGCGTTCAACGAATTAGAAAATCAGCTCGTAATATCAGGGAATGATAAATTATATCTTTTAAGATTTTCAAAAGAATCAGAAGAAAATGATTTCTTACTTCTGAAACTAAAACAAAGGTTTGGTACGTATAAGTTATTGACCGGTAATTCCATAGACAATGCTGATTATGACATCGTTTTTGAAAACACGAAACTAAAAACAAATTACAAAGATATTTTCTCGTCATCGTTCCTTGGAAGCAAAAAAGTTAAACGTAAAATCGAGGTCAGGTATTTCAACAAGTTAATCGACAACAGTACCGATGTAGAAATTTATTCTAACACCATCAACGAATCGTATGAAGATGACTTCCTGCTGGAAAACCTTGAACAAGTTGAGAACAGCAGCTATGATTTTGCAAAAGGGCAGTTGCCCGAAGAAAGTCTGTTGGAAAAGGTCCTAATACCCGCTGTTGTTGTTGCGGCTTCAGCTGTTGCAATTATTTTGTTCTTTGTAATCAGAAGTAAGTAGGATAGTATAGCATGTTATTTTCATAAACATCACAAAATAATTTTTGTTCTTATATATTTTAAAACATATTTATCATTAATATTATCAGAAATCGATTGTTAGAAAAACATAAATCCAATTTGTATATTTATTCAAAGATTCATCTCATATTTTTTCTTTTCTTACTGCTAATTATTCAATCTTGCAGTTCATCCGGAGGAAGTGATATAAAAACTAACGACCCGGAAAAAGCTTTCAGTATAGCAAAAAGAAATTATGATAAAAAAGATTATTTAGACGCCATTGATGATTTCTCTCTAATCAAGATAAAATTTTCAGGCACAAAAATAATAGACAAAGCTCAGTATTATCTTGCAATGAGCTATTATAAAAGAGAAGAGTATATACTCGCTGCTTACGAATTTGAATATTTATTGAAAAATTATCCGACGAGTGAATTCATAGTAGATGCACGGTACAAACTTGCGATGTGTTATTACAACATGTCGCCGGATTATGATCTGGACCAAACGTATACAAAGTACGCAATATTAGAATTTCAGGATTTTATAGAATTATTCCCAAATGATAAGCTTGCTCCAAAAGCAGAAGCAAAAATAGTGGAGCTTAGAAACAAACTTGCTTACAAAGAGTTCAGGAGTGCAGAACTTTATTATAATATAGATAATTACAAAGCCGCATTATTTTATTATGATCACATACTGGAAGAATATTTTGACACTGACTATGCTGACGATGCATTATACGGAAAGATACAGACATTAGTAAAGAGAAAAAAATATGAAGAAGTAAGAGAAGAAATTGAGAGATTCGAGAAGAAATTCAGTGACAGCACTTTATTGCGTAAAGTATTGTCCATAAAAAGCGATCTTCCATCATAAATTATTAAACCCTTTGGCAAAGAAAAGCAAGACTGTAAAAGAATCACAGATCGAAATGATTGAACTCGTTCTCCCGAATGATACAAACATTTTCGGAAACTTGTTAGGAGGACGCCTGATGCACTGGATCGATATTTCTGCCGCCCTCGCAGCTTCAAAACACTGTAATAATGTACCTGTTACCGCTGAAGTTGATAACCTGGTTTTTCACGAACCCGTTCATCTCGGAAATATAGTCAGGTTTAAAACTTCTGTTAACAGGGCTTTTCGAACATCGATGGAAGTTGGGGTTCGCGTTGAAGTTGAAGACATTAAGAGTGGAAAAATAAAACATTCTAACAGCGCCTATCTGACATTTGTAAGCATTGAAAGAAAAACATTTAAACCAATACCAGTTCCTAAATTAATACCCGAAACAAAAGAAGAAAAGAGAAGATATGAGCAGGCAGATAAAAGAAGAGAACAGAGATTAAAAAGGAGACATGGAATTATATAAATGATTGAATACCTTATCAATAACCGCTTAGCATTTCACTTCACACCCGATTCAAAATATGGATAAGATAGAACTCGCATGCAAAAATCTTGAAAAGAGTTTTTCTAATAAACTTATCTTTAAAAATTTAAGTTTTAAACTTACAAACTCTTCTTCACTCGTAATTACTGGCAGGAATGGAACCGGGAAATCAACATTGATAAAAGTACTTTCGAATTTAATAAGAGAAAGTAATGGTAAAAAATATATTACCATAAATGATAAATTAATTGAAAGCGAACAACAATATCTAAGTATCGGTTTAATTGCACCGTATCTAAATCTCTATGACGAACTCACCGGGTATGAAAATTTAGAATTCTTTTATAATCTGAAGTTTCAGCGAAGTAATAAAAGCAACGAAGAAAATATTCACGATAAACTAAAGTATCTGCTCGAGAAAGTGAATCTTTATAAAAGAAGAAATGATCTTTTAAAGAATTATTCATCTGGAATGAAACAGAGATTAAAGTTAGCTTTTGCAATTCTAAATAATCCGTTAATATTACTCATGGATGAGCCAAGAACAAACCTCGATGAAGAAGGGATTAAAGTTGTTTATGAAATTGCAGAAAAGCAAAAAGAGAATGGTATACTAATTATAGCTACAAATGAACACGATGATACAAAGTTATGCGATGAATCAATAAATATAGAGAATTACAAGTAAAATCTCACAACCCAATTAACAGATCCTTGGAAGCTGTTCTCCGCTTAGCATATCGACTATCCTGTTAGCTCCTATCAGACTTTCCATAGTAACAATTCCGTAATCCGTATTTTCTATTACTTCACCGATTATAGCAGAACCTTCACCATTCTCATCCTTTTCCATTATTTCTAATGCCCTCTCTGCATCTTCAGGATTAACAAATGCAACGAATCTTCCTTCATTCGCTACGTAAAGAGGGTCGAAGCCAAGTATTTCGCAAGCACCCTGAACGTCTTCTCTTACAGGAATCTTCTTTTCCTTAATATGAATTTCCATCGAACATGTTTTAGCTATTTCGTTAAGAGCACTTGCAAGACCACCTCGTGTTAAATCCCGCATACAGTTTATCCTGATTCCTGCATCCAATAAACTCTTAACAATATCATTTAATGGAGCACAATCGCTTTCTATAGAATTTTCAAACTCCAGACCTTCTCTCAAAGACATAACTGCAATGCCATGTCTTCCTAAATCCCCGTTTAAAAGAATTAAATCTCCAGCCTTAATATTTGATGGTGTAATATTAACATCACGTTCCAAAACCCCTACACCTGAAGTATTAATATAAATTCCATCCCCTTTACCTTTGTTTACCACTTTAGTATCACCCGTAACAATTTTAATCTTTGCTTTCTCCCCTGCTTCTTTCATCGAAAGGATAATTTTATAAAGAGTCTCCATTGGAAGCCCTTCTTCAATAACGAAGCCAGCACTTAAATAAAGTGGTTTTGCTCCGCACATTGAAAGATCATTCACAGTACCGTAAACAGCAAGATCACCAATGTTTCCTCCCGGGAAAAACAATGGGTCTATTACATAAGAATCGGTTGTATAAGCTATCTTCACACCATTTATATCCAATATGGCACCGTCATGCATATCATCGAGCAGCTCGTTACCAAACTCCGGGACTATCATCTTTTCGATCAGATCATGCATTAATTTTCCTCCACCGCCATGTGCTAATAATACGTTCTTGTAATCCGATAACGGCACAGGACAGGATAATCCGTCTGCAATATTTACTTTTTTATTTTCTGTCATTGTTTAGAAATGATAAATAT
>JADHVP010000006.1 GCA_016783945.1 Ignavibacteria bacterium
AGTTCGAACTCAGTTTCCCAGTATCTCAGTACGTACTGTTCGAGTTCTGTTATTTTGCTTACTTCACTAATTGAATAGTAAAGTTTTTTCATTGAGAAATTTTTTTTCATGTTCAATGTTTTACTTTCGATAAAGATATATATATACTAATTATATTTCAATACATTTGTTAAAAAAATTAGTATAACTTATAAATTAATAAGACAGTTAAATTAATCTATTTAAGGTCGGTTTTACGGTAAAAATGCATTTCTAAAGAGTGCATATTTTGTTATGTTAATTTACTTTTTATAAAATTAATTTTCTAATAAAAATGTTCACTAAATCAATTTTTCTGCGGAATTTTATCTCTCTTTTAAGAAATTACATGTTACTGAATATAATGATGATACTGACATTTAGTTTGTTTATGATGTCATGTTCGAAATCACCCGATACTATTTATACGAATGGGAAAATTTATACATTTGATGAAAACAATGCAGTGGTAGAAGCCGTTGCTGTTTTAGATGGAAAAATAATAGACGTTGGATCGTCTGTTGATTTCAAGGAAAAGTATGATATTGAAAATGTAATAGACCTTGAAGGTAAGGTTGTGCTGCCGGGATTTATAGATTCTGAGGGTTCTCTTATAGAGTTTTCTAAGAATCTTAATTTTTTAAATTTAGCATTTATTAAAAGTCTGAAAGAAGTACTGGATCTTATCTCTCAAAAAATTGAATCTTCAAAGGATGGTAATTGGATTGGAGGTTATGGATGGAGCGAACTCAATTTACCGGAAGAAGAACTGATTGCAATGGATAGAACCACTCTCGATGAAGTTGCTCCGAATCACAATGTTTATCTAATCAATATTGCAGCGAATACAGTTTGGTGTAATACAAAATTACTTGAGACATTGCAAATCAATAAGGATACACCATCACCTGAAGGTGGTGAGATTGAAAAAGATGAAAACGGAGTGCCAACTGGAATGTTATACGATTCTGCAGTAAATCTTGTAAAAGAAAAAGTACCTGAATTATCTAAGGAAGAATTGATGCAATTTGTCGAGCAAGGTTCAGCGGAATTATTGAAATATGGAATTACAGAAGTTCATGACAGGACCGTTGGAGGTAATGCAATCGATCTGTTTAAAGAAATGATTGATAATAATAAACTCCCGATAAGAGTCTATGCAGTGCTAACCGGCAATGAAAAAACATTCGATGAGTATTTACAGAAAGGGATAGAGGTTGATTATAAAAATAAGCTAACAGTAAGAGCCGTATCTCTTGATTACGACGGTGCATTTTTAATACAGGATGCTGCAATGAGAGACGACTATAATGAAGAACCTCTAAGGAAAATTCCTTACAGCGATGAATTTGACATTGAGGAAATATTCAGGAAAGCTTATGATAAGAATTTTCAATTCATGGTAAAAGCAGTAGGCGACCGTGCAGTGAAATCATCGCTTAATGCAATAGAAAAAGTTCTGAAAGAAAAGAATGCAAGCGATCACAGGACTGTGCTCGAACATGTTGAGTTTGTTGAACAACCAGACCTCGAAAGATTGAAGTCATTAAAAATAATTCCTTCAGTAAGACCTGACATCTGTATGGAAGATATGTTCATAATAAATGAGAGGATTGCTGCCAAAAATATAAGTGATTTTGCTTTGTGGAATTCTTTAATACAATCAGCAGGGATGATTACAACCGGTTCGGATTTTCCTTTTCATCAGATCAACCCTTTTATTCAGATTTATTATCTGACAACAAGACAATTCACAGACACTTCTTTCACAGATGTTCCGAATATAGATCAAAAGATATCGTTGATAGAAGCGATTAAATCTTATACGGTCTGGGCTGCATATTCTTCTTTTGAAGAGAACACGAAAGGCAGTCTGGAAATCGGAAAATTTGCGGACATGATTGTAATATCGAACGATATTTTTAACTCTGACAGTAAAGGATTACTTAAAACGAAAGTTCTGAAAACAATTATAAATGGGGAAGTTGTATATGAGCTTGCTAATGAAAAACTACCTGCTGGAAAATAAAGTAAATTTGAAAATAAATGCCCGAGAAGACACTTAAGACGTTGTTAGAAATTTTAAACTTTTCTTCTGAGCTTTTAGAAAAAGAAAATGTAAGCGATGCAAGATTGAATGTTGAATTAATGTTGTCTGAAGCGTTGAAGTGCGATAGAGTTCGTTTATATATGGATTTTGATAGACCGCTGTTAAAAGATGAAGTAGATTCTTTTAAAGTATTATTGAAAAGACGTCTTAATAAAGAACCGTTACAGTATATTTTAGGTAAGACGAATTTTTATGGATATGATTTTGTAGTGAATAAAAATGTTCTGATACCACGACCTGACACGGAAATATTAGTCGAAAAAGTTCTCGATGATATTAAAGAATCGGGAAAGAAGCATGTAAATATTTTTGAAATAGGAACGGGTTCCGGGTGTATATCTATTGCTTTATCTAAAGAGTTAAGTAAAAAAGGTATTGAGCATCTAATAAAAGCAATTGATATTTCCGATGCAGTTATTAACGTTGCTAAAGGTAATAAAGAATTAAATGGTGTTGATGATAGCAATGTTATTTTTCAGAAGAGCAACCTGTTTGATATTGAATCCTTGAATGAGAAATATGATTACATAGTATCTAATCCTCCTTATATTTCAAAAGAGGAGTACGATAAACTTGACGATGAGATAAGACACTTCGAACCAAAAGTTTCTTTATCAGATGATGAGGATGGTTTTAAATTTTTCAAAAAGTTATTTGATTTACTTTCTAACGGCAATAAAGGTACAAAAGCATTTTTTGAAATTGGATATGACCAAAAGCATGAACTTGAATCACTATTGGAAAAAATGAGTTTTAATGATTTTAAATTTTATGAAGATTACAGTAAAATATACAGGGTATTAAAGATTAATTTATGATAGCAGTTGTACAAAGGGTTTCCGAAGCAAGTGTCACTATTGAGGATAAGATTCATAATAAAATTGGCAGGGGATTTCTCGTTTTACTCGGAATTAGAAAAGGAGATACGGTAACAACTCTCAAGACATTAGCAAAGAAGGTAATTGATTTGAGAATATTTCCAGACGAGAATGATAAAATGAATTTAAGTCTTAAAGATGTTGATGGGGAGGTTCTTGTGATATCCCAGTTTACTCTTTGCTCAGATATTGAAAAGAGCGGTAACAGACCGAGTTTTATATTTGCGGAGGAACCGGAAAAAGCCTCTGCTCTTTATGAAAAATTCATAGATGAATTGCGAGAGTATTACAAAAGTGATAAAGTATTTGGAGGAGTATTCGCTGCTTATATGAAAATCAAACTTGAAAATGACGGACCTGTTACAATCATACTCGAAAGAAATTAATTTAGAATAATGGACAAAAGATCAGTTTGCATAATAGGTGTCGGTAAGGTTGGTTCTGCTTTAGCTTTTGAATTTATTGAAGCAGACTTTCAAAATGTATTTCTCATTGATAAAAACCTTGCAAGAGTTAGTCGAATTGCAAAACGTTCAAAAAAGTTTAAATACTCAACAAGGTATAAAAATGAATTCATCAATGGGTCTGACATCATAATAATTTCTGTCCAGGATAGTATCCTAGGAAGTGTTATTAAAAAATTGCAAACATTAAAGATTGATTACAGCAGTAAGATTCTTTTACATACAAGCGGTGCGATTAACTCAGATGTTTTTAATCTTCTAAAAATAAGTAAGAACCAGGTTGGTTCTTTTCACCCAATACAGACATTTAATAGGTTTCAGTATAGCAGGAGCAAAGTTCTCGAAGGTATATATTTTGGAATTGAAGGTGGAATAAAAGCAAGGAAGTTCCAAAAGGAATTGTGTAAAAAATTTAAATCTTATTATATTGAAATTCCAAAAGAAAAAAAGCTAATTTACCATACAGCATGTGTAATAGCATCAAATTTTCTTGTTACTTATATTAATATACTTTCGGATATAATTAAGATGATAGGATTAAAAGAAGATAAAACTTATAAAATATTTGAACCAATTATTATCGAGACTTTGTTAAATATATCAAGGCACGGTCATGTGAAGTCATTAACAGGTCCTTACGAAAGATATGATTTGGTCACTATTAAAGGGCATTTGCAATCAATGGTGGAAGAAAACCCTTTGTTGATTCCATTTTATGTATCGTTAGCTAAAGAGACAATAGGTGTGGCTTTAAAGAAAAAAAGTATTACTAAAACTGAAGCAGTAGAGTTAAAAAAAGTACTGGACAAATTTAATAAATCATAAATTTAAACAAGAAGTAAACAAAGAAAATGTTTAGAAAAAAAAACCTTTGCGTATTTGTTATCTTGTTCCTTCAAAGTTCATTCATATATCCACAGGTTAATCATTACGATGTTTTGAAGAAATCCGAGATACTATCCTTACGAAGCATTAGCCCGATTGATCTGTCAGCGAGTAAAAGTGCTGGAGGTCTTTTTGTATCACCATTGGTTGGATTAGAATTCCCATTTCGTGAATTTAGCAATACTGCTACAACAGGTTTAACATACGGAGTCAAATTAGAGTTTGCATCGAAAGATATTTATCCGTTTGTAATAGGTGGTATGTTTCAGCAACAACTAAATAAAGGTGATGTGGAATTTAAAACAGTTAATCGTTTGGATATTTTGGAAACTACTATAAACTCGTTTGGACTTAGTCTGGATATGATTTTGAATAAATATATAAAATCGGAATTCACGATACCCTTTGTAACACTTGAAGCAAAGTATTTAACAATTCAAAGAGAAATCTCACCGCCTTTAAATACATTAGGGCTTGAAACATCCGAAAATGTTTTTGGTATTACAGGGGGATTAGGTTTTACTTTATATATTTTCGATTTATATGGTACATATACTTATGCACAGAATTACAGCTCCTTTGCTGTAAAGGCACGTTTTCACTTTCCTCTAATTAAATTCTAAAATTTTCTTTCTTTCCAGTTAATTCTTTTACCGAAAACAAAACTCAATGGTAATAGTAATCCGTATATTGCAAAGTATATTTGAAATAGTGGATAATACTTAAACAGATTTTTTATTTTTAATTTTTTGTAAACAGGGACAGTGATGAGGAGTTCGGAGAGAATTTTAATTAATACAAAAAGTAAATATGCAAAAGGGTCAATAAATAGAAAACCGAAGAGTAGTACAAAGTTCATTGCATAGAGTTCGAAGCCAAGTATGTATCCAAGGTAATTGATGTCGGTACCTCCTCTGAACCATCTCCTCTTTTGGTTATATAATTCTTTCAAACTATTACAAGGCTCTGTCATAACAATTGCCCGATGATTTAACGGGTACTTTAAATCGTATGTTTTATCAGCATCAATCGTTCTCATTAATGCAAGGTCTTCGGTAACTGAAAAGCCAACATTACTGTAACCTCCTATTTCATTGTAAACGTTTCTGGTAAAAGTAAGGTTGTTACCAAGACAACTTAAAATCATTTTTATTCCGGAACTGCACGAAGCTATTGATAGTAAGTAAATCCAGTCAAGTGATTGCATTTTTGCAAATAAGGATTTGTGAGCTTTTATCAAAGTAAAACCGCAGACCATAGAAGTTCTGTCGTCATAATATTTTACTGTTTCTTCTATCCAATTCTCAGGTACTTCACAATCTGCATCTGTTGTGAATATTATAGTACCGTTCGCTTTTTGAATTGCCGTGTCGATTGCATTAGCTTTTCCTTTAAGGCTCGTTGTTTCTAGGTCGTTCGAATCAATAACTTTAAACTGTTTGTATCCAATTGTTTCAGTTATCATTATATCTTTAGTTTTATCTGTGGATTTGTCATTCACTAAGATGATTTCGAGTAAATTCTTATCATATTTTAAATTTTTTAAGAACTTAATGCAGTTTGCAATAATTGCTTCTTCGTTGCGAGCTGCTACGATGACCGATACACTTAGTTTGTTTGCACGGGTTTGCTTTTTTAGAAAGCTTGATCTAACATATCCATACAAAAATAATGAATGTAGTATTAGGTAAATCAAAGAAATTATAAGGAAGAGTAAATCCATAGAATAAAACTTAATTTTGGAATTTAAAATAAAAAAGGTGAATTATCTATTAAGAAGATAATTCACCTCAACTTGTGTATTAACCATGCAATTTATTTTACAACTGCAATTTTAATAATTCTTGTTACCGTGGCACCATCTATGGTAGCTTCAACAACTCCGTAATATATTCCGCTCTGAACATCAGCTACGTTCCAGATAATCTCATTCTCGGAATTTGAGAAAGCTGTTCCCTGAAGTGATGTAACCAGTTCCCCTGATAAGTCAAGTATTTTAACTGTTACAGCAGTTGCATTTCCGTTCAAGAAGTATCTTATATAAGTCTGGTTATCATAAACAGGGTTAGGCCAATTGTACACTTTACTTTCAGGCAGTTTATCTGAAAAAGTCTGAGGGGAAAGAATTGATTTGAAGTTATTATTTGAATGATACTTGTCTTTTAAATAATTCTTCCACAAAACATTATTATCACTATAGACATAATTTGTTTTGAAGGCATATAAATATCCATCACCACTATACACAACGATGCCTGTTGTATCATTTATGTTTGCTATTGCGGGTGTGGAGCTTGTATTTGGTCCTATCTTAATAGGGAAGCCGGATAGTATTTTCCCGTTAATTCCATAAGCGTACAAATCTCCTTCGTATGTTGCGAAAAGCAAATCGAAAACATTATCACTGTTAATGTCTGCTACAGAAACACCGGAAGATATATTGCTATTAAAATTCACAGGGAAGTTATCGAGTAAAGCACCGTTAGAATTTAACACATATATTTTATTATCAGCAGTTAAAATAATCTCCTGCTTACCATCTTTATTGACATCTGCAAGAACAGGGGAGTGCGATATATTATTTATCGAATAGTTGTCGACGAGTTTGTTACCGTTGATAATAATTTCATTACTGTTGTTTACAATTAGCGTGTCGATTGAATTACTGTTGAGAATATTTCCAACAACAACAAATTTGTTTTGTGTAGTAATTCTAGCGAAGTTCGTATCCTGTGTTCTTGAAAATAACTTTATGCTGTTATTTAAAGAATCGATATTTATAAAACTTGTTGTAGAAAAGAAAAACTCACTTATTAGTCCATTAGCAAATCCCAGTACAACACCATTTGTTGTATCATTCATAAGAGGAGGAGAACTAGGCACTCTTCCAACTGCAAAGCTGTAAAAAGATTGAACTCCTAAATTACTGAGATAAGCAATTGAGTTATGGTTTAATGAAACTAAAAGTGGTTGCGACGTTTGTTGTTGAAAAAGAAAACCAGGAATAAACATGCCATTACTATCTAATACAACTCCTACACTATCTACGAATATACCATTGCCATTATATTTGTAACCATAGGTTTTGTTCAAAGAATTAACAAAGATTTCTTCACCTGGATCCGAAGTAAAATCAAATGCTATAGCATGAGAGTTACCGCTTGTATCGATTCCAACAAATTTAGGGAATCCGGCAAGGGGCTTTATTTCATCACCACCCACTCTTACTCTTAACTTCATAATAGATGTAATTGTATCGAATTGCGTGATGAAGATATTATTATTGGCTAATGAATAGCTTAGAGAATTCGGGAAAGATGTCGGAGTGAATTCATTCTTGTAAATATTTGTTGGAACATAATGGTTTCCGTTATACCAGTAATCAACAAACGTGCCATCTCCGGTAATTGCTCCGAAAGGAGTATTGATAGTTATACCTATATCCTGAGAACCTTTTGCCTCTTCAAGGTCTACTCCTTTGTGGTCAATATTATTATTGATAGTGTTCGATGAGAAATTAGCATCAATTACATTTTCATCAATATGCCAGATTAATATGCCGCCTCGGTAATTTGCAGTGTCATCAATAAATCCGGGTAAACTCCAATCAAGTATTTCCACATTAACGATATTTCCGCTTACATTAGAAATATCATAATAAATAAATCCCTCAACATCTTTTGTATAAACTGTGGAATCAAAAAATGCTCTGTTTCTTGTATAGACTTTTTGTCCGTTATAGTTTGCATCTCTGTTTCGGTTTTCAATCAAAAAATATTCTTTCGAATTGATTAATACTTTATAAATTGTTGAGTCTGGATATGAATGTGTCGAGGAAGTTTTAAGACGGTATTCAGCATCTCCCGATGAGATTACTATTGGGTCTACCCAACCGAGGTATGTCTTTTCCCAGGCTGAAGGTTCAGGTGGAAAAATACCGTTAAAACTGAATATTGATTGTCCATCCATTAATCCAAACCTGCCGATAGCGGTCTTACCCGTTTCAGTGTTGAACAAATCAGGTAAACCAAGATAGCTTCCGAAGCTTGCTGTTAAAATACCGTTGATTCCTAATTCCAACAAGAAATTTCCAGATATAAGACTCAATTCTCTTAACTCAGTCGAAGGAATAATTAATGTGTTCTTGATAGGGAATCCTGAGCTTGAAATATAACCATTATAAGAACTTCCAAAAAATTCCTGAAGATTCTTTAATCCTAAATAAACGGATGGTAAGTCATAAGGAGTTGGATCATAGCCAAATATGGACGTGAGATCGACATCCCTTCCAACACCGGCATGAAATATGACAAATGCTGTTTTAAGAGAATCAAACCCGGATAGATTTATAAAACTGTCTGCTCTTGCCCATGAATCATTGAACAAATCTCCGAGCTTATTCAATGGTTCGTTTTTTAAGGGAGAATATTCTCTCATTTGCTTAGGGAGAGTTATTATTCTTCCATATAATTCGTAATTAATTATAACTTTTCCATTCGAAGACTTCTGATAATAATTTTTCAAAAACTCCAGGTGATCAATAAAATACGCACTATCATACGGTGGAGCATCAATTACTGTATCACGTTGTGTGCCTGGATTGAAGTACTTGTTCGAAAGGTCGAATTTCCCGTTCCCAGATGAATTGGGATCATTATCTTCCTGAAACTGAACCATTATAGCAACAACTTTGAATGTATCAGTTGATGAACTTAAATCTACTTGATTGGTAAAACGATTTTCGTTTCCAAATTTTAAAGGATGTGATAATGAATATGTATTGTTTCTAATTTGCTGTGAGAATAAAAAATGGCTTGTCGATATAACTAACAACAAACCAATAAGAATTCTATGAAAAATCATCAATTATTATTTTTATAGGTTATGTCAATAAAAGAGTAATCCACAGTTCTTAATAAGGTTAAAAAACTGTGGATTACATAATTTCTTTTTAATAGTATTACTTAAAATCTTATTATTAATCCAAATCTTAAAGTATTTGCAAGTGGATGGTTCTCTTCTATTGCATCGATATAACTAAAATCAAAGCCATATAAGCTGTATCTGATTCCTGCACCTAATGTTATATACTTTCTGTTACCATTTGTTGGATCTTCATAAAAAAATCCTGCTCTTAAAGCAATAAGTCTTGGACTACCGTACCAGTATTCAGCACCAATTGATGTTTGAATAGAGTTTGCAACACTACCACTCCACGATGTGAAAATAGCTTCATAAAAAGGATCCGACCTTGATACACTATCCTCATCCAAATATCTATGAACGAGAAGTTTTGAAAAATCCGCAGCTAAGGTCAACTCGTTTCCTTCGTTTTTAAATATTGTATAAGCAATCCCTAATCTAAGCTGTGTAGGTATTGGATCTGCCTGAGCTGCATCTACATAAGAAATTTTTGGACCCAAGTTAGATAGGTTCAATCCGATTGATAATCTATCTTTTATGAATTTTGGTCCGCTTTTTGGTCTATACATAGCAGCTAAATCAAAGCTGGTTGAAAAAGCCGTACCCGTTCCTAATTCTCCGCCAACTTTGGTCTCGTTAGGTGATAACCTGCTGTAGATAAATCTTGTTACAACTCCAACCCCAAGGTCTTCACGCAATTTTGTTGCATAAGCTAATGCAATTGCAAATTCGTAAGCTTTATAATCCCTTTCCGGGGTTGCGTTTCCAAATTCATCTGTAGTTATAATTTCACCTATATTGAGATAAGTGATACTTGCGCCAACAGTACCATTTATGCTTTTTATATATTTTCTTGCTGCTAAGTAATCATAGAAAAGATCAGATATTCCTAAACCGGCTAACCAGGGTGAATGTGTAAAGTTCAATTCAGTACCTTCTGTCTGAAAAGCAAGACCGGATGGATTCCAGTGCATTGCTGTTGCATCATCGGAAATTGCAGTTCCTGTTTCACCCATACCTGAAAATCTGGAATTTGGTCCTATTAACAAGAATGGAACTCCAGTTGATATAGTGTTTTGAGCGTTTGCGTTGTTAGAGTATCCTAATGATATTATCAGAATTAAAAGAAAAATTGCACTAATTATCTTTTCTGTTCCTCTCTTTTGCATTAATTTTTTCGCCTCCATAAAGTTTTTATTGATATTTATTATTTTAATTTTGCTAATTTCCCAGTTTGGTTTTTTGAAAAGTTACCGTCTTCAGTTTTTATAATGATTTTATAAATATATGTACCATTTGCAATGAAATCTCCATCTGCATCCTTACCATCCCAATCAATTTTAACGAATTTATCTGTAATATTAGTTTTAGTCAATTCTTTTATTAGTCTGCCACTCACCGTATATATTTTAATATTTGTTGTCAAAGGCATATCGAAATTGTGCTGAAATAGAAAGCTTGTGTTATCAGACATAGGATTCGGGTAATTGTATACATTCTCAACTTTTAGTTCACTATTGCTCATTACTGTAAAATCAACAGAAGTTATATTAAAATTATTGTATGTATCCCATGCTTTTAATTTTAGATTGTGCTTTCCTTCTGATATGCTTTCTATAGGATGCTCGAGTGTACCATTTTGATATCCCGACGTTGAATTATAATATGGTGTTAGGTCAATCTTGTTGTTTTCATTGTTATCTAAAATAGCTTCTATTTTATGTCCAATTGTTCCAGTTAGGTTTATTCCACTAAAATCATAGAAATCTGCAATTATTTTTGAATTCTGATTAATGAGATCACCGGTTCTAAAATTTCTATTATCCAAATAAACAGTTATCTCTGGTCCTGTAGTATCTATTGCAGCTGAAGAATCGATTCCATTTAATTTAAATCTTGTTGTGTATCCTGAACCTTCGGAAGTACTGTTTGAAAAATAAGCAATCAATTTTCCATGTCCGGTATTATAAGAAATATCCCTTGGTACGATGAATTCGATTGACCATCTTCCGTTTTGAACTACTGTTCTGCCAATGAATATAGTTCCTCCATCACGTCTGAAGTTAAAAGTATATCCAAAATCAATAAAAGTTACATTCTTTTCTACATCGAATATTTTCACAATGATGTCACCATGGTAATTTTCCCAGAAAGATAGATCCGGTCTTAAGATACTTCCATATATTTTAACTTTTTGCAATGCTTTTATATAAGCTGTATCTGTACCTGGTATGCTGTTAATACTGTCAATTCTGGTAATATGCTGAGGTATACTGACTCTCAATGTAGGATCAGATAACAAACAGAACTTAGTATCGTTGTCGGTTATGGGGCTTAGTTGATTTTTAACAAAATACATCGCTTTTCCAATTCTTATCGGTAAATGCAAAGTATCCTTAACATACATAAAATTTTGCCACAATTTATTATTAAATCTTGCATTGCTTGAACTATAAACAGGTCTTACAGCAGCAATAACACCAATTGCTCCTTTATCTTTTTCGTTAACTAATTTTTCGGCAGCACTAAAAAGAAATGGATCATCCCATCTGGCAAGATCGCAGCTTGCTATTGTAACAAGTGGATATAAGCCTTTATTATTCATTTGGGGAATGCTTTCATCTTTTACAAATACATGTTCATGTGCCCAAAGATCGGAACTTCCATGTCCGACATAATTTATAACTAGTCTACCGTCATTCCATCCGTTAATGATGTCTACATTTGCACCGGGTTTTCTTCGTCCTTGAGGAGTGATTATAGCAGGATAGGTTACTATATAGATCTTTTCTTTTTCGAAATCCAACGGTGTAAAACCTTCTGCAATATCTTCGCTCTGATAAGTGTGAATAGTGTTTTCCTGACCTTGATTCTGTTCAGTTGTCCAGCCGTCATCAGCAACGTACATAATTTTCTTTTTCCAAATACCATTATTTAAAGGTGATTCATATTGTAGAATCTTATCAACTATTATATTAGCTTCCTCTTCAGAATTCACGCAGACTCTACCAGTTGCAAACTCCGGTCGACATGCTGTTGGGGTATAAAAATATTCATTTATATCTGTTATAAAGTCATCGCTTTGATAACTTGTTATTTCGTCTATATTATCAGTAGATTTCTCAATAGGGGGAAGGAAATTATTAACACTCAAATTATATTTGTTTTTATAATCATAACTACCATCACCCATGAACATTACATATACAGGTCTTTCATTCCAATTCCAATAAGCACGTTTAAGAAAATTCCTAACAGCTAAAGGATCAAGTAAGCCACCCGAATATTCATTATAAATTTTATCTATTTCAACTACTAATGTTTTAAGATAATTTGGTCCGGGAATTTCTCTTTGAGCTTTAAGTCTGTTTGCTGCTGATAAGAATTCCTTTGGAGTAACAATTATAAAACTCACCCCTTCGGTGATTCCGTGTAGGTTCTGATTTGGAATTTTTTGTGAAATCGAAACTGGAGCTTTGTAATTATCTCCTCCTACTATGTAATATTCATTAGGAATACCTTTGACATGATTATCCTGAAACCTTACAATTCCATTCGAATATGATATTGGTATAATAAAATTAACATCTAATCCATTCGTGACATTGAATATTTTTACATCGGGTGTATTAAAACTCGATACCTTGTATTCAAGGGTACCGTTAGTATCGAATGAGTTAAATCTTAACTGATTGTTGTATGCAGTGCTAAAACTTCTATTATATTTAATTTCATAATAATCATAATAACCGGATATATTAATGTTGTTATATTGCGTTGGCAGTGAAAGCCTTAAATCAATATTTTTGTTCCCGGGAAGGAGAGGGTAATTTGTTTCATAAGTGTCTAAATTAATGTGGGCGAAACTCCCTGAAACAGGTCCTACATTTTTTAAAATTGAGAAATTTGAATTGTTATCCTGAATCAAAAAATTAGCTGCTTGAGAAGAAGCATTTCCATATCTTATTTTTAATTGTACATCTGAACCAGCAATATAGCCCATTAGTTCTTTGTTAAACACAAAACTTTCACCCGCTCCAATTCTTTGACTTAACCAAAGCGTTCCAGTTGAACCTAAATTGTTTACTTCCGGTTCTTCAAAAAATCTGTCGATAAAATATGATAACGGTGTTAGGTTAGAGATGTTAGGTGACTCTATTGATTCAATTCTTAAACCATTTGCTCCACCGTATGTTATCCAATAATAATTAGACTCTGAATAATGATTTATGTAATGATTAAATTTTGTATTTGTTGAATCATATACCCAATCGTGAGGACTTATTCCGTAAAAAAGTATGTAATCGTTATCGTCGAAGATGTGATCATCTTCTCCGTGAATGTATATTTTATTTTCGATAAGATCGGTTGTGTATGGCAAGCCGTTATTATATGGTAATTCTTTTCCACCGTTTCCATAAATTTTGATGGTCTTTGGATCAATACTGTTTACATTAATACCAGCTCCCTGAAGAAAATTTTTATCGATTTTAAAAATTCCCGATTCTTTAACTTCTATTTTATAAAAATCTCCACTTGCGAGTACGCTATTCTGAACAGGAGGATTTTCTTTTATTGCATTAAATTCAATTGTGGACCAGTTTTTAGCAGCATCTGAATTAACTGCAATATCTCTTAAAAAATCCTTTTCTTGTATGCTTAAACTTTTATTTATTATTATTGGATTTCCCCCAAAAGTAACCTGGAATTTTATGTAACTATATTTTTTAATTGTTCTCGTCACGGGGTTGAATAATACGGGGTTTACTATTACTGATCCGAAATAGTAATGTCTTACCATTCCGTCATTTTGAACAGTGGCTATGTCCTTTGGGAAAAACGAATTGTTACCATAAATATTGTTATCTTTTATGTAATCATAGAGTACTTCATATTTATTGTTTGCTCTTTTCGGAGTCGGAATAGGTTTGATATCTTCATTGAATGATTCAGTGTATTTGTAATCTAAAACTTCGATACGGTTATTCTGTACTGTTGGTAATATAACAGGAAATAACCTGAAGCCAACTTCCGGTTCACCGAATTTACTGGAGTTCAATAAAGCATTTTGAAAATCTAAACTACCATCTGTGTATTTCGGGTAAAATTCTATTTCCAGATAGGAGTTGTTGGATGCAGTTATTTTATAGTCTAACTTATTTTCATCACTCCTATTCTGAATATTCACTTTGTTGATATGTTCTCTCTGCTGTGAATATAAACTGAAGTTTATAATGAGAACTAAAGATGCTATTGTGATTTTTTTTAGAAAACTCATACTGGTTTTTGTTTTTTTTATCTTTCTAAATTAAAATAAAAAACCACTTATTAAAGTTCACTTTTTTTTAAGCTTTAATAAATGGTCAAAAAAAATAATTGCATTAATTATTAAAAAATTAATAAATCCGAATTATTATCAATAATCTATAAGCTCTTCCTTTCTTTTTAAGGTACAAATATATTATTACTCATTTCTAATGTCAAGCCTTAAACTCTTTGAAGGAAGAGCGACGTAAGTATTACTGCATTCTCACCTTTTGCTTTTTTTAATTCCCATCTTTTCAATCACATCTAAGTTTTGCAATGCATTCTTAGCTGCCGCTTGTTCAGCTTTCTTTTTAGATTTTCCTTTTCCAATACCTAAACAGTTATTTGCTAGATAAACCTCGACAGTAAATAGTTTATTATGCTCCGGTCCTTTTTCATCTATTACAGCATATTCCGGAATGTAATCTGTGTGAGCCTGAGCATATTCAAGAAATTTACTCTTGTGATTATCATCAAATTGATTCAACCATTTTACATCTAACTTGGCAAATATTTCTTTGTTAAGAAATTTCTTTGCTGCTTCATAACCAGAATCCAGAAAGATAGCACCGATCACAGCTTCGTATGCATCAGCCAGAATCGAATCGTATCCTTGTTCAATGGATTTTAATGCAGTGTTTGATGCAAGTAAATAATCTTGAAGGTCCATATATTTTGCTCGTTCTGCCAGAAATCTTTTATTAACAAGTATAGACCTGAACTTTGTCAGGTCACCTTCTTCATTTAAAGGGAAATTTTTATACAGGAATTCAGCAACAATCAAATCTAAAACAGAATCACCAAAGAATTCAAGTCTTTCGTTTGATATCAAACCAGCTTTTACATTATTTTGACGCATCTTAAGGAAGGAGCGGTGAGTGAGGGCAGTTACAAAATAATTTTTATCAATTATTTTATAATGAATAGCTTTTTGGAATTTATCAAAATCAATCCTTTCGATTGCTTTTAATAGTGTAACTTCGCTTTCATCATCCTTTCTTACAAAGGGAATGAATTTCTTAATACTTTTGAAAATCTCAAACATATAATCGAAGCATTATCATAAAACAAAAATTATGATTCATATTTCTTGAATACGATAGCCGTATTATGACCTCCGAAACCGGAATTATCGGTTATTACTGTGCTAACATCTTTTTTAATTGCAGTGTTTGGTACATAGAAGAGATCACATTCCTCATCTTTCACTTCATAATTAATTGTAGGCGGGACTATACCGTCTCTAATTGTCAGAACTGCTGCGATAGCTTCGATAGCTCCGGCAGCTCCTAATTGATGACCTATCATTGATTTTATCGAATGCACCGGGATATCGTAAGCTCTTTCCCCAAAGACAGTTTTTATAGCTGCAGTTTCGTTTCTGTCATTTGTAGGTGTTGAAGTTCCGTGTGCATTTATTACATCGATATCTTTTTTATCTAAACCGGAATCTTTTATAGACAGCTCAATTGCACTTGCAACACCTGCACCGTTAGGTGCCGGATCGGTAATATGATGAGCATCACCCGTAAGACCGAAACCTGTTAATTCAGCATAGATTCTTGCGTCTCTTGCTAATGCATGTTCCAATTCTTCTAAAATTATTGTAGCTCCTCCTTCTCCCATAACGAAACCATCTCTTTCTTTGTCGAAAGGTCTGGAAGCTTTCTGAGGAGCATCATTGCGTGTTGATATTGCTTTCATGGCATTAAAACCTCCAATACCCATAGGACAAATAACGGCTTCAGAGCCGCCTGTTACCATCACGTCAGCATTACCCCGTTGTATAAGCATAACCGAATCGATTATGGAGTGTGCAGAAGTTGTACAGGCTGATATGGTAGCATAATTAGGACCTTTGAATCCATATTTCATAGAAATTCTTCCCGCAGTGATATCGGCAATTAACATCGGGATGAAGAAAGGACTTATTCTATCCGGATTTCCACCACGCTTGATGAGATTATTTTGCTGTTTATCATAAGTCCACATACCCCCAATACCCGAGCCGTAAACAACACCCACTCTATCTTTATCGATCTTATCCAGATTTATTTCAGAATCTGCTACTGCCATATCGGTTGCAACAAGTGCGTATTGTGTAAAAGGATCTGTTCTTTGTGAAAGCTTTCTATCCATATAATTCAATGGATCAAAACCTTTAAGCTCAGCAGCAAATTTTGTGTCGAAATTTTCTGTATCAAAATAAGTTATGTAATCAACACCACTTTTACCTGATATTAATGCTGACCAGGATTCTTCAACCGTTAAACCAATAGGGGTAACTGCACCGATGCCTGTAACTACAACTCGTTTTTTCATTAATAATTATTAAAAATTAACTTCCAAGTTTCGAATTAATATATTCAATTGCATTACCAACGGTTTGAATTTTTTCAGCATCTTCATCAGGGATTTTTATATCGAAATCTTCTTCAAATTTCATCACTAATTCTACGGTATCTAAAGAATCTGCTCCGAGATCATTAATAAAAGATGCTTCGGGCGTTACTTTCGATTCTTCGACACCAAGTTTGTCTACAATTGCTTGTTTTACTTTGTTTTCAATTTCTGAGTTTGACATAAAATTTTACTCCTTGAAAAGTTTTTTTAAGTTAAAAAAATTAAGCGTAAAGATAATTATATTTATGAATAATATAAAGTGAAATTACTAAAAAAGAAAACAGGAAAATAGACACTTATATAATATAATTTCAGGTGTTTCGTATTATTTTTTTATAGGTCTCCGGACTATGTAATTACCTTTCAAAGGATACTTGCCATACTTCACATTGTTAATTACATTATCATTATTATCTTCCTGACTTGTCCCGGACCACCATGCCTGTGCATAAATTTTATTCTTTTTCTTTACTAAATAATCGAAGATTATAACATGACCATACCAGGCTATAAGATCGCCTTTTATAATCTCTTCAGGGTCAGAAATATTAATAATTGGTAGGACATCAGTAAACTTTGTTTTATCCATTAAATCTCGAGTCAGTGCATTTACCGTTGGAGTTTTAAATCCTGCCTTAAAGAGTGTATTTAGTGCAAAAATATTACACTTTGTTGAATTCTTTATAACTAATAACTGGTTATCCAGCCAATATAAGTATACCGAATCTTTCTTGGGAGAATACATTTCATTTTGCTGTTCTACTGCTGCGGTTTGAATGATAAGAGCTCCTTGACCTTCAACGGGTATTATAACCTCCTCTTCTTCAATCTCTTCTTCCTTTTCGTACTTTGATGATGTACACCCGACTAATAAACTCAAGAAGAACAATAATAAATAAATTGTTTTGCTATGGATTCTTATCATCATATATTCAAAACATCATTGATTTACAATTTTTAATTTACAATGAATTTACAATTTCTAATTTTCAATTTAAAATGAACAATCAATTTAGGATTTATAATAGCTTATTAATAGAATGTTCGTTAAGCATAAATACACGGACTAAAATCATAATTTTTTTCTAGTAACTGGTTTTTTTAATCCCATCTACCAATCCTGATCATATAATACCTCGTACCAAAGTAATCCCGACAAAAAAATGACTGAACAGGTGCATGCCCCCAAAGAATTCGCTGCTGTGGGCAGATATGTTGCTTGAAAGATAATATCTGTGACAAGAGAATTAAATAGTAATTGAAAATTGTATCTTTAAAATTGATTGAAAATTAAAAATTGGAAATTATATATCAAAACTTTATTTTTAACAGTAAGCTTTAATTAATTTATTCTTTGTATTATTTTTCTTCAATTAAATTAAGTTTCTTTTCAAGCTCTTCAAGTTTTTTTCTAAGTTCATCAAGTTGTCTTTCTCTTTCATCGATTTCTTTTTCTTTCTGTAGAATTCGTGATTCTCTTTTGTCAACATCTTTTTCAAATTCGGATTTATCCCAGTAACCAAGATCTTCAAAATATCCTTTAAATAAGAAATTATGTTTCAAAGCTTCCATGTTTTGATAAAAACCAAAAGAACCTCTCTCTAAGTTTGCTGTAGTTTGATTAGTGTTTTTAATAGTTTGTTTTATATGATTTGCGAACACTGTATCAGTCAAGAGCGTTCCTATAAGACTTTCACTTGAGTTTATTTTATGTGTTATATCCTTAATATCGTTGGTAATTAATCTAACCTGGTGAGTGAAGTCAGTAATATCTTCTGAGACCTGGTCAACCGCGTTCGAAGTTTTGTACAATAATTGATTTATCGTACCTGTATAGCTTGCAAAACTTCTCATTGTGGAATCAATTGTGTAATAAAGACTCGAATTGTTT
The DNA here is from genome assembly GCA_016783945.1 of Ignavibacteria bacterium. Classification (GTDB taxonomy): domain Bacteria; phylum Bacteroidota; class Ignavibacteria; order Tepidaquicellales; family Tepidaquicellaceae; genus BS750m-G4. Next base: position 18,880 of record JADHVP010000006.1, read on the forward strand.
ACTAACTGTCCTAAAGTACCCTTTCCATCGTTAACTTTAGTTACGATGTCAGTGATTTCTTTCGCTATTTTTTCTGTCTCTTTAGTCGATTCATTTAGAGTATTTAAAATATCACCGATGTCCACCGGTTTGATTGATTTTAGATAATCAGCATCATCTACAGCAGATTGAGAAACTGTTCCGCCCGATATTGCTATTATTTTATTACCAACTAATCCCTCAGAACCTATAGTAACCTCTGAATCTTTTTTGATGAAACGTTGTACATTACTTTCGATTGTCATTGTTACAATAACCTTGTTGCTTCCCTGTATTTCGATCTTATCTACGGTACCAACATCTATCCCTGCAAATCTTACAGAGTTGCCTTCTTTTAGACCGCTTACGGTTTCGAACTCAGTATGCAAAGTGAAAGTATCAGTGAACAAGTTTTCTTTACTTCCAATAATAAATATAGCTATAATGAATAAAGCCGCTCCAACAACAATAAACAATCCAAGTATAATTTTTCTAAATTTGTCTAATTGCATTTTTTATAAAATTAATTATTCAAAAAATGATTTTATAAATTCATCCGTCGACCTTTCAAATTCATCGTATGTTCCATCCATATAACAGACACCGTCTTTAAGAACCACAATTCTATTTGCAGTCAATTTTACGCATGCCATGTCATGCGTTACTATAATTGATGTATCGTGATATTTTTTCTGTAAATCCATGATATAGTGACTAATCTCTCTGGACGTTGCCGGGTCGAGACCGGTAGTGGGTTCATCATAAAGCATTATCTCTGGATTTACAATTAGGGTTCTTGCAAGTCCGATTCTTTTTTTCATTCCACCGGATAATTCGGATGGCGTTTTATCGATTGCATTCAATAAACCAACATCGTCTAATGCTTCTTCAACTTTGGCTTTTAATTCACTCTTGTCCAATTTAAAATACCTAACGAGAGGGAATTCCAGGTTTTCTTTTACAGTCATTGAGTCATAAAGTGCTCCACTCTGGAATAAGAAACCAACCCTTCTTCTAACTTTCTGTAGTTTATTATATGTAAGTTTGCAAATATCTTCATTAAATAGTAATACTTCCCCAGCATCCGGTGTTATCAATCCAATTATACATTTTAGAATAACCGATTTACCGGTTCCGGATTTACCGAGCACTACAACATTCTCACCTTTACTGACATTTAAATTAATATCTTTTAATACTTCATGTCCATCAAAAGATTTTTTAACGTGTTTTAAGTCAATAATATAATCATCCACAACCATCGAATTTTTATTTAAAACAATTTTTTAAAAATTAAAACAACAATGTAGTTATTTGAACAACGATCATATCTTCAATAATTACTAATAAAGATGCCAACACAACAGTAGAGATTGTAGCTTTACCAACTCCTGTTGTACCTCCGGTTGCATTGTAACCTTCGTGACAACCGATCAATGCTATTGTAAATCCAAATACAAAAGTTTTAATAGTAGCAGGTACAATATCTACAAATGACAAGCTTGAGAAAACATTTGCAAAAAATAATTGTATACTCATACCTCCCATGACATTTACTGCAATGTAAGAACCAAGAAGAGCTATAGCGTCACTATAAAAAACTAAAATGGGAAGCATAAGAGTTGATGCATTAACTCTTGTTACAACAAGATACGAAAAAGGATTAGTCCCGGATACTTCCATAGCATCTATTTGTTCTGTTACTCTCATCGAGCCAAGCTCTGCACCAATTCCGGAACCAATCTTACCGGCAAAGATTAAAGCTGTTATAACCGGTCCTATCTCACGTATGAAGGAAATAGCAACCATAGAAGGTACCAGGGATTCGGCTCCAAATTTTCCAAGGGTGGGATAGGTCTGCAAAGTCAGTGTAAAACCTAAAATAAATGCAACAAGACCGAGCAGCGATAGTGATTTATAACCGATTTCGAATAATTGTCTAACGAACTCTTTAACATCATACGGCGGGACAAAAACCTCTTTAAAATACCTGTATGCAAAATCTGCTAAACCCCAGACTTTTATTAAGGCTTCTTCATAAAACTTCATAACATCAAAACTAAATATTTTGCTGAAAAAATTTGGTCCCGTGCTAACGTCTTTCAACTTTTATATTTTAATTTAATGTTTTTGTCTAATTTTTAAATCAATAAAAGGATTAGCAAAACCAATTACTATTCCAAAAGAAACATCAGTAATATTAGATTTACTTTTCTCTGTCATAACCGTGTACCGAACTTTTAGATGGGGATAGAAAAGTAATTTATCGTTACGTATCGAATAACCGTAAGAAATTTCAGGAAAGAATCCATGACCTTCAAAATCAGTAAAGTATCCTCCTCCAATTGAAAGGACGGATGTTTCTTGCAACATGTTAGATGGTTCAATATTATCTATAAGATTGTCATATTTAACTGATAGTCTGATGTGACTTTTTTGATAACTTCTGAATATAAGTGAATATTCAAACCCTATTCTGTACTCACCGAAATTACCAAAGCCTAATGATAGTTCTTTCGTGAGTCCTGCAGAAACTTTTTCATCTTCATACAATATTATTGGATTCACAAAATAAAAAATTGATAATATACCGATAGCTAATGGAAGTGTTGGATTTGCGATTTCACTTTTGTGTAAAAGGATCTTGGAAGGTTCAACTTGATTTGAATATTCAGATCTAATTTTTGAATTATAAATAACCTGGGGAATAATATCATCAATAATGAATGTAGTAATTAACACGATAAGAATAATTTTCAACAGATAAGTCTTCATTCCTTATTTGAATTTCATAATTTTTCTAAATGATATTTTACTTGTTATTTTCCATTATTCTGTTAATAGAATTAAAGTACCCATCGATTAAAATCCTCAGGTTAACATTGATCTCATCATTAATAACTAAATTTTCACCCCCGGTAAATCCAATATTCATTATTTTAGTATTATGCTTTTTACAAATATCGAAGATTTCGTGAGCGTTCGACTCATTAGCTGAGATAATTATTCTACTTTGTGTTTCTCCAAATAATTCGAAATCTTTCCTATTAATATAGTCAAATTTGATTTTACATCCAATTGGTTTGTATACATCCGTAAAGCAGCATTCGGATAATGCAACCGCTAATCCACCTTCGGATATATCATGTGCTGAATTAATTAACCGGCTATCTATTAATTCCAGAACTGTTTCCTGAAGTCTCTTTTCTACATCGAGGTTTAGTTCGGGAGCATCACCTTTAATTTGATTATGAATTTTTTCAAGATATTCGCTTCCACCAATCTCATTTGCAGAAACGTTTCCCAATAAATAAATTGAGTCTCCGGTATTTTTGAAATGACTGGTCATTGTTTTATTTACATCTTCAAGTAATCCGAGCATCCCGATAACCGGGGTAGGGTAGACGGCATAATCTTGTGACTGATTATAGAAACTTACGTTACCACCGGTAACGGGTGTGTTAAGTTTTCTGCAAGCATCCCCAATTCCTCTAACTGCTTCTGAAAATTGATAATAGACTTCAGGGTTATATGGATTTCCAAAATTCAAGCAATTTGTTATAGCAAGCGGCTTGGCTCCTGTACAGGCAACATTCCTGGCGCTCTCGCATACAGCTATTAAACCACCTTTATAAGGATTCAGGTAAACGTATTTCCCGTTGCAGTCTACTTTTACAGACAGAGCTTTATTTGTTTTCTTAATTCTAATTACAGAGGCATCACCTCCCGGAAGTATTACTGTGTTTGTTCTTACCTGTGTGTCGTATTGTTTATATACCCAATTTTTATTTGAAATATTGGGTGCAGATAATAATTGCAGTAGAACTCTATTGTAATCTTCCGGTTCTTTTAATTCCTCTGGATTGAACTCTCGTGTTTCTTTAAAGTATTCCGGTTCTTTTGTGTCTCTTTCATAAACGGGAGCACCTCCACCAAGAACCAACTCGAAAGCTGGTACATCAGCAACAAGTTCATTTTTATGATAAATTTCTAATTTATCTTCTTCGATAACCTTCCCGACCTGAACACAGTTTAAATCCCATTTTTTGAAAATTTCATTTGCAATATTTTCTTTACCTTTATCAATCACAACGAGCATCCTTTCCTGTGATTCGGAGAGCATTATTTCATAAGACGACATGGTTTCATCTCTCAAAGGAACAAGGTCAAGATTAATTTCCATTCCGCATTTTCCTTTCGCACTCATTTCACTCGTAGAGCATGTAATTCCTGCAGCGCCCATATCTTGTATACCGACTACTACACCCGACCTGATAGCTTCGAGCGTAGCTTCCAATAAAAGTTTTTCTGTAAAAGGGTCTCCAACCTGTACGCTTGGTCTTTTCGATTCGGATTCTTCTGAAATTTCTTCTGAAGCAAAAGTCGCTCCGTGTATACCATCTTTTCCGGTTGAAGAACCTACGATAAATACGGGATTCCCGATTCCTGCTGCCGTTGCAGAAGCAGTTTTATTATGTTTAACAATTCCTACCGCCATAGCGTTGACAAGGGGATTATCCTGATAACAGTCTTCGAAATAAACTTCCCCGCTAATAGTGGGTACTCCGAAGCAGTTTCCATAATCGCCGATGCCTTTTACAACATTTTTAAATAAATATTTTGTTCTTTTAACTTGTTCCTCACTGGATTTTCCATTCTTTGTAATTAAACCAAACCTTAATGAATTCAATGCAGCGATTGGTCTGGCTCCCATTGTAAAAATATCTCTTAGAATGCCACCAACTCCGGTAGCTGCTCCCTGGTAAGGTTCCACTGCTGATGGGTGATTGTGTGATTCAATTTTAAAAGCAACTGCTAAATTATCACCAATGTCTACTAAACCTGCATTTTCCTCACCCGCAGCAACAAGTAATCTCCCTCCGCTTCTCGGAAGTGTCTTTACTTGAATAATTGAGTTTTTATAAGAACAATGTTCACTCCACATTACTGAGAAGATCCCGAGTTCTGTGTACGTTGGGACTCTTCCAAGTATTTTTAAAATCCTGTTGTATTCTTCTTCGATTAATCCAAGTTCTTTTGCGAGTTCAAAATTTACTTCAGGTTCTTTCATTTAACTTTAGAATAATTTAATTTAATAGTTTAATAAAATGGTCATAATTTTTGCAAATATCAATAAGTGCCATAGAAACTTTATCGACAGACTTTATTTTGCATCTAACAGCTTCCAGATTATAGTCTCCTCCTTCACATGGAAGTCCAAGGGAAAAATAATGCTTAGTTTTATTTTTATAGATTTCTACTTCATCCAAATTTGAAACAGGGTCGGGACAGTCTCCATAAAGATCATACTCATAATTCTTTAAAACATCTTTTATAAAATGTTGTACAATGGGTGATACACATTTTTCAATGACAAAATCTTTTTTCGTAGGAGTAGCTGTAACATCTACAACGATAACAAGATCGTTATGTTCAATTTCTTCTGCAACTTCAAGCGCTCCTTCAAAATCTGTTTCTTCTCCATAAGTCAACTCAATCCTGACGTGTTTATGACCTAGTTCTCCGCTGAAATAAGCTTTCATCACTGAATATACACCAACATAATTATCAAGGTGACCGATGTAAAACTCATTATCCTTTTTTAATTTTACATGTTTATAATTCGTGTCTGAATGAGCAGATATGAAAACCATTTATTATTTTATTTAATAAAATCTACAATTTGTTTATCAAAACCTTTTTCATAAAATAATGAAGTACCAGCTACTACTAAAACGGGTTTGAAGAAAACATTCACTACTGGCAGAAATAGCATTAGAAAAGCCATACATCCGAATCCATAAGACAAAAGACCGCCTGTATGCGTTACCTTGATTTTCTTTTTTAAACAATAAAACCTTCTTGTCATCGGGTAGTCTAAATAATCGAGTGCATTATAGAAAAAAGAGAATAATGTACCCAATATGGTTGCCAAAACACTTCCAATCATCGGGATAAAGCCAACAAAAAATAAAGGAATAATGATAGAAAAATAAAATAGTAACTTAAAAGACTCAGCTTTAATACTGTACCATGCGTCTTGCAGGAAGTTTAGTTTACTGTCATACTTTGTCTTAGTAATGATTTCTTCTACCATTTGTGAAATGTGCTCTTCAAATGGTGAGATAATTATTCCTCCTATGGTAATAAACAAAAAATAACAAACGAGGAGTAGCAGCAGGAATGAAAATATCAATATAAAAAAGTGAAAGACCTCCTGAAACCATGTTGCTCCAAGACTGTTTGCACCTGTTAATTCTCCAGATGTTCCGATTATCCAACTATAACTTAAGTAGAAGATTGTTCCATATATGATCAGGTTAATGAACATTGGTATCATGGAATATAAAATTATCTTCGGTTGTTTAAAGAAGAAGCTTAGACTTCTTATTGGATAAAAAAATCCGAAGAAAAAATCATTCATATATTATTTAACAGATTTTAGCAAAAGATCTTTTAGGTCTAATTTCTCCCAGGTAAAATCTTTATCGTTACGCCCGAAGTGACCATAATTTGAAGTCTTCCTAAATATAGGTCTCCTTAAATTCAATTTGTGAATAATACCTTTTGGTGTTAGGTCTATTTCTTTTTTGATAATCTTTGCCAGCTCCGTATCCGGTATTTTCCCTGTACCGTTAGTATTAATATAAATAGAAACAGGTTCTGCAATACCGATTGCGTAAGATATTTGTATTAAGCATTCATCGGCAAGTTTTGCTCCGACTATGTTTTTAGCAATGTGCCTGGCGGCATAAGTTGCACTTCTATCAACCTTCGAAGGGTCTTTACCTGAGAATGCTCCTCCGCCGTGAGGTGCTTTACCTCCGTAAGTGTCGACTATTATTTTTCTGCCGGTAAGACCGGTATCCCCGTGCGGACCACCAATTTCAAACATTCCTGTCGGATTAACGTATATCTTTGTTTTCTTATCGAGAAGTCTTTCGGGAATTATTTTTTTTATGACATTCTCAATTACGTCGTGTTTTATCTGAGATTGCCTAACTCCGGGATCATGCTGCGTGGATACAACAACTGCTTCAATTCTGACAGGTTTGTTTTTATCGTTGTATTCTACTGTAACCTGTGATTTCGAGTCAGGTCTTAGGTAAGGCATAAGACTATTATTTTTTTTGCGAATATCTGCAAGTTTCTTGACAAGTTTATGAGCGTACATTATTGGCATAGGCATAAGTTCGGGTGTTTCATTGTTAGCATAACCGAACATCATTCCCTGGTCACCGGCTCCTCCTTTATCGACACCTCTTGCAATATCGGGAGATTGTTTGTTTATTGCTGACATTACGCTTATCGAATGTGAATCGAATCTATATTCACCTTCAGTATAACCGATATCCGTAACAACATTTCTTACTAATTGAGGAACATCTACATAGTGACTTGTGGTGATCTCTCCACCAACAAGCACCATTCCTGTTGCACAAAAAGTTTCACAGGCAACCCTGCCGTATTTGTCGTATGTAAAAATATCATCAAGAATTGCGTCAGAGATCTGATCGCAAATTTTATCCGGATGTCCTTCGCTTACTGACTCCGATGTGAAAAGATATGACATAGTTTTATGATTAAAGTTTAAAGTTAATAATTAAATATATAAATATTGTTTTTAAAAATTGTATTAATAAATTATTCGAATAAATTTAAATGACTCTAAAGGCTTTCAAGTACAATTTCTGCTAAATCTTTTATTTTTACTTCTTCGCCTTTCTCTTTATCCTTAACTCCATCAGTCAGCATAGTCATACAGAATGGACATGCAGAAGCAATTGTTTCAGCTCCTGTTTCTAAAGCTTCTTCTGTTCGTTCCAGATAGACTTTTTTACCTTTAGCTTCTTCAAGGAACATTCTTCCTCCGCCTGCACCACAGCAAAAGCCCTTATCCTTTGATCTCTTCATTTCAACAGTATCTAATCCGGGTACTTTAGATAAGATTTCTCTCGGTGCTTTGTAAATGCTGTTGTATCTTCCGAGGTAACAGGAATCATGATATGTTATTTTTTTCTTGTTCTCTTTCTTAGGAACAATTCTCTTATCTTTTATCAGATTGCAAATATAATCTGTATGATGATTTACTTCAAGCTCTAAACCGAATTGTGAATATTCATTTTTAAGAGCATGGAAGCAGTGAGGACATGCAGTTACAACTTTTTTTATGTTATATTTTTTGAACGTCTCTACGTTTTGTTGAATGAACTGCTGTGCTAAAAATTCATTCCCAAGCCTTCTTGCAGGGTCACCGTTACATTTCTCTTCATTCCCGAGCACACCGAATTTTACGCCTGCTTCGTTTAGTATTTTTGCAAATGATTTAGTAACATTTATGTATCTGCTATCGAATGCTCCTGCACAACCAACCCAGAAAAGAACATCTACTTCATCTGCTGAACCGATGTTACTAAGTTTTTTAAGATTGTTCGTTTTGCCTTCTTTACTGAGTTCGTCATTTAGCTCATCGACCCAGTCATTTCTTTGTTCAGCACCGAATGCCCAGGGTGACTCGTTATTCTCAAGGTTCTTAAATATAGTATTCAACTCAGGAGGGAAGGATGATTCCATCATCGCAAGGTCTCTTCTCATTTCTACAATCGGTGTTACATGGTCAATTAAAACAGGGCACTCTTCAACACAGGCAGCACAGGTTGTACATGCCCATAGTTCTTCTTCAGAAATATAGATGCCTGTTAGAGGTGTCTCTAATATTTTATCGCTTTCGATTTTCTTTACAACAAGCGGACCCTTATCGTGTGTTCGTTTTCTTATCTGTGTAATAATTTTCTTGGGATTAAGAGCTTTACCTGTAATGTTAGCAGGGCAGACATCTGTACATCTTCCGCATTCTGTACAGGTATACCCGTCTAATAATTCTTTCCAAGTTAAGTCTTCGATGTCTTTTGCTCCATACTGTTCTAAACTTTCATCTTCAAAGTCAATCGGCTTGAGAACCCCATTCTGCTTTATACCAATGTTCGAAAAATAAGTATTTGGCATCGAGGACATTATATGGAAATGTTTTGAATAGGGGAGATAGTTTAGAAATCCTAATATTATTATATTATGTGCCCACCAGAAAATCATATAGCCAGTGTGAGAACCTTTTATTTGAAGTAAACTCGCAAGGAATTCAGATACAGGTCTGTAACCTTCCGAATGACCGGTAAGGATTCTTTCTATATTTGCACCAATCATTGTGAACATAACGAAGAGTATCAGCGTCAGTATTAAAGTAGCATCTAACCTCGAAGACAATTCCACACGAAGTCTCTTTGGTGTAAAAATAAATCGTCTCAGTATAGAGAAAAGAACAATCACAAAAACTACTGCTCCGAAAATATCTGTTATGCACGTTATCACTGAATAAAAACCACCAAGAAATGCAAAGGAGAAATCAGGAAAGAATCCCTCGATAAATCCTTCTAAAATAACAATAAGAAGAACAAGGAATCCCCAATAAATTGATGCATGAAGTATACCTGCAAATTTTTGTCTTAATAGTTTTTTTTGAAATAGAGCATAGACAATGGTGTTTTTTATTCTTTTGCCAACGTTATCGAACCTGTTTTCGGGTTTACCGATTTTAAGATATGATAGAAATTTCTTTATTGAATATATGAAAAAAACTATTGCGGATATAAAAACAATTGCGAAGATTATTGTGTTCAGCATATGTAGTAGTTATTTGAGTTCATATGTTGAGGGGTTATTGAAAGTGAAAATTACTCAATAACATTTTAAGAAAAAAGTTATTAAAAAGATGAATGAGGTTGGTCTAAGGAAGTAATCTCACGCAAAGTCGCAGAGAGGCAAAGACGCTGAGAATGTGTAAAAAGATATATTTTATTTCAGTACTACCATCTTTCTCGTTTCAACAAAATCTCCTGCTTTCAATCTATAAAAATACACACCACTCGGCAGGGAAGAGGCATAGAATACTACTTCGTACGTGCCGGGTGTTTGGCTTTCGTTTACAAGCGTAGTAATCTCACGACCGAGCAAATCGAAAACTTTCAACTCGACGTAGCCTTTTGATTTTATATCATATCTAATGGTTGTCGTTGGGTTGAAAGGGTTGGGGTAGTTTTGAAAGAGTGAAAATTTATTTGGAATATTTGGAGTAATTGCTTCCATACCTGTTATTCCACCGTTTGTTGTTTTCATTATCAGTCCGCTATCGCCGCAAAGCCAGCCTGTCATAGAATTTGTAAAACATATTTCATTCGCTTTTACATTCATTAATACACTCCAATTTTCTCCTCCATTTGTTGTATAACGCGTATCGATATTTTCTGAAATAAATCCCTTGTATTCATCTATAAAAAAAATTGAAGATAAAAATGGGAAAGTCCCGGTTTGGTAGATAGTCCAAGCGCCTCCTCCATTAGTGGTTTTTCTTATTTCCTGCCACTGACCGACAAAACCTGTTTGACTGTTTATAAAAAATATTCTACTAAACAAGGGTTGTCCTTGTGTCATTAGATTCACTATTTGAATCCAGCTTTGACCTCCATTTGATGTTTTCTGTATCCAGTTAAAAATATAATCCTGATAAGGAAAGGTACCAAGATAAGCTCCATATGTATATCCGGTTAACGAATCACCAAAACTCATGCCTAAAGCACCTCGATTATTATACAGCGTGTAATAAATCCATGAATACCCAAAATCGGTTGATGTAAAAACCTTATTGCTTGAGGTATACCAGATGTTGCTGCCAGCTATGCAAATCCCGTTAACTGCTCCTCCTCCATAACTTGCTACAGTCCAATTTGTACCGAAATTTGTTGTTCTATAAAGATTTCCGTTTGCACCTCCTGTCAAAGCAATGTAAGCTGTAAGCAATTTTATGTGTCTCAATTCCCCTGGCGGAGAGATTGAACAGACTGTCCAATTTTCACCACCGTTTGATGTTTTAATAATAGTATTACTATATCCACAAGCAATACCGGTATTATCATTAATAAAATGAATGGAATAGAGATTTGCTGTCACTCCACTATTTTGCTGATACCACTGCGAGTATGAAATGTTTGAAACGAAAAGTAAAGCAATAACAAGAAATGAAAGTATGAGTTTTCTCATGATGAACCCTCCTGTCTTTTATTAATCTTGAAGTAAATTAAGCGTTAAAGATTTTAATTCTATAATTTATTTCACTACGACCATCTTTTTTGTCTCAACGAAATCTCCAGCTTTTAATTGATAGAAATACACACCACTCGGCAGGGAAGCGGCATCGAATACAATTTCGTATGTTCCGGGTGTTTGGCTTTCGTTAACGAGCATAGTTATCTCACGACCGAGTAAATCGAAAACTTTCAATTCAATATTGCCTTTTGTTTTTATATCGTATCTTATGGTTGTTGTTGGATTGAAAGGATTGGGGTAGTTTTGAGAAAGTGAAAATATTTTCGGTATAATGTTTTCAATTTTGTTTACGAAAACCGTTCCACCGTTAGTGGTCTTTAGAATTGTACCATATTCTCCGACAACCCATCCGGTATTTGAATTGGTAAAAAATACAGAGTATAAAGTCCTTGATGTAATTCTTGGTTGAACGAACCAATTATCTCCTCCATTAGTAGTCTTTAATATTCTACTTAAATATCCCACAGCCCAACCTGTAAGTTCATTAATAAAATATACATCAAAAAAGGTTTTGTTTACACTACTGTTTTGGGGAAACCATCCGGGTGACGAATATGAATTGCTTGAAATGAAAAGTAAAGCAATAACAAGAAATGATAGTTTGAGTGTTTTCACGTTGAACCCTCCTGTCTTTTATTAATCTTGAAGTAAATTAAGCATTAAAGTATTTAATTTGCAAGAGAAATATTTATGCTTAGTGTTTTTGATGTTGCCTGTGTGTATTTGAACGAAGTATTTCAGTTTGAGTTATTTTAGAGTAGTATATCGATGAATTTGCTTCTGTTTAATCTAAAATAGTCGTTGCTCATCTGATTATATCTAAGTATATTTGATAAATATACACGCATAAAATTAAATTATACATATATAAAGTTAAATTATACACGTATAATAAATAAATATATACGTATAATTATAATTTATATATGTATATTAATAAATTATAATAGTATAATAGTATATTATACATGTATATAATATAAATATACATATATAAAATTAATATATACTTGTATAAAAAAGAAATATACACGTATATTTTATAAATATACCTTGCATTTAAAACAAAATTACAGTATATTTTGTTGTAGAGAAACAAGATTTTGCGTCTCTACGTTGATGTTACTATATAACCGAAGCGTAAAATATTTCGTTTTTAAGGTATTTTTTCATAATAAAAACAAAAAGGTATGGTCAAAGTTAAATTAGGATTAAAAAACCTTTCTGTACTGAAAAAAATCACGAAGGCTAACGCAATAGTCAACCAGATGACGGGAAATCCGAATTTTACGAATCCAAATCCATCACTTGCAAACATGAGTGCTAAGATTAGCGAATTGGAATCGGCAAAAGTACAGACGGAAGTTATTAAGAAGCAGTATCATACACAGGTTAATCTGCAAAAAAAGGTTCAGACAGAATTGGATTCGATGATAAAACAACTTGCAAGCTATGTTAATAATGCCTCAACAGGTGATTCAAAAAAAATTCTTAGCTCAGGGTTTGCAGTTGCTGCAAAACCGGGGATGGTAAGAGAACTGTATCCACCTGAAGATTTTATCGCAAAGACAGGCGATGAAGAAGGGGAGGTCAATTTGTCATGGAAGAAACTCAGGAGAGTCGGCAATCATACTTACCATGCATTCGGAAGAAAATATGGTTCACAGGAAAAGTTTAAACTGTTGGCTGGAACTGACCAGAAAAAGGTTGCTATCAAAGGTCTCGAGAGCAGCGGGAAGTATGAGTTGTATGTGCTGGGTGTGAAGGAAAATGTTCCCGGACCTCCAAGCGAAACGGTTGTTGTGAAGGCAGGGTAGGGGGTTGAGTTAAACTATCTATCTTGCTTTTGATTTTTTGATAAAGCAATTTTATGATAATAATTAAACTGCTGCGGAATGAAAAATGTACAATCTTTTCTATTCAGAATAATCACAATTTCAATTTTCTTTTTTATTATTATCAATTCTTCTTATGCACAGAAAGACTCTCTTCTCATAGGCAGAGAGTATAAGATAACTCTCTTTAGCGGTTTTGAAATGACAGGTACAGTAAGAAGTGTTACACCCGATACCGTAAAGATAAAGACGAAATACAAAACGTTCAACGTTCCGCAGGAGCAAATCGCAACGATTGAAGATTTGCAATTAATTAGAACCTCAGGTGACAGTACTCACGTAATCTTTAAACCTGACCCGAACGAATCGCGATTATTTTTAGGATCAACTGGGAAGACATTAAAAGCAGGGCATGGTTATGTGTCGACGGCATTGTTAATTCCGTGGGTTGCTGTTCTGGCTTTCCCGTTTGCAAATATTGGAATTACTGATTATATAAATTTTGGAGTTGGTTCTAATATTAGTGCTGGTGCTTTTATAAAAACCTATCCCGACTTAATATTTTTCACTCCCAAAGTCCGACCATTTCATTCTAAGAATGTCAATATCTCTTTAGGTTTTGCTCATGTTATTCAATTTAGGCAAACTACTTATGATAATGATAATCATTTCGGATTTCTCTATGGTGTTTCGAGCTTTGACATACAAAACACTACTCTGTCATGCGGTAGTGGGATTTTTTATGGCTTTGACAACAAAAAGTTAGCTGTACTACCCCATCCACTTTTTATGTTTGCATTTGAATATAGAAAGGAAAAGGATACTAAACTAATTTCAGAAAATTGGGTGGTTTTTTATGGTGACAACGGTGACGATAGTGACATTGGTTATGTATCTATTTTATCGTTCGGTATCAGACAGATAAAAGGAAACTTTGCTTTTGATTTATCGGTCCTTGGTTTATTGACAAATGACTTTAGCTTCGATCCCGGTGGAGGTAGCGGAAAGGAGAGTACAATCTTTGTTCCTATTCTCTGGGGAAGCGTTGCGTATAATTTTGAGTTGTGAAATTATCTTTGCGGCTTTGCGTGAGAATAAATACTAATTCAGAAACTATCGCCTCTTATAATACTCCACCTTCACCTTCACCTTATCCGGTATTAAAGAAAAGACCTTCGTGCTTTCGAGTTCAAACCCTAATGAACTCATTTTAGAAGAAACCTCATCATAACCGGTTTTATTCAACGCACTGTAATCTGTTATGAACCATAAACTTTTAATCTCAGGCTTTTGAGAAAGTGAATCGTATTTTGTGCTGAGTCTCCAGCCGAGGTTCATTGGTGGTTTTAATACTGTCTCGTTATGAGAACAATAATAATCGAACACCCATCCATTGTAATGAGGGTCGACCGTAATAACATCGCCATCATCGTAAGACTTTTCTACGTAAGAAATGATACCTCTGTAATCGTTGTTCTTGAAATCGTGCGAAAAGGTTATTGTGGTCCCAACAATACTCGAGAGTGTGAATATAACAACGATAGCATAAGTAATGTAATTTTTACGGATGCTGAATGAAAAGAAAATAAGTATGATGAGATAATAAGGAACAATGATGCTTAAATATCTCGAAAGTAGAATGTAGTTCTTAAATGAAATAATGATTCCGATTGCGAGCGGGATAACAAAAAACAATAAAACATAAAAAGCTATATTGTTATTTGAAACGGGGGAGTTGCTTTTAGATTTAAATGTTTGTATGACGAGTCTTAATCCGAGAACAACGAAGAATATAAATGTAAATAGAGTAACGTATTTTACTAATGCAAATATAATACTTCCTTCGTAATAGAAATAATATCCAAAGAAAGTTTCTTTAAAGAAAGCAAATGTATTGAGCAAAAACTGATAAGTTTCCTGCGGCAATCTCCATGGCTGACCTTTGTTAACCTGATAAAGAAATTTTCCGAACCAGGGTATGTATAAAATCATAACTCCAAGATAGTATGGTAAAAAATTCCTAATGAAAGGGAAGTCTACTTCTTTCTTTATAAATATTATTAATAATATTACAGCTTGTGTAAAAAAGATTAAGAAAGCAAAATAGTGTGTATAAAACGCAAGTACAGTAAAAGCTGAATAGAATAACCCGTTTCGTACATTTGGTTTGCTTAGATAATTAATGAAAAAATAAACAGAACCCAGACAAAGAAAAAGATTCAGATTGAACATTCTTACTTCCTGTGAATAGTAGATGTTCAGGGGTGATACAGCGTACAATAAAAGAACGAAAAATATTTCGAGGTCTGTCTTAAAAATTTTCCTGCAGATCATGTAGATAAAAAACATGCCCGTTAAACTAACTATTACACTCAGCATTCTTAAGGAGAACACACTATCGGAAAAGAGCAACGTCCAGAATTTTAAAACGATGTAATAAAAGGGAGGGTGTATATCTCCCGCAGCCATTTCTATTATTACTTTTAGGTTTGCTTGTGATACATTCCACGAATATATTTCATCGAACCAGAGATTTTTTTGTTCAATGAAAATTATCCTTAATACTAAAGCAATTACAAATGGTATTATTATGAGAATTCTATTTTTCAAAACTATTCGCCCATGACTTGAACAACTATCCTTCGTGTTCTATTGCGGTTATCAAAATCAATTAGTACTATTTGCTGCCACGTACCGAGTGTCAAATCCCCATTTACAACCGGAACACTGAGTGATGTTTTAAAGAGTGCTGAACGCAAATGAGAATGACCGTTTCCATCACCCCAGGTGTCATCGTGATGATATCTTACAGCAGAAGGGATTAATTTATCCATTAGCTTCGGTATATCTCTTAACAAACCAGGTTCGTACTCTATTGTTGTTATTCCTGCTGTGGAGCCAATTGAAAAGACAGTGCAAAGACCATTCTTTATTTTGAATCTTTTTAATATTCCAATAACATCATCTGTTATATCTATAATATCACAATTGCCTTTGGAGGATTTGATGATTTCTTCGGATAGAGATTTCATAAATTAATTATTTTGAATATTATTTATGCTTTAAGTTTATCGCGATTAATTCTTTTTTTTCTTTAAGATAATAAACGTTGTCATCTTTTACAAAAAAGTTATCGGGTACATTGTACGATGAACTTTTATTCATCATATCGTCATACAATTTTTCACCACTGAAAATATTGTATACGCAAAATCTATTAGTGAATGTTTTTTTTGATCCGCTATCGGGTAATGAAATTGGTTCATAATAGTTGAACATTAGATAATCATCTTTGATAACATACTCGATCTTACCTTCTGAGTTTGTGTTGATAATTTCTTTTTCGAAAATCTTTGGTATATCCTCAGGTGTTTCTTCTTTTGAAAATGGAATAGGGTAATTATATCTTTCAGACGATTGTTCGCCGTATGTGTCATTTCGGATGTTATAAATCTCAGCATGTTCATTTTCATCGAATGTTTTTAAAACCATTCCGTTATTTATGTTAAGTTTGACAATATCTTTTGTCTCAAATTTTTCTTTGTAAGCATATAGAGTATGGTCTGTATTAAAAAAATACAGGTACTCATTATTCTCCCAGAGTTTTTTACCAGAGAAAATATCTAATGCTATTATACTTTTATGCTGGGGTAGATCGGGTTTTTCAAAACGATGTAAGAAACAAATTCTTTCATTTAATCCTTCAATCGAAATCCAATAGTCTTCATTTTTCAGTTTGTGATTCTTCAGGAATGTTTTCCCGGTCTTAACATTTAATGAAAAGAAATAAACAATCTTTGCTTCATTGTCTCTTGTTTCACCAACAATAGTATTTTTACCCGCGAAGAAAAACCTCCAGAGATTTCCTTTTTGTGAAAATTTCCAAAGTGGCTTCAGTGTATTTGTATTTTTTCTTTTTCCGAAGAGTTTCATTCTTGATCTAAGATATAATTAATTCCTTCCAGTACTAAGTTTTTCTCAAGTTTGTTAATCAATTCAGTTTTATCGTAAATTAAATGTGACAAACCTCCTGTTGCAATGACAAACAAATTCTTGTGCTTCTTTTTTATTTCCTGAATAATTCTTTCAACAGTAAACAAGTTTTGAAACCATATACCGGATTTAATATTGTTTACTGTATCATTCGTAATCAATTTAACTTTTGAATCTATTTTTACTTTTGGAAGTGATGTTTTATTGATAAGTGATTGAAGTGAAGTTTCTACACCGGGTGTGATCATGCCTCCTTCAAACACACCATTGATTAACAGATTATAAGTTGTAGCAGTACCGAAATCTATTATTAATATTTTTTTTCTTTTTCTATATTTGTAATAAGCTCCCACTGTCGAGCAAATCCTGTCGCTGCCAAGTGTAGAGCTGTATTTTATTTTTATAGGAAGTTTGATTTTTTTATTTATAAAAACTGGTGAAGAGCTGAAATATATCTTTACTAAATCGATTATTGCAGATCTTATTTTTAAATCCAATAAAGATATTCCAACCTTTGTTATCTTATAAATGTCTTTATTTTTATTAACAAAGGTGGATATAATGTCGTTTAATTTTTCAGATTGATACTCCTTTTCGTATTCAATTTTTTTTATATTTTTTAAAGAAGCATCTCTTAAACCTATTGCGGCTTTAATGTGTGAGTTGCCGATGTCAATAAGTAAATTATTTTGCATATATAAATTATGAAAATAAAAAAAGCGTAAAAGAATTTTCTTCTACGCTAATAAAATAGTTTTACATTTTAAAATCTATAAGGGAAATTTTAGACCACCTGTAACAACGAAGCCTTTAATATTTCCGGGATCGTTAATTATTATTTTATATTTCACATCGAGCAAAATAGTATAAGACGTACTAAAATTTTTAAGCTCAAGACCACCACCAACATCAAGCCCGAGTTTAGTCACATTATCGTTAATTTCGTTGCCATTTATATCAATTGCATCATCATTGTAAAAATTGATTCCTATTCCTCCATCAACATAAGGCTCTATTCCAACAGATTCAAATCTTAATCTCATAAGACCTG
This sequence comes from Ignavibacteria bacterium, assembly GCA_016783945.1. Lineage (GTDB taxonomy): Bacteria > Bacteroidota > Ignavibacteria > Tepidaquicellales > Tepidaquicellaceae > BS750m-G4. The sequence continues at coordinate 36,937 of JADHVP010000006.1, forward strand.
CTATCTCGAAGTTATTTGCTTTATTAACTTTCCAGTAATTGGCTTGCGGTACAAACGAGAAACTTTCCGCTTTAACTTCAGCGAACATTCCGACAGCTAAACCTGTATTATCATTCATTACAGCTATGCCGGCGTTAAAACCAAGGCTTACCCGTCCATCAGTAACACCCAGATCTAGTTTGCTAAGTTTATTATGTTGTAATGAAATATTTCTTTGAGGATCAGATGTAAATTGTGAATAACTTATGTTAAAGATTATGACAATTAATGTGAATGCTAAAAGAATGATTTTTTTCACGAAGTTTTATTTAGTTTATTTAATGTGATTAAAGCGTATTGTTAATTCAAATTTGAGATTTCCATTTTATTTATTTCGTCTCTTAATTGTGCTGCTTTTTCGTAGTCTTCTTTTGTTACTGCTTCATCTAATTCTATTTTCAATTTTTTTAGTTTCTTTTCTTTGACGGATAGATTGGAAGTATCAGATATTTTTGCCTCTTCTTCAAATGATTCCTTGCCCGATAAGATATCACTTTCTTCTTTACCTTCTTCCTTTTTTGAAGCATGTTCTTCATATTCGGGGATAAAGCCTATTTCATCCATAATTGCGGATGATACATAAATGGGAGCAGAGAATTTAAGAGCCAGTGCTATTGCATCAGAAGGTCTTGCATCAATTTCACCGATGCTTTCGGCATCGAATTTTATCCTTGAATAGAAAGTAGAATCTTTTAATTCATTTATCGTAACAGTTTCAACCCGGTATCCAAATGTTTCGATTAATGTTCTTAGTAAATCGTGCGTGAGTGGTCTTGGTGGTTTCATTCCTTCGAGTTCGAATGCTATTGCCTGTGCCTCAAACTGACCTATAATTATAGGAAGCCTTCTCTCACCGCCAATTTCTTTAAGTATTATTGCATATCCACCACCACTAATTTGTGATGAGAGCGATAAACCAAAAATATCAACCTGTATTACATCAACTGAATTTTCCATCGAATAATATAAATTGTTAATCTGTTATTTAGTATTTTTTACAAGAAAATGATAATTAAAGTTTCATTTTCAAAATCAATATAATAAGAATATTATTTAATTTAAAAGGTATTTCTAAAAAAGTAATTTATATTAGTTTGACAATACCTTTTTAAACTCTTCCGTTAATGCCGGAAGTATTTCGAAAAGATCTCCGACAATTCCGTAATCAGCAACCTGGAAGATTGGTGCATCTTTATCTTTATTAATTGCAACTATACATTTTGAAGATGACATTCCTGCAAGGTGCTGAATCGCTCCACTAATCCCGCATGCAATATACAAATTTGGTGAGACCGTTTTTCCTGTTTGACCAACTTGCTCTGAATGAGATCTCCATTCTGCATCTACAACAGCCCGTGATGCACCCGTTGCAGCTCCCAGAACATTAGCTAATTCTTCTATTAAATGAAAATTACTTGCTTCCCGTAAACCTCTTCCCCCTGATACTATCTTATCTGCTTCGCTTACATCGAGCTTTTCATTCGATACGACTACTTCTTTTATGTTGATCTTGAAATCACCTTCATTAATGTTTAGAGAACCTGTGTCTATCTTTTCAATTTCAACATCTTCACCATTTAGCTTTTCAGGTTTAAATACGTTTGGTCTGAGAGTAAGAACAACGTTGTCTGAAATAAACTTTACATCGATTATACTTTTACCGGCATAAACAGGTCTTCTTGCGGTAATCTTACCATCGTTGACTATAACATCAATGCAATCCGGACTTATTGCTGAGTCTGTTTTAATTGCTACCCTTGGTGCTAAATCTTTGCCCATAGCAGTTGCAGATATTAATACGATGTTAGCTCCTTTTAATTTTGAAACCTCACTAATTGCTTTGGCAAACGCAGTATTCGAGTAAATACTATTGCTGTTTGGATTTTTTGAGTTCAACTCTTCTGAATCAACGAGTATGACTTTCTTCGCACCATAAGCTCCTAACTTTTTTATTTCATCATCATTGTTAGAGCTTATCGTTAAAACATCGAACTCGCATCCCAAATCACCGGCTAATTTTTTTGCAACAGATACCACTTCAAATGCTGAATTCTTAAACTTGTTTTCTTTTGCTTCGACGAATGCTAATATTTTGTTAGCCATATTATTTATTTTTATAATATTATTTATTTAAACTTTAGTCTTTTTAATTTAATGGATTATTGTTTAGATTACTTTTGCTTCTTCCCTCAATAGCCTGACAAGCTCGGAAACATTCTCGACACCCTCTTCAAAAATCTTACCCTGTGATTTTGTCGGTGGAAGATTCATAACGGATACTACAGTTCTATTACCGGAGTAGGTGGGTTCTTTTTCTTCGATCGGTTTTGATTTTGATGCCATGATACTCTTAAGGTTTGGATATCGAGGTTCATTTAAACCTTTCTGAGTACCAATGATTACGGGCATGTTTGCTTCGACGATTTCCTTTCCACCTTCTATTTCAGTTTCTGCGATAACTTTGTTATCCTGAATGTCTAATTTTACAACAACGTTTATCGAAGGGAGATCTAAAAGCTCACCAACCATATTCGGGACAAGGAGACCATCAAAATCTATTGACTGCTTACCGAAGAAAATAATATCTGCATTCTGTTCTTTAAGAACATCTGCAAGATTTTTTGCAACAGTAAAAGAGTCAAAATCATTAGAATCTGTTTTTATTAGTATACCTTTATCAGCACCCATTTGAAATGCTTTCTTAATAGCTTCTTTTGATTTTTCAGTACCGTATGAAATGGCAATCACTTCACCACCATTTTTTTCTTTTAATTGAACAGCTTCTTCAACGGCATATTCATCAAAAGGATTTAGTACATAACTTACACCGGAGTCGTCTATTGATATCTTTGTATCAGAGACTTTTACTTTTGTTGTACTATCCGGAACTAAAGATACGCATACAATAATTTTCATTTGAGATATTATAATTATGAGTTAAAAAATTGAAAACACAATTTACGAATATAATCTTAAAAAATAAATTTAGAAATTAGTAAAACACTACTCTCGCATATTTTTCACAAAAGTGATTTCCCTTAACATTGAATAAGTTATTTAAATTATCTATATTGCTAAACATCGCGGGATGGAGCAGCTGGTAGCTCGTCGGGCTCATAACCCGAAGGTCGGAGGTTCAAATCCTTCTCCCGCTACTAAAAGACCGGATTTATCAAGTCCGGTTTTTTTATTTTGCTCCTTCTGTATTAGACTATCTCGAAGTAAATCCTCTTACGTTAAATAGTACAAATTAATTTTCATACATTATTTTATTTTAGTCTTGATACTTATTATAAATATCATAATATTGTTGTAGAATGATTAAACAACAATATTATTACTTAAGAATAGATCTCAAATATGTATGCGTTCTTTTAATCAACAGAATATTTATTAACAGATTTAGGATAACAATTAATAATATAACATAATTAGAATTAGTTTTCTAATTTTAATTAAAGCCTGGAATTGATTGACTTTAAAAAATTTTTTCATTGACAATAAAAATTTAATTCATAATATTGTTGTAGAACCGTACAACAACACACAAATGAAGCCCAAAGACCTGCAAGATAAACTTAAGCAATTAGGATTCACAGAAAAAGAATCGAAAGTATTCTTCGCTCTTTTGCCTGGCGAACAGATGAGCGCCTCAGAAGTCGCAAAAGAAGCAGGTATTCGAAGAACGGATGTTTATGATATATTAAAAGCATTCGTTACTAAAGGATACATTAATGAAATTGAAACAAGCTCTGTGCTTAAGTTTGAGATTATCAATCCACGTGTTGTATCAGACAAGATTCAAAATGATCTAAGAGTCAATCTCAACAAAGCTCTTAGAAATACTCAAAATCTGTTTACTGATATCCAACCATTATACAAAACAAAGACTATTGAAAGAAGTAAAACAAGTAATATTGAATTAATCAGAGGGTACAACAGGCACAGGCATATCAGATTTTTTGAACTTATTACGAATTCTAGTAAAGAAATTTTAATGATGAATCGTTTAGAAGGACACATTTCTAAACAAGCTGATGAAGTTACTCAGGAGTTTTTGAAGCGGGGAGGTATTTATAAATCAATTTACGAAGTTAGTTTAAATTTTAAACTCGAAAAAGAAGAAAAGTGGTCTTCTGTTACATTAGAAGATTTTATCGATTTATGTAATTATTATGAAAAATGTGGAGAGCAAATTAAGTTAACGAAGATGCTTATTGCGAACTTTACAGTTTTTGATAGGGAAATAGTTTTTTTGAATGTTCACGATAAGACAGTACCTAAACACAATAAGACAGATATTATTGTAAGGAATAAAGATTTTGCACAATTTATTGTAAATATTTTTGAACTTTGCTGGACGCAGTCATTCACAGTAGGTGAATTTGCTGAGATTTCGAATTTAAAAAAGAAGAAATAATTTTAAAAGAATTTAGTTTATTAAAACATTATAACCTCTATAAATAAAATAACTTAAACACATTTTCTTAAATAAACAAATAGGAGAAATTAAAATGAAGACTTCTCAACAAAGAAAGCCAATAATTCCGACACATTGTAAACCGATTATACCGACTTACGATTGTCCGATTATTCCAACTTATGACGGTCCAATAATTCCGACTAACAATAGTCCGATTATTCCGACTTAAGTATACCAAGAAGAAAACACTTTTAAAAATTCTTAAAAATTATTTTATAAAGGAAAATCAAAATGATAGCAAGAAATATTAATTATTTATTAAAAAGCTTTTTAGCAATTATAGTCGTTCTCTTCTTTTTTAATAACGGCTATTCAACTGTCATAAGCGGAACAGCAATGTATTCAAATACAAATGAACCTGTACCTAGTGGTTATGTTGAAATATTATATATTGATGATATAACAGGGGAAACAGTATTATTGGGAGCTTATGTAATACAGACTGATGGTCAATTTAATTTTACAGTAAATACAACAGATTCAATTTTTGCAATAATTTATCCAAGTGATCCTGAAGAAGAATTAGATTTTATTCCTACCTATTTTCCGAATAAAATCAATTGGGAACTAGCAAATTTCATAATTCCTAACGGAAGTACAATGGATATTGAAATATTTTGCGAATACAGAGGTGAAGCTCCAATAATTCCATCGTTCAATTCATACACTGTTACGGGTAAAGTAACTTCCAGTAATTTTGATGAAGTTTCAAGAGCCACGGTTATAGTTATGCAGGATGGTAATGCATTCACATGCGGAATAACAGATGAAGATGGAAATTACACTGTAAACGTACCCCCCGGAGAATTTGACATATACGTTGATAAATTAGGATATGTCAGCGATACTAAATCAATTTCAGCAGCAGGTTCGAACGATGCACCAATCAATGTAGATTTTTCAATAAGAAAACCAGGTGAAGATAACTTTAAAAATACAACACCTGTGAACTTTAAGTTATCTCAGAACTACCCGAATCCGTTTAACCCAGCAACTACTATAAATTTTGACATTCCTGTGAACGGTAATGTAACATTGCAGGTCTTCGACCTTTCTGGTAGGGAAGTCGATGTTTTGATAAATGAATTCAGAACCGAAGGTACATACAGCGTCAACTTTAACGGAGAAAGTTATTCGAGTGGTGTTTACTTCTATAGACTGACAGTAAACAATTTCACTGATACAAAGAAAATGTTACTAATAAAATAATTTATTAGTTTAATAGTAATCCGCCTATGGCGTGGATTCTCGTAAAATAATTTTATTTAATTAAACTTAAATTCATTTGCTATGAATTACATAAGCCAACATAAGGATATAAAAATATTGATGAAAGACGGACGGATATGCGAAACAAATTATCCGCACTTTCAAGTTGATTATCGAGGGCTTATAGCAAAATTCTCTTTTGATTTAAGTTTGGTAGAAGGAAGATTACCCGTCGATGTTATGTTGTATGTCCTTGACTGGACACAAAGACATCAGGATGAATTAAGCGATAATTGGAAGCGTCTGCAAAAAAAAGAGCTGTTAATGGAAATTAATTGTTAATCAATTAGTATGTGCTTAAATGAATACCAGGACATAAAGATCTCTATTAAAGGTGAAAAGTTTCACTCAACCTATTATCCTCATTTCGAAGTTGATTACAGGGGGATGATAAAAGCGAAATTTTCATTCGACTTGAGTATTATTGAGGGCAGACTTCCGGTTGATGTTATATTGTACGTTCTTGATTGGGCAAGTCATAATCAAGATGTATTAGAAAGTAATTGGAAATCTTTAGTAAACGGTAATACCATACACTAAAGATTCACAAAATTTATAATGTAAGATTCAATGTGCTTAAAAGAATATAAAGACATAAAAATTTTCATGAAGGTAGATAATAAAATTTACAACATTATTCATCCTCATATCATTGTAGATTACAAAGGGGTGATTTCAAAAATATCACTCGATTTTTCGATGATACAAGGTCACCTTCCTATCGAAGTGAAGCTTTATGTTCTTGACTGGACGCTAAACAATAAAAAGGATTTGATGGACAAGTGGAAGATTTTAACAAATCTAAGAAATAACAAAGCAGCGTAAAGAGAGGGTAATTTCTAAATTTAGTTCTTTAATCTTGAGTATCTAACGAGTATACATAGACAACGAATTGTTATTTTCATTTCATTTCTTTTCCTTTCGATTAAAGGAAAAACGAAACCCTCTTTCAGTGTAGTGTCAGAGGGTTTTTGTTTTTAATTGAGTTTTATAAAGAATTAAAATGGATAAGAAAAATAAAATATCAATCATAAAGCAATACTTAAAATATTTACAAACTGGTTTCTTTGAACCAGAAACCCATATATTAATCTTAAAATCTTACTGAAAATGGGAGTAATTCTTAAAGGAAAAAGCGGTAAACAATATATTTTCGAAGGTCCATATAAAATGAAGTCTCATTTATATAACGAACCGGGCGTTTTGGCATTTATTTGTGAAAACGGAAAAGGAACTAATTTAAAATACCTAAGCAAAGCCGATAGAGTCTATGAAAGTCTATTCAAAGAAGAAGAGATCGAGATCAAGTTAAGACAGAGTTACAATGATTTCAACTATGCCGTTTTTTATACAACAAATGAAAATGTTCTTTCGCGGGAGCAAATAATCAAAGATATTAAAGAGCATTATGACCTGATGATGGAATAAAGTTTTTCTAAAAATATATTTTTAATTCAGGAGGATATAAATATGATTTGGGAATTCAAATGTCCGGTTTGTAAAGAGTGGAAGGAAATTGATTGGGATAGAAAAGACATAAAACATACCTGCCATAAGATGCGTGAATCGTATTATCCACCTAATCCAGCAAAACAGCATGATGCATACCTTGATACACACAACTGGACAATCGAGATGGAAGAAATCGTCGTGAAGTTGAGGGGTGAATGCTGTGTAGTACCGGGGTGTATCAAACGATACCAGACTCTTGACCACAGGATACCGTACTCAGAAGGAGGTAGAACAAGTGTCGAGAATTTTTTCCCGATGTGTTACGAGCACAACGATGCAAAGGGCGACATGGATTATGACGACTGGCTTGCGGAATACTACCGCAAGATTAATTAGGTAATACAGGAATTCTTAAGAAAATTCGCAGATATTGTGATTTTACAGACGAAAATCGTCATTGTATAGAAGGAGAAAATTATTTTACTCTTGGATGAGACGGCAAAATACGTACAACGTCTTTGGCAGGAAGTATGCTTCGGGTAGTGATTTTGCGTTGATGGCGGGTACAGATCAGTCGAAGGTGGACATAAAAGGACTCGACCCGGGTGTTAAGTATGATTTCTATGTTGTAGGCGTAAAAGAGAACCAACCCGGTCCGCCAAGCGAGACTATTGTCGTGAAAGCTGGATGATGATGAATTAGTAATCTCTCTTGCTCCCCGCTTCGGCGGGGCGTGGGGGAGGGGATTTAGGTGTATTATGTTTTGGGCAAAGATAGTAATTTTATAAAATTAAAAGATAAGTTATGGGAATACAATATAAATGTGACAAAAGAAACACAGTTCATATTAAATCAGACAGCAAATATTATGCATTAGGATTTGATTTATATCGTATTGAAAAAGAAGGTATAAAAATACCTTTAATTAATAATGCACCAAATATCATTGCTTTATTATTAAATATATCTGATAGAGCTTTAGAGCGTGCAGTGAAAATCTATGATAAAGATTTGTTACCAACATTAAGTTTAGCAGGTGAAGATTTTGAGAAACATTATTCTTTTACACACAAGAAACACACAGAACTTGAATTTGATCTGTATGAGAATTTGTTTGTTTCAATTGTATTTGCTTATTCTGCTGTTGAAGCATTTGTAAATAATTTGATTCCAAAAGATTTTAAATACAAAGCGGATTATAAAAGAGGAGGTACGTCTGCTACTCTAATTTGCGATACGGAATATATCGGAAAAAATTATTCTGTAGAAGAAAAGATAAATGCAATCCTACCCTTATTATATAGATATGATATCAATTCCTTTAAGAAAGATAAATCTGAGGAAAAGATTTGTTGGGAAAAGTTTAAAAGGTTAATTGAATACAGACATAAAATTATACACCCTAAAACAAAAATATCTAAGTTAAAGAAGTTTTCTCAAATTAGATTTATAGCAGATATCTTTATTGATGGTATAAATAAAGAAATCACAAAACCAGCTAGAGATTTAATAAAAATTTTATGTAAAAAAGTCTATAATTCACCTGAGGAAGTAATAAAATCTCCTCACATTCCATATGAATTCGCAGAGGAACTACCAAAATTTCAGAATTACGAACTGTTTTAAACTTTATTTTATTAAAAAAATATTTAATGAATATTAAAATTATTTATAATGGATACGTTAATCATAAAGGAAGTTTCTGATAAATATTCTTTTTATGGAGTATCTCCAGATACAATATTCACGGTTATCATAACGCTCAGTATTTTTTTATTGGGATTTGTAATTAAAGGATTCTATGAATGGTTAATGGAGAATATGAAGTTAAAAAAAACAGAATTATTTTTTTATAGTTTACTTGATTCATTAATAAAAACTATTGATGAACAGATCGAAATTGATGAAAATCTATCAAGAAATATAATGAATGAAGAAGTGCGGGATTTTTTTTACGATGAAAAATTATTTGCATTAACAAAAAGTTTTAATTCATTAGAATATCTTGATCTATTCAAAATTTTCATTTTAAAAAAGAAGAAGCTTAATCTGGATGAAAAAAATATTGTATTTATTCGAATAATAAAAATAATAGAATATATCAAAGAACATTCAAAGTCTTCTGAGAAAATTTTCTATCAATTTTTAAATGATGCAAAAAGATTTGAAAGGGATTGGGGTATTAATATTAGTTTTATAAATAATACATTTAATTCTTTCAGATCAGATGCTAAAAGATTAGATATTGGACCAAGTAAAGATCCTTTTTTAAAAGAAATGGATATTATTTTCCATAATTTGGGTAAACAGAAAAATTATAGATTTGTATCTATTGCGAACAATAATCTTATTAAACCTCTTAAAATCCTATGTGATAAAATGATTGAAGATGAAAAAGCTAAGAAAATACTTCCTGCTGTAATGAATTGTTGGGAAGCTCATGATAATGTTTTTAAAACTAAAAATTTATACTCTGATTTTTTATTAAAGGAATCAAATGATTTGAAAGATAAGAAAGAACTTCTAGAGAAAGCAATCATATTTTTCAAAAATTAAATAGAAAAGTATTAATCAAATGACCACTGGTGTTCTCTTCGACAACACATTAAGCTCAAAGAAAAGTAACCACCGACGAAATAAAAATCCTTCTCGAAAAAAACCCGGATGATGCGGGGCTGTGGTTTTGAACTCAACCCCCTGACCCCCTTCTCTTACTAAGAGAAGGGGGAATTAAAGGGGGATGAGTTGACTTGGATTATAAATCAATTTAATTTTTATAATGTTGTATTAACCAACAATAACATTAAGCAAGAAAATGACCACCAACGAAATAAAAACCCTACTCGAAAAAAACCCGAATGATGCGGGGCTGTAGTATCATTAATGTCTTGTCAAATTAGGTAACTCTGTCACAACATAATATTTGCCCCTATATCGAATTAGCTCGTTTTCATTTGTTGTTGAAAGAAAAAATGTATTTCCTTATTATTAACAATTCACAAAATGAATCCTAAGTATGAAAGTTGATTTGCCTTTAATTCTTGACGAGTTTATATGTCTTGAGTTGAAAGTTGCAGAAATATATAATTTCTTTCACGAAACCTTTTCGGAAGATAAAAATATTTGGTGGGGATTATGTCAGGAGGAAAGAAACCATGCTGCGTTAATAAAGTCAACAAAAGATGTTTTCGTACCACTTGGTAAATATCCATCAGTGGTTCTATCTATCTCATTAAATGATTTGCGGGAATCGAATAAAGAATTATATAATATTCTTAACAAATATAAGAAAGCTCATATATTAAGAGAAGATGCTTTTAAAATTGCTCTCCAGCTTGAGAACCTAAAAGCAGAAAAACATTACCAGAGATTTATGGAAAAGAAAACCTCTTCAAAGCTAGATGAACTTTTTCAAACTTTGAACAACGGAGAGAAGGACCATGCTAAAAGGCTTACAAATTATATGAAGCAACACGGTATTGATATAGCTTAATAGAAACATTTATGAAATAAATTCTTTTAATATGAAAAAAAATATACTTACTTTTAATTTTAAATTTCAATAAATAACAATTAAAATATAACAGGAAGGTTAATGCATTCCTGTTTCTAATAAATCAATTATGAGCTTAAAAGAAAAATTCTTAAAAAGTATCGAAGAAGGTTATACGTATAAAGGTGATAGTCTTTTGCTGGGAACAGCGATGTTCGATAAGACCGCTATACCGAATGCACAGATAAAGATACCTTTAAAGACTATTAACAGGCATGGCTTGATAGCCGGTGCAACCGGAACGGGTAAGACAAAAACACTTCAGAACATCGTTGAAAGGTTATCTGAAAATGGCATTAGCGTTTTGCTCATGGATGTAAAAGGTGACCTGAGCGGTTTGGCTAAACCAGGCAATGACCATCCGAAGATACAGGAACGTCATGCTTTAATAGGTGCCCCATGGAAAGCAAGAAATTACCCTGTCGAACTGCTCTCTTTATCAGGTGAGAAGGGAGCAAGGTTAAGAGCGACTATATCGGAGTTCGGTCCGGTTTTGCTCTCGAAGATACTCGACCTTAATGAGAACCAGGCAGGTACCGTTGCGCTTGTTTTTAAATATTGTGATGACAATAAACTTCCATTGCTTGATATAAAAGACTTTAGAAAAGCACTTCATTTTCTTAGCAATGAAGGTAAAGATAAAATAGCAGAAACATACGGAACAATTAGCACTGCATCTGCCGGTGTAATTCTGCGGAAGATTATCGAAATTGAAGAACAGGGAGCTGATCTTTTTTTCGGGGAGACATCTTTTGATGTAGACGACCTCACAAGAATAGACGAAAAAGGTAACGGTTATGTTAACATTATTCGGTTAACTGATATTCAGGATAAGCCAAAGCTTTTTTCCACTTTTATGCTGTGCCTTCTTGCGGAAATATATGAAAAGTTTCCTGAAGTCGGAGACCAGGATACACCTGAGTTCGTTATCTTCATTGACGAAGCTCATTTAATATTCGATGAAGCCTCGAAGCCGCTTCTGAGTCAGATAGAAAGTATTATCAAACTCATACGCTCGAAAGGAGTAGGAATCTTTTTCTGCACACAATCAACATCGGACGTTCCTGATTCAGTACTTGCACAATTAGGTTTAAAAGTTCAGTATGCACTAAGGGCTTTCACAGCAAAAGACAGGAAGGATATTAAATCAGCATCGGAAAACTTTCCCGAAACGGAGTACTACGAAACCGATAAAATAATCACGGAGATGGGGATAGGGGAGGCACTTGTTACTGCTCTCAATGAGAAAGGAATACCTACACCGCTTGTGCATACACTTTTAACAGCACCGAGTTCACGAATGGATATTTTAACTCCAACTGAGATAGACGAATTGATATCTACATCAAAGCTAATCAGTAAATACAACGAAACGATCGATAGGGAAAGTGCTTATGAGTTGCTAAAGAAAAAAATAGAAGAAGCTGCTATTGAGGAGAGCAAAAAAGAAGAAGAAAAAAAAGAATCATCAGGAAGAAGAGAAAAATCTACGATTGAAAAAGTATCCAGTAATCCTATAGTTAAGACAGTATTCAGGGAAGTTGCAAGAGGGTTATTTGGGGTACTCGGATTATCGGGCAGTAGAAGAAGAAAGAAGCGATAGGTAAGCCTTTTTTATAATATTTTTTGAACGTTTGATTCTACTTTTTACTAATGCATGCCATATATTATAAATAGTTTATTCCTTTTTGTATTTTGTTATTCTTAACTTCTATTTAATTTTGAATTAAGAAATTAAATATTAAGATATTTAGAAAACATTCCTATTCTGCAAATAGTCTTATGATTTTAAATGAACAAATTTAAGAATGATGGTTAATTTAAATTTTTTATTTTATTAACATTTAATCTTATAGTTATATGAAAAAGACAATTACAATTTCAATTCTCTTATGTTGTACATTATTTATTGCTTTCACGTTTTCAGGTGACCCAGGTGGTAGGCAAATGATGAATAACGTAGTAGTACAGTTCATCACAACGAATGGTAATGGTAACAACATATATCTGGATAACTTTTCTATCGGTTCACAATACAACAGCGACCTTACTATATCCAGCTACAGTCTTGAAGATAAGAATTATTTTTTACCCGGTCAAACGTCTACTTCTATAACACCGCAGGCAGTGGTATTCAACCAGGGGAGGAACACAGCTTCTAGTGGAACAATCACGATGGTTGTTACAAATCCTGCATATACTTCAACAAAGACAATTCCTTCTCTTATCAGCGGGCAGTCAGCGACCATAACTTTTGATGCTCTTACTTTTAATGTAAATGTCACCAAGGATGTGAAAGTTTACATCAACTGGTCGCAGGATCAAAACCACAGCAACGATTCATTGTTTCAGCAAACTGTATTTCTTCCGGGTGTTAAGAGAAAAGTTCTGTTCGAAGCATACACTAACACATCATGCGGTCCATGTGCTTCACAGAATCCAGCACTCGATGCATTCATTCAATCAAAATTTGATTCTGTTGTTGCAATCAAACATCATACATGGTGGCCCGGATCGACTGACCCGATGTATACTGCAAACATTAATCAAAACAACGTCAGGACTTATTATTACGGGATAAGAGCAGTTCCAACAATGATGGCTGACGGAGTTATAAAGCAGGTTAGTGGTTATACACAATCTACACTGCAAGGTCATCTGAATACAAGACTCGCGAAAGCTTCACCGCTTTCACTGACAGTAACCGATACAAGGCTTCCTGGTGATACTATTAAAGCGTCCGTTACATTGCAGGTTGTTTCACCGCTCCCGACAAAAGGTGTTTTCAGGCTGAGGGTTTATTCCATAGAGAGGAAGATTACTTATTCATCTCCTCCCGGATCAAATGGAGAAACAATTTTCTACGATGTTTTCAGGGAGGGTTACCCAACAACCGAAGGATTGATAGTTCCAAAAACTGCTGGCACGTACAATTATGAATTTAAGTACAAACGGCAGACAAACTGGGTTGACAGCATGATGTACACTTCAGTATTTGTTCAGAACGATAACACAAAAGAAGTTCTTAACTGTGCAAAAGCAAGAAACTGGTACGCAGACAGAATTGCATTCACAAATTATATAAACAACAATGAAGTATGTTATGAGCCGGGCGAAGAACCGAAACAATTAGATGCAGGATTTTATACGGAAGGATTTGAGACATACTTACCACCGTTTGGTTGGCAGATAATTAATCCAGACGATGGAATTACGTTTTCCCCATATGATAACATAAACGGACCATCATTCCCCGGTAATAATGGTATCATGTTAAGACTTTATAGGTATTACACAACAGGGCAGGTTGATTATTTAGTAACGAAAGTATACAATAACATTGATCCCTCTGATTCGATCATATTCGATTGGGCACACGCTAACAGACCCGGATTTACAGACCGTGTGCAGGTAAAATTATCTACGGATGGTGGAACGACTTTTCCGTACACGGTTTTTGACAAATCAGGTGCTAATCTTGCAACAGCAGGTTCACTTTCTTCAAATTTCACACCTACATCAACGAGTCAATGGGGAAGGTATGCTGTAATGATAGGGAACGTAACCTCACTGAAACCCAATGTAATATCTACGCCTTTAAATTATAGTTTAGAACAAAATATCCCAAATCCGTTTAATCCATCGACAGTTATTAAGTTTTCCATTCCTGTGAAAGGTTTTGTTAAGTTAGTCGTACATGATGTTTTAGGAAAAGAGATTGAAGTGTTGGAGAACTCGAGTAAAGAAGCTGGGAAATATGAATATGAATTTATAACGGATAATTTACCGAGTGGAATATACTTTTATACTTTAATCGCTGGAGATTTCAAAGCTACACGAAAGATGCTGCTAATAAAATAATCTATTAGTAGATGTTTTAATCTTATTTGATTTTAAAAATTAAGGTAGCAAAAAGCCTTCACCTAATCGTGAAGGCTTTTGTATTTCTTAATTAGAATAGTGTATGTTTTAAGATGTAACTATTTTAGTAAAATCATTTTCTTAACGTCAGTAAAATCTCCTGCTGTTAGTCTGTAATAATATATTCCTGCAGAGAGGTTTGCAGCATTAAATACTACGAACTGTTTACCGGGTGCTTGTTTGCCAAGTTTCATTTCTGATACTGCTTTACCGAGTATATCATAAACAGTTAAACTGACTTCGGATTCTTTCATTAAATTATAATCGATTCGTGTCGTTGGATTGAATGGATTAGGATAATTCTGAAAGAGTTCGTATTTGTTTATTATTTGTGAAGAATTGGGAATGCCGATAACAGATGGCTGAGTATACAACGTTATAAATCTCCGATGAACAGGTGTTCCGTTCGGACCGCTCGCAGTTAATACTGCGTTGTAAGTTCCGGGTTTAACATTGTTTGCAGTTATTATTGCAGTTCTGGAACCAGGGAATGAATTTAAAGTACTACCTGATGGATATATGACATCATAGTGCCCGTAAGGTGGAGTTGGGTCAAATTGTGTAACGAAAGTTACAGCAGGACCCCATCTCTTTACCGCAGGGATATTGAGATCAATCGATATTGAACCATTCGTACTATTTATACTGTCAGATGATGGACTTACTGTAAAAGCAAAATCCGGGAAATAAGCTGCATAGCTTCCAAAATTTCCATTTCTGAAATCGGTCCAGGTTAACATAGATGTGTATTCGTTTGATGTAATTCCATTATAGTCGCCCTGATACCTTGGAGTACCTCCACCCCCGCATGTTGAACAATCAATTTTCATCTTTTTGTTTGATATACGCTGGTTTGGCACAAATGATACTCCGCCATTGACTGAAGCTGTCGCATAAATCAAAGCACTATCACTTGTTGGTGTATCTCTTGTATCCATCCACTGAACATATAGTCTCCCTGTTTGTTTATCACACCAGATTGCCGGATGCCACTGGTTATTATTTTGAGTGCTTGCATCATCGTTAACTTTTACACCACCCGACCATGTTGCGCCCTGGTCGTTAGAATATCTGCAAAAGATATCTGGTTTGTTTCCATCACCCGGAGGATCATTAGTAGCATAAACGCAATACAATCTGCCGCGGTAAGTTCCATAACTGTTGTCTGCTGCGATAAATGGGTATGGTCTTGTTCGCATGTTATCAACAGAATTCCTGCCGTTAACATTCGTTCCTACATATCCAACCCAGTTCTGAGAGGATTTTAACGTAAAAGAAATTCCTCCGTTGAGAGATACATGGAAAATATATGTAGATGCGAATGTGAATCCTGAATTTATAACAACATAAACTGCACCACCAGATGTACTACCATTAGGTCCCACACATGGCATTGAACCGGGCAACGGATTAAATGCGAATGAAGATGTGTTTGTGAAACTTGCGCCACGGTTTGTGCTTCTTATGAAATTAACACCGTTGAATGATGTGTTAGTCATTGTCCCGTATACATAATTTGTATAGGGTCCTGCTGTTTGGTCAGCAGCCATCCAGTTCTTATCTCCACCTGAATTTCCATCAACAGCCGTATACCAAGTAAGACTGTTGTTATCTGAACTAATGATTTTGGTCCCCAGGATTGATGAACCATACATATTTTCATAATATAACCTGCCAAGACTATCGTAAGCTGTAACAGGATCACCCCTCATAGTAAAACCAAAATTCGGATTGCTTGTCGCCCAGGCATGACCGCTCGTCGAGTAATGCGTTCCATTAATATTAAACGCTGTAAAAAATGCAAGCGGGTTTGTTGGATTAGTGGATATATGACCTTCAGCAATATCAACACCCATATCGAAGTTATCGTAACCATCAACTGTTACAACAGTTGGCAAGGGTGTTATAGTAGGAGTGTTTTGATCTAAAACATCACGGGGGACGTGATCTACTAATGGATTGTCGAAATCACTTAAGATGTTTGAATTGAATATCAAGAATAAAAAAGTACTGAAAATAAAAATTGGAATGCTAAGTTTAAAAAAAAGTGGTCGTATTTCCATAATGAGTCTCCTTTTAATTTTATATATACTTATTTTAATATTTTTATCATTGAAATGCAATTGTTTATTTTTATTTTAAGAAAAATAATTATTTAAAATATAGAAGTCGCTAATACGTTTTTAACTACTTCTAATTCGGAAAATATTTATATTATAACCGAATTCTAAAATATAGTTTTTAATTTCATCTTTTATAAGTTAGTAATTGCTGACTAAATCTAATTAGTATAAAACAGCTATCTTGTATTCTATATATTAATTAAAAATTTTCATATATTTGTTATTAAATAAATATTGATACAATATGAATTCAGACTCGTCAACTCCAACAGGTGCACCGCAAAATCATACTCCATACACACAATTGGGAAAGAAAGATAAGAAGGCAGGATGTATTATAGCAATATTAATCTTATTACTGGTGATTTTTATTATAGGGACAATAGTGTTCAGTTATCATCTTTTAACAAAATCTGATGACAACGATGATTCTCTAACAGAGATTGAGTTGCGAGATACAATTTCAAAAACAGTCTCACCAAAAATTGAAGAAGATACAATAACAACCTCTGATAAAATAACCGGTGATATTATTGCTGTAACAGAAACACTGTCTGAAGAAAATAAAATTCAATTGTGGATTCTTGCTAAGGGCAGCAAAACGGGGAGAACTGTTTCACCAGCGTTAAATACAATTTATATCTATGAACCGCTCGAAAAGAAAATTCTAAAAACTATTTCTGGTAAGTTTATGGGAAGTGGACAGAATTTCAGATTCTATTGTTATGATGATAAAGTCTGGTTTGTAAAGTCTATCGATTCATGGAAAGATGATTCGGATAATCCTTTAAATGTATTTGACTCTAAAACTATGAATGAAATTTTAAACACGAAGTCTTTCGTTGAAAAATATGATGAGCTAAGTGTTGGAATTCAATCTATTACATTCGATAATCGGTTAACAGGTTTTAATATCACAACAAAGGATGGCAAAAAGTATGTTTATAAAATTAAAGACGATAAGCTATTGACGGAAAAGGAATGGTACGATGAAAAAAATTATACAAATGAAAAGATAAAAGTTTATTACTATTCATTAATGCCCGAACCACATACCGAAGGAAGGATGCTGCTTTACAGGTTGTATGTTCCAAAGTCGAAAATAGCGGAAAGTGATTTTAACGATTCTTATTTCTGGGATACATTTCTTCAGAACTTTTATAGAAAAGGTGCAAAAGAAATCGCACCTGATAAGGTATACTTCAGAGGTAATATTTTATACCAGGACAAAGATGTTATTTTGATTTTACACAACAATGAGGCAGACCCGAATTCAGAAATAAAATTAACATGTTTAGACACAGATGGTGAGGAACTCTGGGTGAAACTGCAGTCAGAATTATTTGATGTCAAATTAAATTCAAAACACAAAGTTCGTAGAATTGATAACACAATAATCTTCAAAGCGAAGGATATGGGTATCATCGCATTTGATTTTAAAACCGGAGAAAAGCTCTGGACATTCGACTATTAATTTATTTTATTGAAAATATTAGCTGAATCCACTTTTGTTATTTAAAATATATTTAATAAATTCAAACTACAATCTTTGCAATGGAACATTTATTAAAACATTCGCATTGAATTACTAAATCTTTCAAAACAAATTCTTATATAATGAAAAAATCATTTCTTCTTGTAACACTCATCCTGTGTATAGTAAGCTCGAATATTATTGCCCAGGAAAGTAAGTTTACAGAAATAAACACAAGATTCTCAGGCGATGATGCATGGAAGGACTGGAATATTAGAATGAATGGAGAATATGGAAGCATGAGTACAACTTTTTCAGGTGATGATGCCTGGAAAGACTGGAGGATAGATCTCCCAAGTATTGATGGTTCTATATCAACGACATTTTCAGGCGATGATGCATGGAAAAACTGGGGTTTTGATTTTGGTGAAAGCGATGGCTCGATGAGTACAGTATTCTCAGGCGATGAGGCTTGGAAGGACTGGACGGTTTCAAATGGTTCCAATACTTTAAGTATCAGCACTGTTTTTTCCGGAAGCGATGCATGGAAAAGCTGGAGAATTACTGGACCGGAAGGTGATATGGAAGTAAGCACTGTCTTTTCGGGTGATGATGCCTGGAAGAACTGGAGGATTTCTGATAATATGCCATCTGAAGAAGTTGCTTTAAAAATGGCTGCGATATTTGTTTGTGTTTTTTCAGGAGCAATTTTGAATAAATGATTAACTATATTTTCCACTAAGATTTTATTTCAAAATTATTTTTAAAAAACATAACTTTTCTAATATATCTACGTAAACATAATCGTTAGCATTTCATCCTTTGTTTTCTCGAATCCATCTTTCTAATTCTTAGGAAGGTGGATTCCTTATTATTACCTCATTAATAATCACAATTTACATGTATTTAATAGGGGATTTCTGTATAGCTATTTGACTACATTAATTGAATTTCCCTGTACTTATTTAGTGCATAATTTATTCTCTTTCATTTTATAATAAAAATAACAATTATTTATCTAGGAATTATGTTTATAGCATTGTAACTATGATTTATATGAGGAATCACATTTAAAATCTTTTTTAAAAATTTCATAAGAGGAAGTCATATGAAAAAGATTAAAATAATAATATTGTGCACATATCTCATTCCGATGTTAATGCTATCCGGTACAGCCTCCGCACAGGAATTAGAAACAAGTGTAAAGAAATGTGAAACCGCAAACGAGCTTGCCTTAGCAATATTTATTGCCTTAAAAACTGATAACTATCCCGAATTCTATAAATATGTTGCTGATAAAGAAGAAATGGAAAAAATCTTAAGCATTAAAGAATACGAAAATCCAGCTCAAAAAGAACAAGTGCTGGCAATGGTTGATGATTACCTGTATACACTAAGAAAGGAGGCGAAAGAAAGTTTTGAAAAGGTTTATAAT
Source organism: Ignavibacteria bacterium (assembly GCA_016783945.1). Taxonomy (GTDB): domain Bacteria; phylum Bacteroidota; class Ignavibacteria; order Tepidaquicellales; family Tepidaquicellaceae; genus BS750m-G4. Next base: position 56,686 of record JADHVP010000006.1, read on the forward strand.
AGAGGTGTGGACAGAAACATCAATTGGGAAGAAGCAATCTTTGACGAAGCTGAATACAGGTTATTAAGAGAAGAAAAGATAACAAGAACGGATGTTACCGTCTATTTTGAATACAAAGAAGATACTTATTACAAATTCGAGATAACCGGCTGCATGAGTACTCACCGCGGATGGAAGTTGTTCGGCAAGTTAAAATGGTTAGGGGAAGATTAATTAAGGAGTAACATCGTTGATTTATTTATCAGCGTTATTAAACCAATCTCAGAAGTTCATTGTCTAACAATAAATTTCTTAATTTAATATTCAGACAATGTTCAAAAAAACTTACCTCATACTTACACTTATCATTATCGCTTTATTATTCTTTTCAGTAAACTCTTTTTCTCAAAATGACGAAAAGGCTCCGAAGAAAACTCCCGAAGAGCTCGCAAGAAAAATTGCCGACACGCTAAGAACAGAGCTTCAGCTTTCCGACACTCAGTACGACCAGGTTTATGATATATTCCTGAACCACATCAACAGAGTGAGAGAGGACAGGCAGAAGTACGGCAAAGAGGATACCGAAGGAAGGCAAACTGCGAGAAAGGATAGGAGAAAAAATCTGAAAGCCGAACTCGACAATGTTTTATCGGACGAGCAGATGGCAAAGCTAAAAGAGCTGCACAAAGAGCGGAAGAACCGGAAACATAAAACAGGTGCTAAGAATAAATAAAAACGAAGAGCAAAAGTTTTATCCCTCAATTCCCTCCACAACCCCTTACACCTGGATCGAGTTTGATTCAGGTGTTTTTTTATGTGGTAGCCTTAGCAGTGCTGTCGTTGCATGAGTCTACTTCCCGCTTGCGGTATGAACCTGTGGCGTGTTATGCCTTACATTTATGCCTTTCTTTATACCTTGAATCACAATGTTAATTAAGCAAAAATGAAGTAACTGTGAACTAAACATTCTAATCATGAAAAAGTTTATAAAGATTACAGTCCTACTCTTAATCATTAACTCTACATTTCAAATTCATTCTTCCTTTTCCCAGGGCGGCTGGATTAGCCAGAATAGCGGAACAACAAATTTCTTAAATAG
>JADHVP010000139.1 GCA_016783945.1 Ignavibacteria bacterium
ATTTTGGGAGGGACTCGGAAGCAATATGGCTTTCAGAGACTGCGTGTAATGATGAAACGCTTGAAGTTCTTATCGAAGAAAAAATAAAATATATTATACTTGCTCCTTGCCAGGCTCAGAAGGTTCGAAAAATTAATCATAAAAAATGGGAGGATGTTTCGAATAGTAATATAAATCCAAAAGTTCCCTATAGATGTTTTTCAGATGCTCGAACAGATAAATTTATCGACATATTTTTTTATGATGGACCCTTATCAAAAAATATTGCTTTCAAAGACATAGCATTTGACTCACTGCATTTAATGGAGCAAATAGACAACATTGCTTCGGGATACAGCAAGCAAGACCAGTTAATCAGTATTGCTGTAGACGGCGAAACATTCGGTCACCATAAACACTTTACGGAACGGACCATTGCATACCTGTTCACAGAACTTGCACCAGACAGGGGTTATAAGATAGTAAATTTTGGAGAGTATCTCTCCTCGCATTCTCCGGAATATGAAGTAAAAATAAAAAATGGAAAAGTCGGAAAAGGAACTTCATGGAGTTGCCACCATGGGGTTGATAGATGGGAAAAGGATTGTGGATGCTATACAGGGGGGAAGGACGGGTGGAATCAAAAATGGAGAAAACCTCTAAGGAAATCTTTAAATCGCTTAAATAAAAAGCTTGCTAAGGTTTTCGAAAAACAAGGGAGCTTATATCTTAAAGATGTATGGAAAGCGAGGAATGAATATATTGACATTATACTCGATCCTTCGGAAGAAAGCAAAGCAAGATTTTTTTATTTTAATGCTAAATATTATCTCAATAAAGAAGAAGTTGATAAGTGTATCAAGCTTTTAGAGATGCAGAGATATTCTATGTTAATGTTTACAAGCTGTGGATGGTTCTTTGCCGATATCTCCGGTATAGAAACGGTAAAGATACTGGAATATGCAAATAGAGCTGTCGAGATTGCAAAAGAGTTTACAGATGAACCTATTGAGAGGGATTTGATTAGAGACCTATCTAAAGCAAGAAGTAATATAAAAAAGTATAAGAGCGATAAAGAAATATATATTAAAAATGTAATGAAGACAAAAGAAAACACATAGTATTATTACAAAGAAACCAATTTACTAAATCGTATATTTCTAAACAAAAAAGACATTGCAATACTCAGATTTATTAAACACTCACACGAAAGAAAAATGGGAAAGAATCGGAACACATAGACGTTCTGGGGTGGCAGTTCCATTGTTTTCTGTATACTCAACCATAAGCGTCGGCATCGGTGAAATACCCGACATTAAGTTTTTAATTAAATGGTGTAAAAAAACCGGTATGAGTATATTGCAACTCCTACCGATGAATGATTTAGGGAATGACTTTGCTCCATACAATGCCATCAGTTCTTTTGCTCTCGAACCAATGTATCTTTCGATCTGTAAATTGAAAGAAGTAAACCTTGCACCATTTAAAAAGGAAATCAGAGAGCTAAAAAAATTATACTCTTGCGGAAATGAACGTATAAACTATGGAATTAAAAAAGAAAAAATCGATCTCTTATGGAAAATATATAAACGAACATATACAAATCATATAAATAAGTTTGAAAAATTTAAATCGGAAAACTCATACTGGCTGCGGGATTATGCTCTTTACAAAATTATTAAAGAAAAAAGCGGAGACAAAAATTGGGAGGAATGGGAAACAGGTTTTAAAAATAAAGAAGAAGATTTCTTAAAGAATATCGAAAAGGAAAATTCTGAAAGAAAAATATTTTTCTACTGGATTCAATGGCAATTATATGAACAGCTTAAATTAGTTAAGAAATACGCACAGCAAAAAGAGGTATTACTTTTGGGAGACTTACCATTTTTAGTTTCACGTGATAGTGCGGACGTCTGGGCAAATAAGAATTATTTCAAACCTTACCTCACATCGGGGGCACCACCCGATATGTACTTTGCTATGGGACAAAAATGGGGTATGCCGCCTTATCATTGGGAAGAAATAGAAAAAGATAACTATATTTATATAAAGGAAAGGTTAAAATTTGCAGAGAATTTTTATGACATGTTCAGAATTGATCACTTCGTTGGCTTGTTCAGAGTCTGGACGATAGAGAATAATACTCCGGAAGATCAGGCAGGTCTCGTTGGAAACTTTGACCCACAAGATAAACAGTCATGGGAAAAAAACGGAAAAAAGATTATTAACGTAATGATTCAAAACTCAAAAATGTTGCCTTGCGCCGAAGACCTTGGGACAGTTCCTCAATGTTCATACAAAACTCTGGAAGAATACGGTATTCCTGGTATGGATGTCCAAAGATGGGTTAAAGAAAAAAATAATTATTATGAGTTCATTAATCCCGGAAACTATAGAATAAATTCTGTTTCTACTATCTCGACTCATGATTCAAGCACACTAATTGATTGGTGGTATAACGAGGCTGGAACAATTGACGAAAAGCTGTTTAAACGTTTATGTTTTGAGAAAGGCATAGATGAAACTAAGTATAATCAAATAGAAAACGCATTGTTTAATACAATGAATTCAAACAGCGGAAGACTTTTCTGGAAAAAAGAATTCAAGAATTTGCATATGGTGTTAGATGTTCTGGGTTTAAACATTGAGAAAGCATATGAGATTATTGAACTATATCTCGATAGTTACAATGAGAAGAAAATATTCTGGAAATATATTAGAATGGGAAGTAATTTTAATAATAAAATATCTACAGAATTCATAAAGAAAGCTTTAATAAAAGTAAACCAGACCTCCTGTATATTTAGTATACAATTGTTACAGGAGTGGTTATTATTTGATGAATCTTTTTTAAGGAAAAACGAGGAAATGTGTTACAGGATTAATTTTCCGGGAATTGTCGATGATAAGAATTGGACGGCTGTTCTGCCCTTTTCCCTTGAAGAATTATTAGAGCTTAAAATTAATAATATAATAAAGAGTATTAATCAAAGTTGTAATAGAGAATAAAAGTTCCTATTAACGTTCTTCTCGCACAAAACCCCATTTCTACTTATTTTATTCTTCTTAATTTCTTTAACGGTCCCAATTCACTTTCGTAAACTTTTTTAACACCATCACCCAGAGACTTCTCAATGTCCCGGATATTTCTAACTAACCTGTGGAAACCACTGATCTCTACAGAAGCAGCCTGGTCAGTACCCCACATAGCTCTATCGAGAGTTATATGCCGTTCTATAAATGTTGCTCCCAAAGCAATTGCAGCCCACGAAGGTGAAAGCCCAACTTCATGACCAGAATATCCTATTGGAATGTGAGGATACATTTCTTTAAGGGTTTTAATCATGTTTAAATTTAATTCTTCAAGTTTACATGGATAGGTAGAAGTTGAATGCGCAACCAATAAATTTTCTGTTCCTATTTCATTAATAGCGGACTTTATTTCATCCATCGATGACATACCGGTTGACATAATGAGAGGTTTTCCGGTAGCTTTTTTCTTCTTTAATAAGTTATGATTAGTTAAAGAAGAAGAAGCTGATTTATAAACCACCGGGTTAAACTGTTCAATAAAATCAACTGATTCTTCATCCCAGCAAGAAGCAAACCAGTCAATCCCAAGTTCTTTACAATAAGCATCTATTTCTTTATAATCATCGAAAGAGAACTCAATCCTATGACGGTATTCAATATAAGTCATTCTCCCCCACGGTGTATCCCTATCGATTTCCCACTGGTCTTTTGGTACACAAATTTCGGGGGTTCGTTTTTGAAATTTCACAGCATTACATTCTGCACTTTTAGCACCTTTTATCATTTTCTTTGTAATATCTAAAGAACCGTTGTGGTTAATACCAATTTCAGCAACAACATAAACACTTTCACGGTCCCCAACATACCTGTTACCGATTTTTACTTTTGCTTTCCCTTTTTCTGTCATTCTATTTATTTCTTATAATATTTAGTAATACAATAAAATTTAATACTCTACCATGCGGTCCATCCACCATCGACTACAAGGTTTGCCCCTGTCATATAAGCCGATGCATCACTTGCTAGAAAAACTATAGCACCCTTGTAATCACCGGGCAATGCCATCCTTCCGAGAGGGGTTTTATTTGAATAATTACTAACAAAAAAATCATCCTGTAAATTATCAACACCACCAGGAGACAATGTATTTACCCGTACGCCTTTCTTGCCCCAGTATGCAGCTAAGAACCTCGTAAAAGAGATAATAGCACCCTTCGCAGCAGGATATGCTGCTGACTTATAGAAAGTCTGAATCCCTTCATTGTTTTTGTAAATTGATTGATCGGGGGCAACAATCCCATAAGTCGAAGAAATATTAATAATGCTTCCTTTTCCTTTTTTTGACATTTCCGTTCCTATAATTTGAGAACATAGAAACGTCCCCGTTACATTTACATTGAAAGATTTATTCCACATCTCAAGCGGGAAGTTCTCAAACATCGACTTTTCTAATGCTGTTTCAGGATTTTCAAACATATCATTAATTGCAGCATTATTTACCAGAACATCAATGTATCCAAATTTTTTGAGAACGTGATTTCTTACATCCTTAACTGATTCTGGATCTGTTACATCCAGATACCCACCGATTGAACTGCTCCCTAAAGTATGAGCGAATTCTTCCGTACCTTTTTTATCAATATCACAAACTACAACACTTGCTCCCGCTTCGGATAACGCTTTGCAATGATGCTTTCCGATCAAACCGATTGCACCGGTTACTATTGCAACCTTACCCTCTAATGAAAACAAACTACTTGTATCATTATCAGACATAATAGAATTATTATCCTTTAGATTTTATATTGAAATTACTTGTTTTTCTAAACACAGGTTCGAGAGATTCTCCCTTTAAAAATCCTTTGACATTTTTCTCGTCAACAGCTTTCTGTAAAATCTGTAATACTTCTTCGTACACTTTTAATGTATATTCGATATCATTGTAAGAATGTGAAAAACACATATTGTGAAACCCTCCCCAAAGAACTCCTCGTTTTATCATCTCCTGTTGAACAAGGGTTTTCA
>JADHVP010000048.1 GCA_016783945.1 Ignavibacteria bacterium
CGCGAGCCGTTCACCATAGTCGCCATGTTCAGGATGGTCGAATGCGTCTTGGAGCTCGGTACAGGGGAGGTCTGGGCACAGGCCACAATGAAGAAGCGCTTTCCCATGGCAGCATTTCGCAACGCCGCATTCGCCATAGAACATGTCGCCCTTGCAGGCCTGGCATCCTGGGCAGTTCGTCTTCTCCTTCCATTTGCATATCCCACAGTATCCGCCGCACATGCCGATCTGTTGTTTGTCCATTCGTTTCATTTCCTCAATTGGCATAACTAATAATTAAACTGCTAATTAATTTTTGTTAAGTAAAATTTTATACTTCTTTATAAGTTATTATAAGATAAAAGTTTTTTCATCGATTATCAACTATGGGGAAAGTAGTTTTCAATATTCCTTAAGTATCAAAGAAATTCACTTCACAAGAACCATCCTTCTTACTTCACTGTATTTCTCTGTCTTGAGTTTATCCGAATGGATCGCTATGCGATAGAAATAAATACTGCTATTGAATTTAGCTCCATCCCAGTTTATCTTATAGCTTCCGGTTGAAAGGTTATCATCAATAAGACTTGTTACCTCTCTACCAAGAACATCATAAATGTTCAGTGTAACATGCGTGTTGTTACTGATATCAAATTTAATAGTTGTTGTTGGATTAAACGGGTTTGGATAGTTTTGATATAATTTAAAACTGTTTGGTGTATTTCCTGTTGAAGTTATATATGATGCCCCCTCTCTTTTAAATAAATAGAAGGTTCCATTAGAGCTTCCTCCGCGCCATGTGTTGAAATATCCGTCTTTACCATTATTAAAAAACCAGTAAACACGTCTGATTGCGGTACCCGGGTAATCTAACTTTTCATATTGTTTTACAAAAGATGTTCCATTGTATTCGTGCATATAGACTTTTCCCCCATGACTTCCGAGTAATATGGTTGGATATGTTCTTCCCGTTAACATCTTTATATCACAGTTTAACATTGTGCTATTATCGGAAGTTTCGAAAACTGAATCTATGGTCTGGTACTGGTTAGGTCCGGTACTTTTATGAACATAAAAAGTGGCAATGCCATTCGAAGAATGGGTTGCGACTAATTCATCAATGCCGTCATTATTTACATCCTTAACCCTGTAAGACGTTGGTAATCCAATAGAAGACGCCTGGTACATTATGTGATTGAAAGTTGCCGTGGCTGAATCATATTTAATACGGCGAATGTAAGTGTTATAAGTTGGAAATCCACCGTAAGTGATAAAGACCTCATCCCACCCGTCGTGGTCGCTGTCACCGATACCACCTTTACCAAATATATATGATACTGTTGTGTATGTATAGATGTTCGCATAAGTATTTGATCCAATAACTCCTGAATGCTCCCATACTCTAACCATACCGCCATCACTTGTGTTTCCGCGGGTGCAGATGATTTCTTTTTTCCCATTCTTGTTCAAATCTCCTATCATTAATCCCTGGGCTTTTCTTGCTGGGATTCCATGCGTTAGTGTGTTTTGTGTGTTTTGGCTTACGTAAATATTGTCACCGTCGTTTTCATAAATGTATATTCTTGTATAAGTAGCAAAGTCAGCTAATATAATTTCGGTTTTACCATCGCCGTCCGTGTCACCATAAGTCATAGGACCAAAGCCACCGCTCTCGGCTTTTACGATTTCTGTAACTAATGCGAAGCTGTCCGGATTGGTTACAGTTTGTTCCCACACGTAGAATTTGCCTGGTGAGAAAGTATATCCTGCAATGTCGAGCAATGTATCATTATCAAAGTATCCAATAACACCATCCCAGCAATTTGAAAAAGCTCCAGCAGGCGATGTCCACATTGATGAAAAGCTCAAGGAGTTTACATTGTAAGGTGGGTGGTGAAACGATTTTAGAGAATGAAATAAGAAATCATTTCCAATAATTCCATCTCCATTAAGATCATAGTTATGGGAATTAAACGAGGTTGTTATATCCATGACCCCATCGTTGTTTTGGTCAATATTGTTTTGTGCTAATACAATATTAGCTATAAATATAAATGAAACAAATAGCATGTATTTTTTCATGATAGATGATTTTATTTACTGTTTGTAGTCTATTAAGGAAAAAATATGAAAACAATTCTTAACTTGTAAGATAAAATGATTTTGATTAAGAAATATTAATATAGAAATATTTCTAACTCGTTTGGATTACAACTAAGATTATTGAAGTAATTGTTATACCAGATTACCCTTTTTTCTTTCCATTGTTTCTTAAAAGTAAAACGGATACGATTATATACGGGGAGTTCTATCAAAGTTTTTATTTAAATGTTTTTTAATTTTTTAATTTTTTAATTTGGCAATTGATATGCTAAGTTTTGATTAGCATTATTGTATTATCTATTAAATAAAAGGAGTATAAAAACATGGGAGACAAAACTCTCCACAGAAACATTTTCCAAAGGATTTTCGGAATTTGTGCTACAAAACTGCCCTCTAATGAAGACTGCTGGACTTTCGATAATGGTAAAATAGTGGTGGACCTTGCCCATGCACCGGAACTTGCTGAAAAAAACAAAGCCATACGTCTTGAAAAGAAAAACCTTCCGGGGCGAGTGCTGGTCGTAAAAGGGAATGATGGTGAGTATCATGCTTTTAAAAATTACTGTACCCACGGGAAGCGGCGTTTGGACCCGGTTCCGGAAACACAACAAGTTCAGTGCTGCAGTGTTGGTAAATCGGTTTTCGATTATAATGGAAAACTAATTTCGGGTTCGGCTAAAGAGGATATAGTTATATATAATGTAGCAGTTGATGATAGTAAACTGGTGATCACTATTTAAGTGGCAGTCTCAATTAGAATTCAAGTTAGCAAAATTATTACTAAAGAGTGTCTTTCTTTTTATTTTAAATCAATTTTTATGTTGAATGATAAGATATCTACCTGTAAATTTAATTGTTTTTATTTGTCAATTTAAATGAAAAGATAATTGGACCAACTGAGTCTAAAATCGCGTTTGTTCATCGGAATTCCCGCGGCACTGGTTTTCATTGGGATATCAGCGATGTTTTATTTAGGAGGACTTGTCATAGGAATAATGGGAACTGATGGTTGTCAAAGTATTCCAAATTGGGCTTCTGTTTATTTGGTGACTTTGTGGCCTGCTGTGATGTTTGTAAGTTCGGTAATTCCCCCATCAATGTTTATTAAAAACGTTAAATGGATTTGGGTGATGATTGCTTTGTTTATTGGGATTATGGTCAGCGTGCTGTGGTATTTTGGGTGGTTTTTTATTCTTTCTGTAATTTGTTATTAATTTAAATTGTATGTTTATAAAATGTTATATTAATATATTGGTTTCAGCACTCCTTGTAATTATAGTATTTGTGTTACTTTCTTGCGGTGATTCTATTGATTCGAAACTTAATGAGAAATTGGCTGGAGCAAATAAAATTAAATTATATTTTTTTGATAAAGAGCATGGAACGGTTGAGAATCCAAAGATGATAGTAACAGTTTCAAAGCAAGGAGATATCAAAAAGATCATAAGCTCTATAACAGATGAAACCTCTGAGCAATTTAAGTGTGGATATTCAGGTCAACTGGAAATCTTTAAGGATAATGAATTGCTTTTAAATCCTGAATTTAACTTTGAAGAGGAATGCCGCCATTATGTTTTTACATATAGAGACGAAGTAATGTTTAGAATGATGACAGAAGAAGGAAGCAAATTGTTGAAAAAATATTATGAAAGAGTTAGTAAGGATTAGCGAATTTAGTCTAAGTTATTATATTGAATGCATGAATTTGAAATTATAAATAAAAGAGTTATTGGTATTGTTATATTCCTTGCACTAAGTTTGTTAATTACCTGCAATGTTTTCGCTGATGATGATCCGGAAGATGTTTATTTAAAAGGCAGGGAGGCATTCCGAAATTACAATTATGAAGAGGCTTATGATTTTTATACAGAGTATATAAAACTATGTCCCGATAGTGCTAAGGGTTTTTATTCAAGAGGAAATGCTTTACTAATTATTCAGCAATATAAAGAAGCATTTAAAGATTTCACTAAAACTATTGAACTTGATTCTACTTATTACAAAGCATATTCCAACAGAGGGGTAATATATTCGTACCTTGGAAAGATTGACGAAGCCATGAAGGAATTCAAGAAGGCGCTTGAGATTAACCCAAGTGATGCGATAACTTATAATTCTATTGGTGTGACATATGCTCAAATTAATAGTGTCGGTGAAGCCTTTAAATATTTGAATAAAGCAATCGAACTCGATTCAAATTATGCTGAACCATACAGGAACCGCGGTTCACTTTATTTTTTTGAAGGTGATACAGTTAAAGCATTTGAAGACTTAGATAAAGCAGTGGAATTAAATCCTTATGATCCGGCAGTCTTCAACACGAGGGGCGGTATTTACAGAGAGATTGGGAAATATGAAGAAGCTATAAAAGAATTTGATAAAGCTATTTATATTGACAATGGGAATGCAGAAGCATACAGCAGACGGGGGATTGCTTATTTTTATTTAAATCAGTTTGAACAAGCTATTGAAGACATGGAGTACGGTCTTAAGATAAATCCTTCATTGGAGCAGTATGTAAGTGAATATTTAAAAGAAGCAAAAGAGAAAGTGAATGAGAAGAAATAATAATATTATTGTTTAAGTTTGGTATAAATAATATTGTTGGTCACCGCGGCTGCAATGAGCTTAAATACAGTAATACAATAGAGTCATTTTTAAAAGGAATTGAACTTGGCGCCGACATGATTGAGTTTGATATCCGAAGGACAGGAGATGGTGTTTTAATAATACATCATGATGAAGATGTTTTTGGAAATAATATTAAAGACTACGAATATAAATTTTTAAAGTCTCTCGCTTTTGAAAAGGGACTGCAAATTCCAACAGTAGAAGAAACGCTGGTTATATTACGGGGTAAGACAAAACTCGTTGTTGAGTTAAAAGAAAAAGGCTATGAAAAGGAAGTTGTGAGTAAAATAGAGGAATATTTCAGTGATGATGAATTTGTAGTGATTAGTTTTCATGGAGAAATTATCAGGGGCATAAAAGAGAAGTATCAAAACGTAACCGTGGGTTTGTTACTGGGTTTTGAATATTCTGAATTGAAAGCAATGAATCCACGAATTAATCATATAGGCTTGCTTACAGAAAGATACAGGGAACTCTTTCCGTGGAAAAGTGTAAAGAATTGTAAAGCGGATTTCATTGCACCGCATTTTGATTTACTTTGTTTAGGATTATTGAAGAGTGCTTACAAAAAGAACATTCCGATATTTGTATGGACCGTAAATAATGAAAGATTGATAAAGAAATTAATTAAAGGAAGATTAACAAGTGGTATAATATCGGATAAACCGGGTTTGGTAAAAAAATTTAAAAATGTTATCGTCAATAAAAATTATATTAATTGAAATGAGAGAATTAAAATTTCGAACACTAATTGTATTTGTTTTTATGCTTCATTTTTTTCTATTAACAAATTTATCAGCACAAGATCTCCCGGAGGAATTATTTGCCGAAGGAGATAGTGCTTTATTAAATGGAGACTATGAAAATGCTTTACATTACTATTCGGAGTACATTAAAATTGTTGACAACAACCCGAAAGCATATTTGAACAGAGGAGTTGTAAACGTAAGCTTAAAAAATTACAGAGATGCTCTTGATGATTATTCAATAGCAATAGAGTTAGATTCAGACAATTCAGGAGCCTATGCAAGCCGGGGATCATTATTTATTATATTGGAAGACTATACTAATGCGAAGCAAGACCTCAAGATGGCTATTAAAACAGATCCTAAAAATGTGAATGCATTAAACTCTATTGCAGTAATGTTTGCGAAGCAGGAAGAGTTTACAAAGGCTTTTGATGAATTAAGCAGAGCGTTGATTATTGATTCTACTTATGCTGAAACATACAGAAATATTTCTGCTTTATACTTTCACTTGGAACAAAACGAGGAAGCGTTAGAATACATCGAAAAAGCAGTCTTATTAGAGCCTGAAAATTATAAAAATTATAACAACCGTGGCGCAGTTTACTATTATATGGATGATTATGATAAGGCAATGGAGGATTATGAAACAGCTATCTCGCTTATGCCAAACAATGGTGAAGCTTATATACGGAGAGGAATAATACATTTAAAAAAGGGAAAATACCAAGATGCGGTGGATGATATTGAATATGGCTTTAAGCTTAATCCGGAGTTTAAAGAAACAGCTATGAAATATTTAGAAGAAGCAAATAAAAAGTTAAATGAAAATAATGAGTAATTAAATTATAAACTTTTAAAAAGTATTATGAAAATTTATTTATTAAAAAGTTTCTGGGGATTTGTAGTTTTATGTATATTGATACAAATTAATCTCTCGTTTGCCCAATATACACCCGAGCAGATTTTCCGTAAAGGATATGCATCTTTGGAGGAGGGGAGCTATGAAGACGCGGTTAATTACTTCACCCAGTTCTTATCAAGCTATCCAGAAAATGTTCGTGCATTTAATTACCGCGGACTGGCTTATGAGTCTTTAAAGAATTACCCCAGTGCCCTTAGTGATTTCAGTTATGCGGTTCAGCTTTCACCTCATTATATACCGGCTTTGTTGAATAGGGGAAATCTTTATGCTCTACAAGAAAATTATGATGATGCGTTAAGTGACTTTTCGAGCGTGATAATGCTTGACCCAAGTCATATAGATGGATACCTTGATCGAGGAACGGTTTATTTAAAGATTAAACAGCCCGGACCTGCGTTAAGTGATTTTAATTCTGCTTTAGCGATAAATCCTAACAGTTCGGAAGCTTATCGGAAGAGAGCTGAAGCATATTTGCAAATGCATGATGATAATGAAGCTCTTTCGGACCTCGATAAGGCTATTGAGCTTGATTCCAATAACGAATTAGCTTATTATGACAGGGGCTCATATTACTATGTGCATAATGGGATAAGAAAAGCCTTAGAAGATTTTAATAATGTAATTCAATTGAATCCCGAATGTTACGAAGTATATTACAAGCGAGGACACATCTTGTATGAACTTGACAGCTATGAGCTTGCAAAGAGCGATTTTATTAGAGCTATAGAATTACATCAGGGATATAAGAAAGAATTAGATAGTCTTTTAAATAAAATAAATAAAAAATTAGAAAAATGAACCAGGATATTTTTAGAAAAAGGAAGAAACATTTTTTGTTTCTTGTTATTCTTTTTAGTTTAAGTTTTGGGAATAATTTATTGGCGCAAGACTCTTCAGAGGTTATCTTATTAAATTCTGCTATTTCGGCTTTAGAGAATGACAGCCTGAATTTATCTATTGAATATTTCAACGAATACATAAGTTTAGTAGATAATAATCCGGAAGCATTTTTTAAGAGGGGTTTAGCTTATTTCTATCTCGGGAAATATTTTGAAGCTATGGATGATGTTAACAAAGCAATCATTTTAGATAGTAGTTATGCTGAGGCTTATAATATTAAGGGGCTTTTAAATAAACGAATGAAGAATATTAACCAGGCGTATAAAGACTATAGTAAAGCTATACAATTAAATCCTGATTTTGAGGAAGCTTATAATAACAGGGGAATCGTTCTGGGTGAACTTCAGAAGTTTCAAAGCGCTATAAATGATTTCTCAAAGGCAATTCAGCTTAATCCTCACTATACTGATGCTTACTTTAATAGAAGTTATGTCTATATTGAAATTGACGAATACAACAGGGCGATACTTGATTTGAATATGACAATAGAACTAAATCCGAACTATCTTCAGGCTTACCTGAGTCGGGGTATGGCATATTATTTTGCAAGAAAATATCAAAACGCAATAAATGACCTCGAATATGTTATCAAAGTAGATAGCAGCTATGAAAAGGATGTAACGCCATTTATTGAAGACGCAAAGAAAAATTTAAGGATGCAAAAATAATCTTTCATTTTTAAACGTTACAACTATTAACCGCACAATATTTAACGAAGCCATAATGACGCTAAAGTATTTATTTTTTTTAATATTCACAATCTGCATAATTGACTCCACGCTTGCTGAGCCATGTCTGAATGATACATTGTTTTTCGTAGATGGCATGCCCGTATACAAAGAGTTCAAGATTGATTTAGACGGTAACAATAAAGAGGAGAATGTAAAACTTACATTAATCGAAGATGTTTATGGCTGGAGAAATTTTATGCTAACCATTGATAATGATTCGGTTCTTGGAAAGCACAGCTATAATGTAAACGGTTTCTTAATAATCGATTTGGATACCTCCGACAAATTCAAAGAGGTTGCTGTTTACACACCGAATGCAAATGGACCTGATGAGTATATCATTTATAAATATGATAAACAGATAAAAGAGGTTGGGAAAATTGAATCTTATGCAACTTTCCCCGGGAATGGAAAAATTATTGTCAATACCGAGATGATGTTCTGGACGAAAATAGATACTGTTACATATGATGAAGAGAACTGCTCTTTAGTAAATGATCCCCTAGAGTTTTATGAAATTGAAATTGGAGCAGTTGTTTTGGAACCATTTTCTCTTTATTCTGACAGAGAAAACTTTATTGTAATAGCGGAGTTGGATATTGGTGATGAAGTTTTGGTTATTGCGTGTGACACATCTCCGTTTTGTGATGAGAAAACTCCCCTCAGTTATTGGTATTGCGATTGGTACCAGATCAAATCAGATTCTGATGAAATAGGATGGGCACAATTAAAATCATTCCTGTATAAACTTGACCTTCCCTGGCGACCTTAAGAAACACTTGAATAATTTTCTAATGGTTACTATTTTCTTTTGAAGTTTGATAAATATTTATTAAATTCTTAAGTAGAATAATTTTTGGTACTTATCTAGTTTTGTGTTTTACTAACGAAAGTACACATATAAGTTTTTAAGGAGTATTTTAAATGGAGCAAAAGAGTATAAGTACTGATGAAGCCAAAAAGTCTTCTGTACCCGAACTTTTCAAGAGCCTTTCATCAAATGAAAAAGGTCTTACCGATACACAAGCCGAAGAGAGAATTAAGCAATACGGATATAATGAAATAACAGGTAAGAAAAAAAATCCGATTATTAAATTTCTCAGTTACTTCTGGGGCCCTATTCCATGGATGATAGAGGTCGCAGCGATACTTTCTGCGATTATAAATCATTGGGAAGATTTTTGGATTATTTTTGCACTGCTTCTATTAAATGCAATTGTGGGCTTTTGGCAAGAGCATAAAGCAGACAATGCTATTGAGCTGCTGAAAAAGAAGCTTGCTCTGAAAACACGTGTTTTGAGAAATGGTAAGTGGATGGAAGAACCTGCTAAAGTTTTAGTTCCTGGTGATGTTGTTCGGGTTAGGCTGGGTGATATTATTCCGGCTGATATCAAGCTTATTAGCGGCGATTATTTGCAAGTTGATGAATCAGCCCTAACAGGTGAGTCTTTACCTGTTGATAAGCATGTTTCTGCTGTTGCTTATACAGGCTCTATAATAAGGCAGGGAGAAATGAATGCTTTGGTTGTTTCAACTGCAATGAACACATTCTTCGGTCATACTGCCGAACTTATTGCAGAAACTAAAACGAAAAGCCATTTTCAGAAAGCTGTAATAAAAATTGGAAATTATTTAATTGTACTTGCAGTAGCATTGGTTACAATTATTTTCCTTGTAGCTCTTTTCCGTCAAGAGAGTATTATAGAAACTCTGCAATTTGCACTTGTTTTAACTGTTGCGGCAATTCCTGTAGCGCTCCCGGCTGTTTTGTCAGTTACTATGGCAGTAGGGGCAACTGTTTTATCGAAGAAAAAAGCAATTGTCAGTAAACTCATCGCAATTGAGGAAATGGCAGGAATGGATGTTCTTTGTTCTGATAAAACTGGGACAATTACAAAAAATGAATTAACAGTGTCTGAGGTTGAACCTTTCGAAAAGTTTTTAGAGAATGAATTGCTGCTTTTTGCAGCGCTTGCTTCGAGGGCAGAGGATAAAGATCCTATAGATGATGCGATATTAACAAAATGTAAAAGCATTGAATCATTTGAAAAACTTCTAAGTGGTTATAAAGTTTTATCTTTTAAACCATTTGACCCAATTTCCAAAAGAACCGAAGCAACACTTGAAGGAGAAAGAAATGTAAAGTTAAAAGTAACAAAAGGAGCACCCCAGGTTATTCTTTCTCTAATTAAAAACAAAGCTAAATTAGAGAAAAAGGTTAACGAGCTGGTTAACTCCTTAGCATTGAAAGGGTACAGAGCTTTGGGTGTGGCAAAAACTGAAAAGAGCGGTAATTGGAAATTTGTTGGTTTAATCCCGTTATTTGATCCTCCTCGCGAAGATTCCGGGGAGACGATTAAAACTGCTCAATCTATGGGGATTGACGTAAAGATGGTTACAGGCGATCATACCTCGATAGCGAAAGAAATTGCCGCAAAGGTAAACCTTGGAACGAACATTTATCCTGCTTCTGAAATTTTGAAAAGGTCTGATAAAGAAACAGAAAGAATTGTCGAAAAAGCCGATGGTTTTTCTGAAGTTTTTCCTGAACACAAATATCGCATTATTGAGGAGCTTCAAGACGCGAAGCACATAGTTGGTATGACAGGTGATGGCGTTAATGACGCACCAGCTCTAAAAAAGGCGGATGCAGGAGTTGCGGTAGATGGAGCAACGGATGCTGCAAAATCAGCTGCAGATATTGTACTTACCAGTCCTGGTTTGTCAGTTATAATTGATGCGTTGAAAGAAAGTCGGAAGATATTCCAGCGAATGAGCAGCTATGCGATTTACCGAATTGCAGAGACTATTCGTGTTTTATTTTTCATTACTCTTTCTATTATTGTTTTCAACTTCTATCCTGTTACCGCTTTGATGATTGTGTTAATTGCACTGCTTAATGATGCTCCGATTATGGCAATAGCTTATGACAATGTTAAATATTCTAATGAACCTGAAAAGTGGCAGATGAGAGTTGTGTTAAACATGGCTACTTTTTTAGGGTTTCTTGGGGTTATATTTTCATTTACGGTTTTTTATATTGGTGAAAACGTTTTTCATTTATTACATGGAGAAGTGCAATCTTTCATTTTTCTAAAGTTAGCGGTTGCAGGGCATCTTACAATATTTCTAACAAGAACCCGTAGTTATTTTTGGACTATTAAACCCGGTGCAGTGCTGTTATGGTCGGCAATAGTGACTAAGATGCTCGCAACACTCGTTGCTGTTTATGGATGGTATATCTCACCAATTGGATGGGATCTTGCATTATTCGTTTGGGGATTTGCAATAGTAGCCTTTGTTATCACAGACTTCTTAAAAGTACAAATGTATAAGGTATTCGATAACACGGAGATAATATTCAAAAGAATATAAATGAATGAAAATTATTTTAATTAAATTGAAAAATCAAAAACATGAAAATTAATAATCTTAAAGTCCCAGAAGGTAAAAAGATAAAACTGAAAGATTATAAAACAGATGTAAAAGATATTAAGTATTCGAAGGATGAAGCAGAGGAATTACTGAAAGAACATATTGAAGAACTCTTTGAATATCAGGCTAAGCTGTATGCTTACGATAAGTATGCCTTGTTGATTGTTTTTCAGGCAATGGATGCTGCGGGAAAAGATGGGGCAATTAAGCATATTATGAGTGGTTTAAATCCCCAGGGGACACAGGTGTTTAGTTTTAAGCAACCGTCGGCGGAAGAGTTGGATCATGATTATCTGTGGAGGGTTTCTAAATCTCTTCCAAGACGAGGTCATATAGGGATATTTAACAGGTCACACTATGAGGACGTGTTGATTGTTAGGGTTCACAATCTTTTAGATAAGAAGAAAGTACCACCTGAACTTATTGATCGTGATATATGGAAAGAAAGGTATCGACAGATAAGAGATTTTGAAAAGTATATTTTTGAGAACGGGATAATACCAATAAAGTTTTTTCTTCACATTTCCAAAGAAGAGCAAAGGAAGAGGTTTCTGAAACGAGCTAATGATCCCGCAAAGAATTGGAAAATTTCTTCATCTGATCTTAATGAAAGAGGTTTTTGGGATGACTATCAAAAATGTTATGAGGATGCAATTTCAGCTACGAGTACGAATGAATCACCATGGTATATTATTCCATCGGATACGAAACGTTATGCTCGGCTGATAGTTTCGGAGATTATTCTAAAAACATTTAAAAGCTTGAATTTAGAATATCCAAAACCGACAAAGGAACAGCTTGATTACATTGATGAGTATAGGAGGATTTTGAATAGTGAAGAAGAATAACATTTTGGGAAAAGGGAATTAAAAATTTTTGAACCCTGCATCCCAAATTAGTGGAAAAGATTAAAAAGGGTCTATTGAATGATAAATATTTACAATAATTAGAATTACAATTTTCGTAAATTAAAAAACAGTAGAATGAAAAAGAATATTTTAATTTTCTTGGCATTGCTTATAACAATGAGTATAAATTGTGGTAAGGAGGAAAAGCAGAATGATATCAAGGTTAAGAATATAGAAGAGGAGAGCAAACAAGAGGAGAAACAAAAAGACACATCAGGAGAAGATGAGGTCGCTAAGTATGAAAAAGAAACCCATGAAGATTTTAAGACTTCGGAAAAGTATAAGGAAAAGAAAGCTCCCGTAAGAATTAAATCAACAGAGGCAAAGTCTTATATAGGGGAGTATGCAATTGTACAAGGTTATGTGGCTAGTGTATACGAGAGAGAAAAGGTAGCGTATCTTAACTTTGAGAAGAGTTATCCCGACAACCCTTTCACGGCTACGATTTTTGCAAAACATTTCTCCGACTTTGATGATTTAACGCAGTTTGAGAATAGAACAGTTGAAGTTAAAGGGAAAATAACAGAATACAAAGGCAAACCTCAAATTATTTTAAACTCAGAAGAACAGATTAACATAATTGATTAACTTCAGAGAAGAGTCTAACAATTTATGAGAGAAAACGAGAAAACATGCTGTGGCTATGTTGTGGTTATTGGTAAACCCAACGTTGGGAAATCTACATTAATGAATCAATTGCTCAAAACAAATTTAAGTATTGTTACCCGCAAAGCCCAAACGACAAGAAATACAATTCTTGGTATACTTACTGAAAACTACTACCAGATAGTATTTCTCGATACCCCAGGGATTCTTAAGCCGAAGTATGAACTTCAGAGATTTATGGTGTCCGAAATAACTTCATCCTTAAGAGAAGCAGATATCATATTACAAATAATGGATGCGTCTGATATTGGAAAAAGGGATACACAAGAGGGAGGGATAGACGATAAAGAGTTAATAAAAGATAAGAAGCTAATAATTGTGTTGAACAAGATAGACCTTATTTCAAAAGAGGATGTGCTGAAAGCCATAAGTGTTCTTAACACTAAATTTAATTATGAGAACATCGTTCCGATCTCTGCTTTAAACGCAACTAACATTGAGGAATTAAAAAACCTTATTGTGGCGAGCCTGCCCGAGTCCCACTTTTTGTATGATAAAGAAACCTTAACAGACAAACCAGAGAAATTCTTCGTAACAGAAATTATCAGGCAAAAGATACTGGAGCTGTTCCACGAAGAGATACCCTATAGCGTTTTTGTTGTGGTGAGAGAGTTTAAGGAAAGGAAGAAAGGTAAAGATTATATAAACGCAGAGATAATACTCGAGAGGGAATCACAGAAAGTAATTTTATTGGGGAAGAAAGGAGAAAAGATCAAGAAGCTTGGGAGGCTTGCAAGAAAAGACATTGAGCGTTTTCTTGGCAAGGATGTTTACCTTGAACTTTTTGTTAAAATCAGAAAAGATTGGAGAAAAGATAAAAGGTTTATAAAAGATAACCTCGCTTAAGAATTACTATTGTCGAAAAATTAAAACGTTGTTCTAAAAGTTCTCGTTTCAGAATACGATATGGCTTTATACCCTACATCGTTTTTGAATTTTGTCGGCTTTACAAAATCATCCACGGAAAAATAAGTAAGGTACATCGAAACGTACCACTTATATTCTTCACCCTTAAGAATTCCACTCGAATAGCCAAGAGGTGAATAGATTTGACGGTCTTTCGTAACAACATAAAAATCAGCCACAGGTTCAAAGCAATGAAAATGGACAACGTAAATACCGGTTCCCGAACCCCACTCATAGGCAAACTGTGTATTTTTATCTACACCATAATATTCATCTTGTGGAGCGCTTAGTTTAGGAGGTGTTTCATTATTAATATTAAGACTTGTTCCAGGATAAGCATAAAAATTAGTTATAAAACCGGCTCCATTTTTAAAAAAGCCATTACCCGATACCTTCAAACGAAAACCAAACGGTAAGCTTTGAGGAACTAATACATCTGTAGATATTATGTTTCCCTCAGTTGTGTTTAATAATATTTCTGCATTGCGATGCAGCGCTAGAAAATCTGCATAGACAGAGAAACCCTTTTTATTATAGTCCAGAATGGGCAGATAAAGTTTAATGGATGATTGCCCCGGGTCTATATAATGGCTAAGGCTATCGAAGGAGATTGTTTGAGGGTAGAAGTCTTTCGTTATAGTAATTGGCTTTTCACCATATTTAATATACGTATCTGGAGATTTTTCAAGGTAGATTATTTTACCATTAATACTTGATGAGGTTGAGGGCCACTCAACGGTTATTAATTTTTGAGTCTCACCCGGGGATACAATAACATCGTTAGAATAAAATATATCATTACTTACAAATTTTATTAAGACTGAGCGTCCCGGGGAAACGGATGAGAGTTTTACTTTTACAACTTCCGTATTAACATTCCTTGGGGATTTCACACCGAAGAAAGTTAATTCCGGTGTTAACGCATTTAGACCCATATAAATTACACCGATCGAGTTTGCAGGGTCGAGGATAGATATATAGTAAGGGAATTTATCGGTTGACAATTCAAACTTACCATTTTCATTAGTTACTGCGCTTCCACCATAAGAGATATTAACGGTAACATTTGGAACCGGGAAGTATTTTTCGTCGAGCACATTACCCTTTATTGTTTCAGCTGAAGCAGGATTTATTAAATTCTGGTTTATTGAAAACAATAGAATAGGTAGAATTATTTTGGTAATTGATTTTATTCTTTCCTTCATTTTTGTAAGATTTTTTAAAAATTAAACTTAATTTGTATTTTTTAAACTCCAAATATTTTTCACCCTTCACTTTCAAGCCTGGAAATTTCATCCCTTAATTCCACAGCTCTTTCAAACTCCAAATCCTTTGCGGCTGATTTCATTTCTGTTCGCAATTGCTCAATCAGTTCTTTTCTTTGTTCATCAGTGATCTTTTTAAACAATGGTTCCATTATATTGTGCAGGGTCGGTTTTTTACTGTCTTTTTTCGTCTTCTTATAATCTACTTTTGCCTTTGAATCGGCAACAATGGTTGTTGACATAATCTCTTCGTAAGTTTTGTATATCGTCTTTGGTTCTATACCTCTTTTCTTATTATATTCTTCTTGAATTGTTCTTCTGCGGTTTGTTTCTTTAATTACTTTGCTCATAGACTCCGTTACTTTATCAGCATACATGATTACCATACCATTTGCATTTCGGGCTGTTCTACCGGCAGTTTGGAGTAAAGATTTTTCAGATCTTAGAAAACCCTCTTTATCTGCATCAAGAATCGCAACCAAAGAAACCTCAGGGAGGTCAAGTCCTTCTCTTAATAGATTAACACCAACGAGTACATCAAAATCACCGAGTCTCAGTCCCCTTAAAATATCGACCCGGTCGAGAGCATCTATTTCGGAGTGCATGTATTTTACCCTGATTCCAATATCTAAAAGGTAGTCGGTCAGGTCTTCACTCATTCTTTTTGTGAGAGTAGTAACCAGCACCCTTTCGGTTTTCTGACTTCGAATTCGGATTTCATTTATAAGATCGTCTATTTGATTCTTTACTGGTCTTACCTGAACTTCCGGGTCAAGTAATCCTGTTGGTCTTATAATTTGCTCAACTATTACGCCTTCGCTTTTTTCAAACTCGTAATCTCCCGGCGTTGCACCCACAAAAATTACCTGGTTTACCATTGATTCCCATTCTTCAAATGTCATTGGTCTGTTATCGAGTGCTGATGGAAGTCTGAAGCCATGCTCAACGAGAGTTTTCTTTCTCATTCTGTCTCCGTTATACATTCCTCTTATCTGGGGAACAGAAACATGAGATTCGTCTACAATAAGAAGAAAATCTTTTGGAAAATAATCGAACAAACATGCTGGGCGGGAACCTGGAGGGCGTCCGTCAAGATGTCGTGAGTAGTTTTCAATACCGCTGCAATAACCGACCTCTTTTATCATTTCAATATCGAAGTTAGTTCGTTGTTCCAGTCTTTGGGCTTCAACAAGCTTACCTACTGAATGAAAATATTGCAGACGTTCATCTAACTCGATTTGTATGTTCTCGATTGCTGCTTCTATCTTGTCCTGGTTTGTAACAAAGTATTTAGCTGGATAAAGCGATACACTGTCGTTCATCCCTAATATTCCACCGTTTGTCTTATTTATGTAACGCAGGTTTTCGATCCTATTATCGAACATCTCGATTCTGACAGCTGTTTCATCTTCGTAAGCAGGGACTACTTCTATTACATCTCCGCGAACACGAAAATTTCCTCTTTTAAATTCGTAGTCGTTCCTTATGTAATGTATGTCAACTAATTTTGACAGAAGTCTTTTGCGGGAAATATTTTCTCCTTTTTTTAAAACTAAAATTTGCCCCGCATATTCTTCGGGTGCTCCGATTCCATAAATACAGCTAACAGATGAAACAATAATGACATCTTTTCTTCCCTCTAAAAGCGATGCAGTTGCTCTTAACCTTAGTCTGTCAATTTCTTCATTTATTGAAAGGTCTTTTGCAATGTAAGTATCAGTCGAGGGAATGTATGCTTCGGGTTGATAGTAATCGTAGTATGAAATAAAAAACTCTACTTTATTTTCCGGGAAGAATCTTTTGAATTCTCCGAACAACTGAGCAGCGAGTGTTTTGTTGTGGGACATAATAAGAACCGGTTTACCTACTTTTTCTATAACGTTGGAAACGGAGAAAGTTTTCCCCGAGCCTGTTACACCTATGAAGGTTTGGTATTTATCGTTTCGAAAAACACCTTCGGTAAGCTCTTTGATGGCTCTCGGCTGATCTCCTGTAGGTTTATATGTTGCTTCGAGTTTGTATTTCAATGCTTGTTTAGCGATTATTGGATTAATACATAATTTATATTTTCGAAAATTAAAATACAATCAATATTAAAAACAATCTTTACATATATTGTCATTCAAAGTCTATCCTGAACGTTAATAGACTCAGAACAATATTTTTCGTGATATTTTTTAAAATGCAAGTTTTTTCTTCAGGTGCTATAATTTCAAATTGTTATAATCGAATAATCTTGATAATTTGAAATATATGGAAAAAGTCAATATAGCAATTATAGGAGCTGGCATTGTAGGGCTTGCGGTAGCGTCTTATTTATCAAAAAAGAATAATAATGTTCTATTAATAGAGCGGCATGAATCTTTCGGACGGGAAACATCGAGCCGTAATAGTGAGGTCATACACGCGAGTATTTATTATCCACAGAATTTTCTAAAGGGAAGACTCTGTCTAAAAGGTAATGAGATGATGTACGACATTTGTCAAATAAATAACATCCCACATAGTAATACGGGTAAACTAATTGTTGCCGTGAACGAAGATGAAGAAGCGATGCTTCCTGAATTGCTTGAGTTAGCAAAAAATAATTGTGCTAAAGAAGTAAGGATAGTATCCGGCGATGAGATAAAAAAATTAGAACCAAACGTGCACGCAACAGCAGCAGTATACTGTCCATCATCCGGTGTTGTTGACTCTCATAGTCTAATGAAGTATTTTGAAACAGCTGCGAAAGAAAGCGGAGTGGATTTTGCCTATGGTGTTGAAGTAAAATCAATTGATAAAAACAAGGATGGTTACATTGTAGGAGTAAGGGATGCTGATGGCAGGGATTACGAGTTTTCAACGAGAGTTCTTATTAACAGTGCGGGACTGGAATCTGGAAATATAGCACAGCTTGCCGGAATCGATATTGATGAAGCAGGGTATAGAATCAATTATCATAAAGGAATATATTTTCGGATAATGCATGGTTTTGAGAGATTTCCGAGAATGTTAATATATCCTGTTCCACCTGAATCGGGTTCTGTCGGAATTCACACCTGTCCTGACCTTGCCGGGGGAATGCGTATTGGACCTCATTTTTTCTGGTCGGATGAAATAGACTACACTGTCGATGAAACTCATCTCGATTTATTTTTTCAAACCGCAAAACAGTATCTTCCTTTTCTAAAAATAGAAGACCTGCAACCCGACATGGCAGGAATCATGTCTGCTATACAAAAGCCCGGAGAAGATATGAAAGATTTTGTTATCAGGCACGAAGTAGATAAGGGGCTGCCGGGATTAATTAATTTAATTGGGATTGAATCACCGGGACTAACATCTGCACCAGCTATTGGGGAGATGGTTGAGGGGATGGTGAGGGAGTTAGTATAAGATTTTAAATTGGAATAAACTGTGTGTGGTGTTTATCTAAAAAGTATATAGATGATTCATTATTAATTTGTTTGTTTAATAAAACGCTAATGAGTATTTTACATTAACATAATAATGTATTTTGATAAGGGGAATGTTAAATAGGATTGATTTTAAAAAATACAATTTCTTAAAATCAGTTTTTCTTATTTGTATGGCGTTGTATTTTAATCGTAGTGTTCATTGCTATGCTCAACATCAGTATGGAGTAGAGATTGCTGATACAATAATACAATCGTTTAAGGGTATAGAGAAACAAATTAATTTGGAATCAATTTATTTTTATCAAAATAATATAGGTGGTGATAAGTTTATTGCATTATTTGCTGAGAAAATTGATAAAACAAAAAAAATAGACAAGACTAATCTCAGAATCATAAAACCTACTCTTTATGTTGAGGAACAATATGAAGATACGCGAATTTTTCTTTACACAGTAATTGGTTATTTATTAGATGATCATTGGCAGCATAAAGTTAAATATAAAACTTTGCTACAAGATTATGGAAAAGATATAACTTTTTTATTACAAACTTATTTAGAAGATATAAAATCTACAGAGACGGATTTTTTCCCTATTAAAATTGTTGTTGATTCAAACTATAGCTCAATCAACATACCCTATTTTTCCAATATATTTGATTTTGATTATGATGTATTCTTTGATGATGACATTTTTAATATACTAATTCATTATTCGGAGTTCTATTGCACAAATCACTATAGAATAATTGATGATAATCTAAATATTGTAAATAAATATGCCCGAAATCATTATAAAGTAAGTGGTTTCTCCAAGCTATATACATCGGGTGAATTCTATTTTGTGGATGATAAATATTTATATGAGATAGATCTTAGGAATTATAAGAAGACTAGACTTTTGACAATCCCAGAACGGTCAGCTAGGATGGATATAACAGACATCTTTTTGGGAAATAAAAATAATTATTTAATTTATGAAAACTTTGATTCAGAGAAAAAAGCAGTACTTGATGTAAATGATGGGATTCTAAGTTATAGGTATTATCAGAAAAATTTTCTTTTAAAGTTTAATGAGAGACAAGTGGCGGATTCCATAATGGTTCAAAAGGGATATAAATATTGTGCTGATTTCAAATCAGTTTCATCGAACGACACGCTCTATTCAGTATGGTCTGAAGAAGAAGAAAAGTTTAAAGGTGTTTTTAATAATATACCGGGAGGTCACGTATATCGGATCATGTTTAATAAATATGATGGTTTAAATTGGCTTGAATCTGTTGAGATTGTTAATGAAAACAAGAAGTATTCAAAAGAGATAAGGGACGATTCTTTTTTCTATCCAATAGGAATATTTAAGCTACATGAAAAATTATATATATTTTGGATGTATCTCAACAATTCAACAAAGGATAAATATTCAAAAGTTTATTACAATTGGAGTATAGATTGTGTGAACTGGAGTTTACCAATAGAAATAGTAGAAAACAAAGAACTTCTATCTTCTTATAATCAGAATAATTCTACTCTACATTTATTAATTGGTAATAGTAATAATGAAAAATATTATTATGTTTTTGATGGCATAAACTTTGATAACCAAGGCATTATTATAAAGGAAAAATCACAAAACGAAAAGATATTTGCAAACGATACTAAAACCTATATTCTCTGGGAAACACCTCAAAAGAAGATATTAAAATATAAAATTAAAAATATTCCCAATAATTAGTTTAAATTATCACCCCTGTTTCCTCCAAGCATATTTATAACCAGTTTGTAATAAGCTTTGTTCTTAAGCACTTATTTATTATAAACATGCACGTCCTGCTGCGGAAATGGTATTGAAACACCTTCTTTATCAAATTCCAGCTTGACTTTCTCCTGCATATCGAAATAAATGCTCCAGTAATCGAGCGTGTTGCACCATGCACGAACGACAAAGTTCACCGAGCTGTCAGCAAGTTCTGAAACAGCAACCATCGAAGCAGGGTTTTTTAAAATCCGTGCATCGTTTTTAAGAATTGTTTCTAATATCTCTTTTACCTTTTTAAGATTATCCGAATAACCACACCCGAATGTCATATCAACTCGACGAGTTGGCTCTGTAGAATAATTAGTTATACTGCTGTTGTATATTTCTCCATTAGGAATGATAACTGTCTTGTTATCGGGTGTTTTTAAAATCGTACTAAAAATCTGAATCTCATGTACAGTTCCGCTATTACCAGCAGCATCTACGAAATCACCAATCTTGTAGGGTTTGAACAGTAAAATTAAAATGCCACTGGCAAAATTTCCCAAACTACTCTGCAAAGCCAAACCAATTGCAAGACCGGCAGCTCCTAATACAGCAATAAAAGGAGTTATCTCA
>JADHVP010000049.1 GCA_016783945.1 Ignavibacteria bacterium
CCATACTAATTGATTTGTTCTTTGTTTTGAGTACCATTTATAGGTAGTTGAATTTCAAACCGCGTTCCTTTATTAATGTTGCTTTCCACTATGATTGAACCTCCGTGTGAAGTTATAATTCCGTGAACCACTGATAAACCAATTCCAGTTCCCTGCCCTACGTCTTTCGTTGTAAAGAATGGAATGAACATTTGTTTTTTTACTTCATCGCTCATGCCTGAGCCTGTGTCCTTAATAATGAGAGAAACATAACTTTTGCAAAAGTTTGTTCGAATCGTTAAAATCCCTCCTTGAGGCATTGCTTGTAGACTGTTGACGACCAGGTTGACTAAAACTTGGTGCAACTGCGAAGGATCAGCGATTATTTCAGGTACATCTGGATTTAGTGAGCGAACGAGCTCAATTCCCTCTTTTGTACAACGGGATTCTAAAAAATATAATCCTTCGTTTACTAAATTATTGAGATTGACATTTAATTTTTCTGGTTTCTTTTGCCGTGAGAACAGCATAAGTTTTTTAATAATTTCCCGGGCATGTAGTGAAGCATCGATTATTTTTTCTAAATCTCCCTTAACCTGTTTAGGTAATCCGGGACATTTCCCTACAAGCTGTGTGAATCCGAGAATATTGCTAAGGGGTTCATTTATTTCGTGAGCTACCCCTGCAGCAAGCTGTCCAATAGTGGCTAAACGATCTGCATGTCTCAGTTGTTCCTGAAGTTTTAATCGATCCTCTGCAGCTTGTATACGCTCGATGATGAGGGCAATCTGTTTGGCAATTGTATCTATTAGACTGCGTTCCTCATTTAAAAATGGACCTTCGTTTAGCTCTGGCTTTTTTTCTATGTATACTACCTTGACAACACCTCGTTTTTCACCATCTATCACAACATCTGCCGTTTGTTTTTGATGGTTCTCTTGGAAATTAGGTGTAGTGAAAGAACGACCATCTAAAACTATTTTCGCACACGTAATCTCCGGGTATTGCCAGGCAGGAGGAAGAAGGTTTACAATTCCCTGAAGAATTTTGTGAAGGGAATTGTTAAATTGCTCAGCTACCTTTGCTATACCATATAAACATGTCAACTCTTTAACCCGCTCTGTGAGTGCTGTCTGTGTGTTCTGATTCATTAATGCAACTCCAATAATTGAAGCAATACCTTCATAAAGTTCTATTTCCTTTTTTGTGAAAAAGTCATGTTGTGTATTCTTCAATTGTAAAAGCCCAATGTTCTTTCCATTGACAGGAAGTGGAATCAGTGCAATTGATTTGTAATCCCCATCTTTGAGAAACTCTTTTTTGTTTAATTGCTCTTTTGTTCCAGACTCAGAAGTTAAGTAATTAACTATATCCCCTGTCCAGAAGCTACCGTTTCTTGTGAAGAAGTGTGAAGCTGGATCATAATGACTATGAAGAACATCATTACATAGTTTTCCCAATTCTGAATCTTTATACTTAATATGATTGAGTTCACTATCTTTAATCTTTAAAAAGGGAATTATTTCGAATTGGAAATTTTCTTTCTGAATTCTTACAATCTTACCGCGGGGGTGATCTTTATTTTCTTTTATCCAGAGTTCGAGAACATCACATTTAGAGAAATTCAAAATTATTTTTGCAATTTCTTGCAGAAAATCAATCCTTAATAATCCTTTGTTTGCAGAGAACAATATCTGATGTGAAAGCTTGAGAAAATCATCGGGAAGATCTTGCTTATGATGTGTTGTGTTCAATTAGTCTTATATTCGATTTTTGTTATTAATAATTATACGATAACTTTGAGTGTTCAGTGCGATGAATTTTAGAACAGCACAATAAAGAACTATTAATTTGTAATTGTTGATTGATTGTATAGGTAATTACTGTTCAAATTTGTTGTTCATATTTACTCTCTTGCTTTTCCATGTTTCAAAAATATATCTTTATCATTTGACTAACAAGCGAGAATAAAAGCTATTTCTTAGGTTTAGAACTACTTCTATGGTTATTAATATTAAAGGAAATTGAATTTAGGTACAATATAACTTTTTAGTTTTGATTATTCATTTTATTAATGCTTAGGATTAAAGCCTTTTTTACTCTAACCTTCAAGAGTGTTGCGGTCTGTGTTGTGGCAAGCTATACCATGATTCTTTTAAGTCTCGAAAGGTTTTGAGATTTGACAATTTAAATTTTTATTTTCCCAGTTTTTTATGATAATACACAATACAATATTATTATATCTATAATTATATATATGGATTACATCTTTTCTTTAAAGTAACAATCATATTATTTCTTCTGATAATGCTAAAATTTTCTGCTCGACTATTTAAATTTAAATGTATTATATTTGGATAAAACAATTATTGTGTTATTAAATGTATTTAATTTGAAGCGTTGTATTATTCATACCCTTTGTACAAGAAAAGTTCTTTGGCAATAGTAAAGATATGGAATGAGGACTTGGGTTACCCCCCTTCAGATAAAATGGTCTGATAAAGATAGCAGGGTAATTGGACTTTTGAAGGGGGGTTCTTTTTAAATTGTTTAAATGCTAAAAGTTTTATTCAAAAGGCAACCTCAACACATTTGACATTCCTTTCCTTTTATAAATAGAATACACAACTGCCATTTTCGGAGGTTGCCTTTTGAATAAAACAAGACAGTAGACTTTCGTGCTGGACAGGCATCAACAGAATAGTGATTATAAAAAAAGCCATCTTAATTATTAAAATGGCTTTTTCAATATTTAGTTTTTTATTAATCGAATTACTTCATCACAACTAACTTCTTAACCGCAACAAAGTCTCCTGTCTCTATCCTGTAGAAGTATACACCGCTTGCATAAGATGATGCATTGAAGTCATATTCATAACTTCCTGCAGAGAGTAAGCCATTGTAAAGCGTTTCAATCTCTTCGCCGAGTATGTTATATATGCTTAGCTTTACCTGTCCTGATTTCGGCAGGTCGAATTGAATATTTGTTACAGGATTAAATGGATTCGGATAGTTCTGATGCAATTCGTATTTATCAGGAATTTCCGTTCCTATGTTTTGTATACCGACTGTTGTGTCATAAAATGCAATCTGTATTATTGGGTTATGTAAGTCAACCTGAAAGCTTGAGTTATATCCGCTGTATGAACCATTACCTGAGCCTAACCATCTTTGGAAGTAATAAGTCATGTTATTATGTTGCACTTGTGTTGGTGTAACGGAAATATTTACAGTTGCTGCGGAATCATGGAATTGGTTTCCACCTGTCACAGTAACTGGAAGTCCACTGGGATTAACACTTGATGTGATTTTATATTGTGTATGATAGTTTGCTATGTATTCGTTTGTATCTGCATTGACCGTTATTGTTTGTATTGTATCACCACTGTTACTCCAGTTATCAAAGACGTATCTTGTAGTTTGAAATATCTGAGGTGTAATGGCTTCGAGTGTTTGATTTGAACCAAGGTTCCATGCGAAGATCTGTGTAGAGCCGTAATTGACACTATTTACTTTGAAATTAAGCATTGATTTATTTGTACCGACCATAACGTAACTCTTCCCGACCAGGTAATTGACCACAGTTTTATGGGTTTTGCCTTGCCCGTTAGTTCCGGTAACGACTACTTTATATTCTCCAGAAGGAACTGCAGCAGTGGATGTTACTTGAAGGTTAACTGAGTCGGGGAAGCTGTTGATTACGTTTCCGCCAATGAATGAAGCTGAAATTCCTGTAGTAGGCGGATCTATAGCAGCAGTAAATGTAACGGGTAAATTATATCCCGAAGCAATGTGTGGAATTATTATTTGGTAATCCTTGCTTCCACTCTGCCCCTGGTTTACAACCTGGTAAGCGGGATTTGAAAGCAGTGTGAAGTTAAGCGTCTTCTTTGCTGTGTTTAGTATTTCGTTATTTGCCGCTTGAACAAAAGCAACTACCTCTATCTGGTTTGCCTGCCATATTGGGTCCATCCAATATCTTTCTTCTATGACTTTTGTCATTCCCGGGTATAATGTAACCATAGTTCCGTTTGCTGTTGGCAGCATATTTCTCATTACATTATAGAAATCGGTCTCTCCGTTTGTCCCAGGAGGAGTTGCATAGTGAATATGCTTTTCGATTACCACAAGATGTACTCTCACTGATGGATTCGAAATAAGTGTCTCACAGTAAACCACTGCTCTGACGAGTACACTGTCACCATAAGTGCTGTCTGATAGAATAATTGTAACCGGGCTTAGTATGTCTTTGCGAGTATTATAATGCGACTGGAAAATTGCCTGAGAGTATCCCGAACTGATATGTATTATACCGTCGAAACGAGCCTGGGGAATTGAATTCACACCATAGTAGTTTCTTCTTGCGGTGTTTTCTGTCGGATTGTAAAGGTACATAGGATCATTTCCCGGGGAGGGCCAGTTCATGTGGTAACTGATTCCCGAGATTCTTTCCGGGTCGGAACTGCTGAGGAAAGCTTCTAAAATCGGGTTATTAGTAGCACATGGGGGACATGTTGAACTCGTGAAGGCTTCTATTAACATCATCCTGTCGCCTGCGTTTGTTACATCTATTCTGAGTAATAATATAGATGTTAACAGAAGCAGCGTAATGTAGAATTTTTTCATTTTATTTAGATTGAGTTTAAAAGAATTTAATTTTGGAAATTGATTTCTGAATAATATGGATAAAATTTTTTAAAATCAATGTTATGACGCAGAGGGAAAAGTATTCTTATTAATATTACAAAAGAGTAAGTGAAAGCTCTTACTACTTTAGTTACAATATACAAGTCCATCGAAAACCTCTTTGATTATTAAATATGAATTTACTATTTTAATATGAAGCAAGGATGGATAGGACGGATAGGTTGGATAGACTAAAGAATTTTCTGCAATCTCACGAATAGATAAAGATTTTCAGAAGAGAATATTAAAGTGTTTTATTAGATATTGTATTAGATGCTTACATCTGACACAACAAAAAATTAGGAAATGTACATTTTGCATTTGCATTTTTTGAAAACATTAATTAGATTATAAGTAACTATTGGAGGAATTACCTTGATGAAAAGGTTTTTAAATAAATTTATTTGTTACCTTACTGCTAAAAGAGCCATTACCTTTTCTTTATCTATTTTTATTGCTGTATCCTTTTTTATAACTCCATCTATTGCATACTCACAAAATCCCCAGTGGATTGTATACACTACACAAAACTCTGGACTACCAGTAAATAGCATTAGAGCTGTAGCTTTTGAAGATAATGGGGTAGTGTGGATAGGAACTGGGTGGGGTGGATTAGTCAAATTTGATGGAACAAACTGGACTGTCTATGATACTTCTAATTCACCTTTACCTCATAATGTAGTATGGTCATTAGATATAGATAACTATGGAAACAAATGGATTGGAACTCCTGGTGGTGGTTTAGCATGTCTTAAAAATGATGGTGTTAATTGGATAATTTATGATACTTCAAACTCACCTATTCCAAGTAATTATATTTTTTCGCTTATAGTAGACCAAAACAATACTAAGTGGATAGGGTCTGGAGCAAGCTTAATTAAATATAATGATATAAGCTGGATTATTTATGACACAACAAATTCAGGATTACCACTTAACGCGATATGGGCTTTAGCATTAGACAATAATGTAAAATGGATTGGAACATACAGTGCTGGGATTATAAGTTTCAATGATACTATTTGGACTGTATATAATTATTGGAATTCTGGTTTACCCTCAAATGAGATTAGAGAAATTTCCGTTGATAATAATGGAATAAAATGGATAGCTACACGATGGGGGGGACTGGCTAAGTTTAATAGTAATTCTAATATATGGACTGTTTATGATCCATCAAATTCTGGTTTACCTGAATATCATTTAAATTGCGTAGCAGTTGATACAAATAATATAAAATATATAGGACCATCTGGAACTGGTTTAGTCGTTTTCAATGATACTACCTGGTCAATACTTAATACTTCCAACTCTCCGATTCCGAGTAATTCAATAAGTTGCATTACAGTAGATGTTAATAATAACAAATGGGTGGGAACAGGAGGTGGACTAGCAGTTTACAATGAAAATGGAATTGTATCAATAGAAAATAATTATATTCAAGTTTCAAAAGATTTTATACTATATCAAAACTTTCCTAACCCTTTTAATCCTGTTACAAAAATCAGGTTTGATGTTACTATCAACAAAAGTAATGATCAGAAAATAAAATTGAAAATATATAACATTTTAGGAGAAGAGATCGCCATATTAATCAATAAAAAG
Source organism: Ignavibacteria bacterium (assembly GCA_016783945.1). Taxonomy (GTDB): domain Bacteria; phylum Bacteroidota; class Ignavibacteria; order Tepidaquicellales; family Tepidaquicellaceae; genus BS750m-G4. The sequence goes on from JADHVP010000049.1 coordinate 6,271, forward strand.
CTGTGGAATGGAAGTTATGAAGTAGAATGGGATGGTTCAGATTATCCAAGTGGAGTCTATTTTTATAAATTAGAAACGGAAAGTTATTTAGAAACAAGGAAGATGATACTCCTGAAATAGTAATACATTTTTTTGAAAATCAAAAGGAGGTTTTCATGAACACACCACCATATGAATAAAGAAATATCACTAATATATATTAGTTATTCCTTTACTTCATCACTTACTTTTATTTTTTTCAATTAATTGAATAATAATTTATAAAATGAAAATTGGAACAATGAAAAAATTAAACATTATACTTTTACTTTCTATTGTTATCTTATACATTATCAATACGAATAACTCATTAGCTCAAGCAGACTTTGATGGTGATTTAGGATTAGAAGCAGTTGCTAATAGTACATGTACGGTTACTATTACTATAGAAACTTCTTCAATCCCTTTTGAAGGAAGAGCTAACGAATATGTTGCCTGGAATAGGGTTGATACTATAATGAATGGTTCTGTATATAAATTGTTTCTTGAATATAACCAAGACAGCATATATCCTATTTATTTCCACGACACAACACGTCTTGGTGGTGGAGCTATCTTTGATTTAGGTTTTAGCAACGAACTACCTCATCCCGGAACACAGGGAGCATGGGGATATGCACGGTATAAAATCACATTCTTAATAGAACCTTCAATTGGTCCAAAGGAAAAATATGTATTATATTTTAATTCATTGGATAGCAAATATTCTAAAAAATTCTTTCCGGATTCAAGCTGGACAAGTTATTCAGTAGACTGGAAGATTACTTATTTTCAGTATTCTCAAAAGGTTACTGTATATGGATTAAGAACTTTGCCTTCAATAGATAGTACCTTTGGAGAAGTCTATACATGGGATACTCTACAGGGTGGAGAGCCAAGCAAAGAGTTTAAAGTATGGAAAATGCTGCATAATAGGGATATGCCATGGGAGAAGAAATTCTATGCACGAACTACACCTTTCCCCATAGCTCCATATGTTGCTGACCATGTATTAAGAGACCTGACAATTGGTACTAAAGTTATTTTTGATACTGTTTATAATAACTTAGGAGATCAAGATAGGTATGGTTATAATACATGGATAGATTCGAATGCATATCATGATTATTACTTACGACCTCCAATACCACCAGGTGAAAATGTTCTTGGTAATACATTTTGCACCCCTGCTCAATTATATCAAAATCATCCTGTATATACATCAGGTATGAAAATAACAGCAGAGCAGGGTGATACATTGATAATGAAAAGATTGAAAAAGTTATGGATAAGTGGTCATGAAGAAGCAGGATGGGGTGATACAATTCATTTCGAGCCAAACTCTACGTTGATATTAGAACCTAATGCTGGAATATTTCCAACATTTGGAGGTGTCTTAATCAACGAGGGTGCTAATGTTGTATGGAACAATACATCCTGTCATAGAGTTTTTGAAAAATCAGAATTATATTACAAAGGTAACAACACTGTTAATAACGGAGGTTACATAGAAATCGATGGTAACGCGAAATTAAAGTTAGGCGATAACACCACACTCACATTCGATGGCTCAAATTCTTATCTAAAGCTTAATCCAAACGCTCAAGTCAAACTTGGCAGTAATGCTAAAATAGAATTTAAGAATGGAGCTTATATAGATGCAAACAATGTTACATTTAGCACTAATGGCTCAAGTCCCTGGGAAGGTTTATATTTTGAAAATGCAGGTTCGCAGACAACAATTACTAATTGTACTTTAAACACTGTTAAGAATCCGATAAAAATAGTAAACACCAATACAAATTATATGAACTCAAGTAAGATAATAAAGAATAATATATTCAATCTGCATCAAAACGGTTCTCATTGTGTTTACGCAGAAAACGTGTTTGATATTAATATAGATGGTAATACATTCAATGTTCCTCCATATGATGGTATCACGAGATCGGGTACTTACATAAGAAACCACTATAACATAAGTTCCAATGGTCACATTGATATTGTAAACAATACTTTTTCGGGAGGGTATATATCTTTAATACTCTATTGTCTTGCTTCAAACCTGACACCTGTTTTTGTAAATAATAATACATTTAATTCTGCAGGATTAGCTGACTTAATCGGGATGAAAATATCGGGAGATATTAAAAATAATAATTTCAGTGCAAGCAGCTTGAACAGGAATCTTGCCTTTTCTATGAGTAATGCTTATTTGTATAAGAATATTATGTATGCAGGTAATATTAATATGAACCTTGCAGGCAACTCAACAGTACATTTAGCACCCTCTACTTATAATCAAGATAATTTAGCATGGTCGGCAGGTCAGAATAAATTTACTTCTCAAAATTATGATAATGTTCATATTGGCTTTGGAAATATTTACCCGGATTATGGTAACAATCATTTCACATGTGCAACAAATAACTATCATTTATTTGGTCACTTGAATACCTCTTCGACATTTCTTAATGCCCGAAATAATTGCTGGTATACGGGGAATAATTCTGCTCGTGGTTTTTTATTAAATAATTCCTATCAGCAAATTACAATTGACGATTATAAAACACCGGGTTTCCAATGTCCACATAGTATACCTACACAAACGGAAATAATAATAGTTGACAAAGGATATGATATTTACGATACTATAGTTGTAACCGAAGGCTATCCAGAATCTATGATTCCTGAGGATGAAAGGTTTTATAATCTTGCACTTCAAAAAATGGATGCGGGATTATACCTGGATGCAATTGCAGCTTATAAATATTATATCGATTCTTATACCGAAAGCCAGTTTTTGAACACCTCTCTTTATGAGATTTATGAATGCCATGAGATGCTCGACACCTCTGATAACCAGGAATACCGTGATGTATTGTATGGTGAGCTTAGAAATTATCTCGATGCAAAAATACTATCGGAATTATACGATGGTGAGTTTGTAGATATAGCATACAACTTGATCTTAATGTGCGAAGCAAACATGGATAATTTAGATGATGCTCTCGATGGTTATGAATTTTTAGCCCTTTTCCATCCTGATCCCGAAGCAAGAATACTTGCAAGCTGGGATTGGGATGCAGTACTTGATTTATTAGATTCAGGAACCAGTGGAGGTATTACAGAAAAGATAATCAAGATGGATAAACAAAGAAGGCTAAAGAAATTTGAAAAATTAATTGACAGTGATCCCCTGATGAAAAGATTACATGATACATACAGAGTACAAGAAAATAAAATAAAGCAGAATACAGAAAAAGTAATAAGGAGCAGAACAAGAGATGATAGGTCAGCAAATGAAAAGATAATAAGAGCAAAAGACAGAGACCAAAAATTAAAAACAAGAGCAAGCACCAATCTAACCATTCTCCGTCACCTATCAGATGAAGAAAAAGGAAAACGATTAATTGAGGATATCACTTTATTGTACGGAAATAAATACGGAGAAAATGATAATAGTACGACAAATAAAATCATCCCTGATAATTATTCACTTTCACAAAATTATCCTAATCCTTTCAACCCATCAACAACGATAAATTATGAACTACCAAAAGATGGAACTGTAAAGTTAATTATATATGATATTTTAGGACGGGAAGTTTCGAGGTTAGTTTATAATGAATTTAAAGCGGCTGGAAGATATTCGGTCGCTTTTGACGGAAGTAATTTGTCAAGCGGGATATATTTCTATAAGATAGAAGTTGGTTCGTTTACAGATATTAAGAGAATGGTGCTGATCAAATAATAATGAATAGAGAATAATGAATGATAATACAAGTTCTTTTCCATAAATTAGTCTCAGAAGTTTCAGAGTAGCATTTCCAAAATCGGAAATGGTAGTTAGAAGTTTTAGAAAGGCATTTCCAAAAGTGGAAATGGTAGTCATAAGTTTCAGGGAGGCATTTCCAAAATCGGAAATGGTAGTTAGAAGTTTTAGAAAGGCATTTCCAAAAGTGGAAATGGTAGTTATAGGTTTCTGATGGGTATTTCCAAAAGTGGAAATGGTAGTTAGAAGTTTCAGATAGGCATTTCCAAAAGTGGAAATGGCAGTTAGAAGTTTCAGGGTGGCATTTCCAAAAGTGGAAAGTGTATTCAGAAGTTTCAAGAGGGCATTTCCAAAAGTGGAAATGATATACACATAATTAATCAACAATTTAAAAATTTAATCAAAAGGAGATTAAAATGATTAACATCGAAACATTCTTCAGGAATCACTTAGATACACCAAAAATCTTGGATTTTAATATGCGTAAGTTTGCGGAGATAAATCTTCAGAGGATGATGGTTAATAACACGGGAGGGATTTACAATGATCTTATTACTAATACAACCACTGCATACAACGATTATTACGGTGCAATATCGGACGAGGATACAAAGACCGCTATAAAAGAGGGTTCAACGGTTGCGATGAACGATGCAATGGGGGCGTTTAAAAATGCGGCAAGCCAGAAAGAAGGTATTGTGCGTGGAACATACGGAAAGGATTCGCCAACGTACCAGGAGTTTTACCCGCACGGCATCACCGAATATTCGAGTGCGAGCCTCGAGAACGTAGGCGTTTTGATGGACAGGATGGTTAATGCTGCAACGACTCACCAGGCTGAAGTGGGAGTACCTTTTCTTACATTGTTTACGGATTTGAGGACGACCTTTAATACTGCACGGACTGCACAGCTTGCACTGATGGGAGAGGTGGAAGGAATGAGGGACGTTTCAATCGAGAAGCGGGACGTGATTGAGGTACAGCTTATGAAGAATATACTTTTCATAGCGTTCAATAACGTCGGGAACGTAGAAGCAATGAACACATACTTCGACCAGTCGTTTATACGCCCAAAAGAGCAAAAGACGTTCTCGGGTGACGTGCCTGCAGGTGAGACAGTGAACATTGATGAACGCACATTCGGGGAACTCGATGAGATTATACTGGAAAATACGGGAACTGTTGCTTTGACGTTCTGCCTTGCACCATCGGCAGGGGATGCGTGTGCAAGTGGAATATCCGTAAACGCAGAGGATAAAGTTACCGTTACCGCCGCAGACCTCGGGGACTACGAAGCGAATCATTTCCTTAACGTAACAAATAACGAGGGAAGTGATGGGAGTTATAAAGTGGTGGTGGAGTTGTAAGTAAATATAAATTAGATGCTGTCAGGAGGGGACTCCTGACAGCAAAGAAATATTATATCTAAGATTTGTATATTTAAGTAAAAAATAAAAATTAATAAATATAGGATAATGTTTATTAAGAAATTTGTATGTTTAAGTATAAGGGGAATATTTGATAATTAAATCTTGGAGTAAATTATGTTAGAGCTAGCGATACTATTGCTTTCTTTTATCATTTTGATAAAAGAAATAAAAAATAAATAATGAGAAATTAATATAGCGTCAGGTTATTAAGACCTGACGCTATATAAATAAAATCGATTATACTTATAACTTTAAATTCTAAATAATGATAATATCTTACAAGCATAATTTATCTCTTTCAAAGAATTTTTTCAAAATATATTCACCTATTATATATTTAACCACAGGATATAATAAAAAAAAATACATTGGCAACAAGAATAATAAAATATGTAGATTTTGTAATAAAAAAGAACCAAAAGTTACTTTTAATAATGATGCTCACATAATTCCTGAATTATTAGGGAACGTTAACACTCTTTCAAATTTTGAATGTGATAATTGCAATGAGAAATTCAGTGAATATGAAGTAGATTTGGCAAGGTATTTAGGACCTATAAGAACTTTTGCTTGGTATCTAAATTCGGGAAGAAACCCGAAATTTGAACATAAAAATGGTGATTTAAAAATATTTAGGGATAGTAAAAATATATACGTTGAACAAATAAAAGGAAAATCATATTTGATTGATGATAAAGAAAATAAATTATTGAAACTTAATTGTAAAATTGAGTATAAACCAATTAATGTCTATAAATCTATTTTCAAAATTGCTTTTTGTTTATTTAATGAAAATGAACTTAAATTGTTTGATACTGGACGGGAATTTCTATTAGGGACTAAATACGATAGAGATGTTAGAATAAAATATAATTCTTTCCTTTTCGGTTATTTTAGCCCAAACGAATATTTCGAATATCCAACAGCATATTTATTTAAAAAAAAATTAATATATAAAGATTATCCTATGCCTGAGTATACTTTTGTTATATTTTTCCATAAATGTATATACCAAATATTTTTACCAATGAATAAAAATGATGACTGGATATTCAAAAATGAAGGAAAAATTATATTTCTTAAATTCCCAGCACTAATGATTTATCCAAATTGTATACAGTCATTTCAGCTTCTGGACAATTGTAAAATGATTAATTGTGAGTATTTATCAGATTCTATTAAAAAGATATATGAACGTGAGTTAGAAATAGAATATAGCAGAGAAAGTTAAGATATAAATTTATGAGCTTTATATTTTCGTTCCATCAGAGTCACCTGCAGGGGACTCTAATGAATAACAAAATACAGAGTCCTCTTTGCGAGAGAGACCCTTCGTTTACATGTAGTAGGGATTCAAGATTTTGAACCCCTACGACTTTGAGTTTGATACATTTAACTTGATATTATTTTGAAGGATTATTAGGTTATTTCAAAAATATAATATGAAGCAAAGAGTTTTTACAGCGATAGTATATAAAGAAGGAAACTTATATGTTTCTGAATGTCCTGAAGTCGGTACCGTCAGTCAGGGTGAAACTATCGAAGAAGCAATTAATAATCTTAAAGAAGCAACTGAATTATATCTGGAAGAATTTCCGTTGCCCAATACAAACAAGCCAATCCTAACTACATTCGAAGCTTCTTATGTCTAAATTACCACGTCTTTCAGACAAACAGACAATTTCTATTAATACGCGAATCCTCTCAATGAGAAAGAAATTTAACTTTGTTTTATGAATTTGAAGTAGGGATTCAAGATTTTGAACCCCTACTGTTTCGTAACCAAAAGAACATTCAGTAAATAACAAAGCCGACCCCCAAGAGAACTTTATAAAATCCCCATTATGTTGTTATTTATGAATAAAAAATGTATAATAAAACATTGTATTGCATAGTAAAAAGAATAATAATAATTTAGCATAAAGAGAAACAGCACTCATGATGAAGCTCAAGTTAAAAGATTTGTATCAACGAATTGTAAAAGGCGAAGATGATAACAGGAAGATATCCCTGTTAATCAAGCTTGCTTTGAAACTTCATAAGAAGGAACCGAAGAAAGCTTTGAGTATTGCCAAAGAAGCTCTTGACGTTTCTAAAAAGATTAATGAGAAGGGTGGTATGGCTGAGAGTCTATCTGTCATTGGAATCTGCCAAAGGATGCTTTCCGAATATGAGAATTCAATCAATAGCCTTGAGGAGTCGCTGAAATTATATAAGGAGTTGAACAATCCCGAAGGTCAGGCTTCTATAAACCATCACATTGGCTCGGTGTATATGAGAAAGGGTGAGTACAGAAAAGCATTAGATAATTTCTTAGAGAGCTATAATATCTGTGAAAAAATAAATAACAAATCCCTTCTCCCGGGTATCCTAACAGACCTTGGAGTTGTGTATGCTAATCTCCACGATTATTCTAAAGCACTGGAATATTATTTCAGGAGTTTAAAGATTAACGAAGAAGTAGAAGATAAACATCCTGTTGCGGTTACATATAATAATATAGGTAATATTTATTCGTGGTTGAAAAACAACAATCAAGCACTAAACTATTATTACAAGAGTCTTGAGATGCATAAGAAACATAACAACAGGAATGGAGAAGCACAGGCATTAGGGAATATAGCAGGGATATATTTCAGGCAAGGGGATTTAGATAAATCACTCGATTTTTACACACAGGTTCTGACGATTTTCAAGGAAATAGGAAATAAAGGTCTCGAGGCTCAAACGTTGGGTAATATATCCAGTGTATACAGCGATCTGGGTCAGTATGAAAAAGCCCTGGAATATTTAGTCCTCGCAATGAAAATTTCTGAGGAGCTTGGCAGGAAATACAATTACACATCTATACTTCATTTAATAGGTGATGTCTATAAGAAAAAGGGAGAAGTAGAAAACTCAATAGAATATTTTGAGAAAGCTCTAAAAATTGCTTCCGAGCAAGGGTACAAGACATTAGAATTTAGAGTACACAAGTCACTTTCCGAAAGTCACAACCAAACCGGGGACCTGACAAAATCACTAATCCACTATAAAGAATATTCAAAGATAAAGGATGATATACAGAGTGAAGAAAAAAAGAAAGCAATTGCCGAGCTGCAATTGAATTTTGACCTTGAGAGAACACAGAAAGAAAAAGAACTTGCAGAGAGAGAAAAGGAAGTGTACTACCTTAAGAATGTTGAACTGGAGAAGGCGTTGGAAAAGGTCGAGTCTTTAAACGAGCATTTGGTGGAGCTGGATTACGAGAAGAATGAAACCCTTGGTATAGTTGCACACGATCTTCGTAATCCTTTATCGACTGTAATCATGATTGCAAATATTTTTGCAAAGGATGCAGGAAAACTTAGTACACATGAGATAACAGAATATGCGGAGGATATAAAGACCACATCTAATAAGATGATAAACCTGATAAAGGATTTACTTGATATAAATGCAATGGAGTCGGGTAAGTTGAACATAAAATTCGAACCTGTAAACATTAATCAAACTGCAAAAAGTGTAACAGGAGAATTCAAAGAGCATGCAAAACTTAAGGATATAAAATTAGATTTTGCATCGGGAAGTGATGGTCTTGAAATAAATGCCGATAATGATTCTACAGTTCAGATTCTTGATAATTTGATATCGAATGCTGTGAAGTATACCCCTAATGGAGGAAGCATAGAGGTAAGTGTCAAGAATGTCAACAGTAAAGTAAGGGTAGAGGTTAAGGATGATGGTCCTGGAATATTAGAAAAAGAAAAAGACAAGTTGTTCAAGAAATTTTCGAAGTTAAGTTCGAAGCCCACTGGTGGTGAAAGCTCGACAGGATTAGGATTATCGATTGTGAAGAAATTAACTGAAGCGATGCACGGAAAGGTTTGGTGTGAAAGTGAAGAAGGAAAGGGAGCGACTTTTATTGTAGAGTTTGATTCATTGAAGAAATAAGAACCTGCAAGTACATACTATCTTAAAAACTATTCAAACGTTTATTCTCATCAAGAAAACAAATTCATATATTTAAATACAATTTCAATTTTCAATTTTCAATTTTTAATGAATTTTTAATTTTCAAATTTTTCCCTGTGAGTTTCCTTGGAGAATATTCGAATTTATTCTTTAAAGAGATTGTAAATTGCAAATTGAAACTCATTTCGGCAGGCATATTCCTTTAAAAAATCTCATAGGATAATTGGTTTTGTAGAATGAAACCTTTCGCTTCTAAATAAGTCAAAACGAGAAAGACTTAGAGATGTTCGAATTTATTACGATAGTTTTGACTTTTATAATATTAGTGTACCTGGCGATAAAGAAATCAAAATTATAATTAGTGCAACTTTTTAATACACGAACAGTCCAAAGAAATAGATTATGATTGAATCAATATTTATAATAGTATTTACTTATATAATAGCGTTTTTCTTAGCAATTTTAAAAAGCAGAAATTACAATTAAAAAACTTATAACTAAAAAAGGTCGTAGATGACCAATAGGAGATAAAAACATGACATTCTTAGAAGGGTTAATACCTTTATTTGCGATAATATTCACATTTGGTATACCGGGAATAATTATTTTCTTCTGGCTTTATGCCAAACATCGTGAGAAAATGAGATTAATTGAAAAAGGTCTTTCGTCTGAAGAAGCAAAGATCTACTTCAAAGACTACAGCAAAAAAACCACAAATCCTTTCTCTGCTTTAAAGTGGGGAATTCTTTTGACTTTTTTGGGTGCAGGTATAGCTGTTGCTAATATTCTTGAAACGCAATATGATTTCGATGATGGAATTACATTCGGAATAGTATTGTTAGCTGTCGGTCTTGGTTCTTTACTTTATTATACGATATTGAGCTACAAATTAAAATCTACACCAAATAATAATTCTGAGATTCAAACCAAATAAAAAATAAAATGACTCAAGAGATAAATAAAAGCACAAATATATTTAGGGGATTAATAATTTTTATAATGTTAGCCTTTGTTCTGAGCGGAACAAGCTGCAGCTTATTTAAAAAGAAATATAGAAAAGTAGAAACGGAAGAGCGCGTTATTAATTTAGATAATAAAACAAAAATATCACTTGATAATAAATATGGTGATATAAGACTCTTTCAAAACACCTCTGATAGCCTGCTTCGAATAAAGATTGAAAAGATAACGCATGTAAAGGAGAAAGACCTGGATAAACCAATTAAGAATATAAATGCTAAGGTTGATACCTCAGGGAGTGTAGTTAGTATAAATACAGAGTACACAAAAACGAAAAGATTTTTCAATATTTCGTTTGACGATGATAATAAAATTAATTTTGATATTCATATTCCCGGGAACATCAAGATAATGATAGATAACACTAATGGTGATTTGTTTATGACGGATATATCAAATGAGGTTTATGCAGAATTGACAAATGGTGATGTTAAACTTGAAAAAGTATATGGAAAAACCAAAATAGACCTGGTGAACGGAAAAGTAAAAGGAGACTTAGATTCTACTAAAGGTCTTGATATCGAAGTAACGAATGGCAAAGTGAACCTTAATCTCGGAGAATCGTTTTCAGCTAAATTTAAGCTCGATGTTAAACATGGTAAGATCAAGAAGGAAGATTTAATTTTTGGAGAAGAAGCTGAAGACAAGACTGAAGATGAAAACTCTTTTGAAGGCATCTTGGGTGATTCAGAAGCTGAGGTTGTTATAGACGTTGTGAATGGAAAGATCACTCTATCTAAACAATAATTTTTTCAATATAGATATTTAAATTTGATAAAAAAATATTTACATTTAAATATCTATGTTGAGGAATTTAATAATCTGAATGGTAGAGTTAGATCACGAAATAATTAAAAAAATCCAGAACGGCAAGATAGAATTATTCAAGGAGCTTGTTGAAGAATACAAAGACAGGGCATTTTCACTGACGATAAAGATTTTAAAAAATCGTGAGGAGGCAGAGGACTCACTGCAGGAAGTGTTTATGAAACTATATAGAGCAGTTATGCAAAAACAATTCGAAGGGAGATCGAAATTTTCTACTTACTTTTACAGAATAGTATATAATACCGCAGTGGATTTTTATAAGAAAAATAAAAATAAAAAGTTCAACATAGTCTCAATTGATATTAATGAATCAAATTACAGAGAAGGTGATGAATTGACGAGAGACTTTTATGAAAAAGATATCGATAGTAATAGATTTTCAGTGGGAAGGGGATTTGATCCCGACGGAAGTGTTTCAGAGAATGAAATTCAAAATATTGTTAACGGATACATTGATTCTATACCTGAACATTATTCGGTAATACTCAACATGTATTATATAAATGAATTGACACACAGCGAAATAACAAAGATACTTGGGATTCCAATTGGAACTGTAAAGAACAGAATATTCAGAGCAAAGGAGAAGTTAAAGGATATTATACTTGAGAAGTATTCAAAAGAAGAAATCCTTGAATATGTATAATGGGATAAATATCGGTTTGAATTATTTAATAAAAAAATTATCTTAATTACATGAGAGAAGGTAAGGTAAATATGGACTCATATATAAACGAAAAAATAAAACATTCTCTTCATAAAAAAACATCGGATGAGTTTATTAAAAAGCTTGAGCGTGAAATAGAACTTAGCAGGGAGTTTGCAAGAGAAGATGTAAAAGAGAAAAAACTGTTTAAATATTTAGTGGGTGTTTTTTCTATTCTATTTATTTCATTTGGATCATTGTTAGCCTTATACTTTGGTCAAAAAATTGAGGGGGATTTGCTCGGGACAAGTGATGTGATAGATTATTTTACATTCAAGATAAATGTTCTGAGTACGAAATTGTTTGATGCGTTTGGTTTATCTACCTCGAATGATTTTATCATTTATTTAATAATGATTTTGTTTTTCGTCATTTTATTTACAATAGCTGACAGGTTAGTGTTCAGAAAAAGTTTTAAAAAAACTTAGAGATTAATAATTTGAGAGAAGAAAGTTAATAGTAAAATTGATTCAACAGCAGCTCTTAAGTTTCTTCACCATCATATCCTTCTTACCCAATATAAATTTACAAAGCGTTAAAATGATTCAACAGCACTCTTGTTGCTCCATCTATTAGTAATAAAGTTGCGATAACACCCCCGATAGCACCACCTAAATGTGCTTCGTGCCCGATTTTTCCTAACCTGCTGCTTTTCATACCATAAATAGAAAAAGCGATCCATAATATTGCAAACACAAAAGCCGGCATAGGAATAAAGAAAACATACAAAGTACTCGTTGGGAAAAAGATTATGTAGGAAAAAACTATTCCTGAAACAGCTCCGGAAGCACCTACTGCTACATAGTTTGGATTGTTGAAGTGGAAAACTACAGTAAGTATCGAACCTGCAAATAGACTGATTGCATATATCAAGGCGAAATATATACTTCCCATGTATCCGTCGAAATTCATGTTAAAAAATCTTTCGAGCGTAGAACCGAATGTGAAAAGAGCGAACATATTAAAAAACAAATGCATTAAATTGGCATGTAGAAATGCAGAAGATAAGAGCTGGTAATACCTGTTGTTGTGTATTATTTGGCAGGGCCATTCTGCAAATTTCTCAAAATAAACAATGTTCTTATTAGGATTAACTATAAAATAAGCTATAGCATTTGCTGCTACTAAAACTAATGTAACGGGTGAATCCATGATAAAGAATTTATAATTTATGATTTAATTTAATAATTTTTTAATAATTCCAGGACCTTCATAAATAAAACCAGTGTATATCTGAACGAGTTCAGCACCATCATTTAATTTATCTTCGAATCCTTTTTTATCGAACACTCCGCCGACTCCAACCAGTACAATTTTGTTTTCTTCATTCTTCTCGTTTAATTCATTTAGCTTTTTTAATACATTGTCTGAGAGTTGCTTCAAAGGTTTTCCGCTCAGTCCTCCTTCTTCTTCAGTCTTTTCGAAAAGACCTTCACGTGTAATTGTTGTGTTGGTTGCTATAATGCCATTTATTTTGTGTTTGACAGTGAGTGAACAAATATTAATAATTTCTTCATTAGTCAAATCAGGTGCAATTTTCAAAAAGATGACTTTCTTGTTACAGGATTTGCGACAAGATAGTTCAGTGTTTGTTTTTTGTATTTCACTGAGTAACTCATCCAGATAATCTACACCTTGAAGTTTTCGAAGTTCCTCAGTGTTTGGAGAAGAAATGTTTATAGTAAAGTAATCTGCTTGTTCATAAAGCTTCTCTAAACAAATTTTATAATCCTCATAAGCTGTTTCGATAGGAGTGTATTTATTCTTCCCGATATTTACTCCAATGATGAAATCTTCTGATATTGACTTCCTTGATTTAATAATATTTCTTTTCAGAGCATCCGCACCGTTGTTATTGAATCCAAGCCTGTTTAAAATGGCGTTGTCTTTAATTAAACGAAAAATTCTTGGTTTCTCATTACCTGGCTGCGGAAGGGGAGTAACTGTTCCAACTTCGATATGAGAAAAGCCTAATGCTTCCCAGAACCTGATAACAGTTCCATCTTTATCAAGACCTGCAGCAAGCCCAAGGCGGTTTCGAAACGTAAGACCGCACACATATATTTTTTTGTTAGATTTTTTCGGATTATATAGTAACCTGAAAAGAGGATATAAAAAAACCATCAGAGGAAAAAACCACATAGTAAAATTATGAACTTTTTCAGGATCAAAAAGAAATAAAAACGGTCTTATGACGTGCTTATACATTATACAATAATACGAAAGTACTTCGTAAAATATGAGTAACTTTTTTTTCTATCTTTAACGTTCATTAGCCACAAAGACACCAAGGCACGAAATAAATAAATGCAGATTTAAAGCTTAATCAAATTTTTGGTTTTAGTGCTTTTTGTGTCTTTGTGTTCGCCATAAGCGAATCTGCCTAAGGCATGACTTTTGTGGCTAAAAGGAAGATTAAGTGTTTCTTTATGATGGGAGAATTTAATAATGTAGAGAGTCGGAACGACCTCCACGTTTTTCGTCGGAACGGCTGGATTCGAACCAGCGACCTCCAGTTCCCAAAACTGGCGCGATAACCTGACTACGCTACGCTCCGTTTTAAAGTTGGTTAATTTAAGGAATTTTATTTCCTCATTCAATTAAAAAAGTAAACTTTAGTATGAAATTGAGTGTGAAATTTAGTATGAACTTTTTCACTACACTTTTTTTCGCTTTCTAACCTATGTTAAAGAACAAAAAACCCATCAAGTAAAATCTCAGGTCTACGAAAACCTTTAAAAATCCTGACAGGATTTTTGCAAAAATTCTTTATGTTAATCATTAGTAGTTTAGGATTTTATATATTTCCTGTTTATCTATAAATTTATTTAAATCGCAAATATGACCTTTCCATTTTTGGTTATATTGCTTAACGTTTGCAGGGATATGATTTAACACT
>JADHVP010000050.1 GCA_016783945.1 Ignavibacteria bacterium
AGATGGCAAAAGGTTATAATGTTCTTTTCGTCTCCAGTGAGGTTTATCCCTATTCCAAAACAGGAGGTTTAGCAGATGTTTCAAATTCCCTTCCTCAAGCATTAAATTCACTTGGTAATGAAGTAAGGATTATTACACCCAAGTACGGGCAGCTTGACGAACGCAGGTTACAGATTCACGAAATAAAAAGGCTAAAGGATCTTACTGTCAACGTGAACGGAAAGGCAAGAAAGTTCAGTATAAAGTCTTCCTTTATACACGGTAAAAATACAAAAGCACAGATCTATCTTTTAGAGAACCAGGACTATTTTAAAAACAAAGGCATTTATCAGAACATCAGAACGAAGAAAGATTTTCCGAACAATGATGAGCGGTACTTTTTCTTTTGCAAAGCAGTTCTTGAAATTCTCGAAATATTACAATGGAAGCCCGATATAATTCATTGTAATGATTGGCAGACAGGTTTGATTCCGGCGTTACTGAAAACTGTTTATAAGAACAATACACACATTAAGGACATTAAAACAATTTTCACAATTCATAACTTAGCTTACCAGGGGAATTTCCCGAAGTCATCATTCAAAAAGAATAACCTGCCCGATTCTGTGTTCACTGAAAAGGGAGGATATCATTACGGTAAGTTTAGCTATCTTAAGTCCGCACTTAACTATGCAGACAAGATAACTACTGTAAGCGAGAAATATGCTCAGGAGATAAGGTCTGATAAAGAATACAGTTGCGGTATGGAAGAGGTTTTAAACAGAAGGAAAAAAGATGTTGAGGGAATATTAAACGGAATCGATTATTCAGTGTGGAATCCTAATGTTGACAAAATTATTAAATACAGGTATACTCGCCAGGAGATTCCTTTAAAATATGAAAACAAGCGTGAGCTTTTAAAAAAATACAAGCTTGAGTATGATGAAAATATTCCTTTTATAGGTATGGTTAGCAGGCTGGTAGATCAGAAAGGATTTGATTTAGTAATGAAGATACTTCCAAAACTGATGAAAGAAAATATACAAATGATAATTTTGGGAGAGGGCGAAGAGAAGTATCAGAAATTTTTAATGAAAGCAAAGAAAAAATATCCAAAGAAACTGATCGTTCATGTAGGATTTAACGAGGAGTTAGCGCATCATATAGAAGCAGGTTGTGATATGTATTTAATGCCGTCAAAATATGAACCATGTGGATTGAATCAAATGTACAGTCTCAGGTACGGAACAGTGCCTATCGTCAGGGATACCGGCGGATTGTCTGATACGGTTGAAGACTATAGAAAACCTGATGGGAACGGATTTTTATTCCAAAGATACGATGAGAAAGAACTATATAAAGCTATAATGAAAGCTATTTCTGTATTCAAGAAAGATAGTAAGAAATGGTATACGTTAATCAGGAATGGAATGACGCTTGATTTTTCATGGAAAGTTTCCGCAAAAAAATATATTGCTTTATACAAAAAAATGTTAACCTCCAAATAAATCATTCTCTATAAGACAAACTTTTACTATAATACTAAAGAACTTCCTGAATTGATTTAATGTTCGAATATTAATTCTATGCAAAGAGCTATTTTTTTAGATCGTGACGGAACAATAAATAAGGAAGTCAATTACCTTGTCGAAATAGAAGATCTTGAAATTATTCCCGGTGTAAAGAAAGCTTTAACTGTTTTTAAAGAATTATGGTATTTAAATATAATTATAACAAATCAATCTGCAGTTGCAAGAGGGTTTCTTTCGGAAGATAAACTTAATGAGATTCATAACGAGTTTAAGAGGTTACTTATAAAAGACGGTAAATCTTTGATAGACGATATTTTTTACTCGCCATATCATATCGAAGGCAAAACAGGAAAATATAAAATTGAAAGTCCTGATAGGAAACCGAATATTGGATTGATTTTAAAAGCAAAAGCGAAATATAATATCGATATTGATAAATCCTTTTTGATAGGAGATTCGTATACAGATATGAAATGTGCGGAGAATTCAAATATGAAAAGAATACTGGTACTAACCGGTTATGGTAATGAAGAATTGATTAAATGTAAGAATGATGGAATTATAATTGATTATATTGCAAAAGATCTTCTGACTGCATCTGAATTTGTGAGAGACTATAAAATTTAACCAATAAAAGTATTTAGAATATTAATTAGGAATATACTATCTTACCTTTATTATTTTTTAAAAATTTGATATAAAATTATTGATGTCGAATTATAAATCGTATTTCAATCTAAAAAGATTCCATATTTTTTATCTTCTTATACTAAGTCTGTTTACGTTTTCATTTTTAAATGGATGTCATGAAGAGCCGAGTGAGTTAGGATTAAATTATATACCTCCGGGTGATACGTTTAGAACAAAAACTCTCGATTCACAAACGGATACAATTTTAATAACAGAAAGCAATACACGGAAATATATTAACACTTCCGCATCGGCTAACCTTCTTGTTGGGTTGTATCAGCAATATATATCCAAAGCTTTATTGAAATTTAAAAGTATTACACAGGATTATGACAGCGCAACTGTTTTATCTGCAAAGTTGAATTTGAAATATGATAATTATTTTTTTGAAGACTCGTTAGGGATGACGTCGTTTAATGTTTATAGTCTTACAAAATCTTTTGGCTTTAGTGAAATTAAATATGACGAACTAACGTCTGCTAATATAGGTACTACGGTGTTAGGTTCTTACAATGGAACACTAACTGACTCAGCTGAGATTAGTTTTAACTTAAACAATCAAACAGTACAGGATTGGTTGAATTATGCTGCTGATACGAACTACCCGGTTAAAAATTATGGAATAGTAATGCTTGCAAACAGCAACACAAATACTATAAAATCTTTTTTCGCATCAAATACTGACGAATCTGTAAGACCATCGATGACAGTGATAGTATCGAAGAATTCAGTTGTGGATACGTTAAATTTAAATATATCTGAATCTGTTTCTTTAAATACTGTTCCCGTTTCAATTATCCCTGCTGAAAGATTCGTATTGCAATCGGGAGTCAGCTTTAAAAATATTATGAAGTTTGACCTGACAAAACTTCCCCCCAATATTATTATTAATTTAGCTTCATTGGAATTCACTTTAGATAAGAATAATTCGTTTATATCTTCAAACTCTGATCCCCGGGTGAATTTAGGAATGTTAACGGATTCGGCTAACCAGGAAACAGATGGTTTGATATTCCAGGCATTCAAGAAAGACTCAATTACGTATACTGTTATATTAAATTCAATATTTCAGCAATGGAATTTGGGAACTGCACAAAATTATGGTTTGTTATTTTGGAATGTTTCTGAAGTATCAAACCTTGACAGATTTGTTTTTTATGATCATACGTCTTCAGATATAAACAGAAGACCAAGGTTAAAAATTATTTATACACTTAGAAATTAAGAAACATAATATTAATGAAACTTATAATTTTCAAATCACTCTTTATCTTTTTTTTGTTGTTCAGTTCAGCAAACGCACAGGATGATTTTACCACAGGCTCTCCTTATACTGTTTTCGGATTAGGAGATCTTGAGTATTTTACTAATATGAGAAACGATGCCATGGGCATACAGGGAATCGGACTTTATGGTACTCAGGTTAACAATCTCAATCCTGCTGCAAACACAAAACTGAAGTACACGAATTTCTCAATCAGTGCTAAATATGGTTTTTTAAAAACCACTGATGGTGTTTCTACGAATGAAGTTTCCGACGGAAATGTGAATGGAATTAATATTGGCATTCCGTTTAACCAAATGAATGGATGGACTTTAAGTTTGGGGTTTAACCCGATAAGCCAGATTGAATACGTTATTACAAATAAGGGATCGATCGAAGGTCACGATTACACGGAAACGTATTCGGGTAATGGAGGATTGACCAGGATAAATGTTGGGATGTCTTATATTGTATTTAAAAGCATTAGCGTTGGAGCCGAATGGGATTACGCCTTTGGAAATATAACAAGGCTTTCCGTTAAAGACTTTTTCCCTGACACGTTAACAACAGCAAGTATAAAAAAAGAACACGATTTGAGAGGATCTTATTTCAAAGGTGGTTTGATATTTGATATTGGGAGTATTTTTAAAAGCAAGACTTTAGAGGATTTAAATATTGGAATGTTTTATCAGACAAGATACACCCTTACTTCTACTATCGATGCAATTTATGGTTCGAGTACAGGATATGATACAATTAATTTAAGTGAAGATGATATAGATATGCCAGAAGCATTCGGTTTTGGTATATCGAATAAATTTGGTGACAGGTACATCGTTTCAGGAGATGTACTTTTTCAGCAATGGAGCAACTATAAAGAAGGTGGAGTTACACCGGTTGGATTACAAAATTCTATTCGCTACGGATTGGGACTCGAAGTTACACCTGCTCCCCGAAAAGACAGGAAATTCTTCGATAACTTATACTATCGGTTGGGTGTGTTTTACGATAAATCATATTATAAGGTAAATAATGAGGATGTTATCAGGTACGGAATAAGCGCAGGACTTGGAGTTCCGATTGGTACATACAATTCATTTGATTTCGGGATTAGTTATTTTATAAGAGGTAAAACTGAAAACGGATTGGTTAAAGATGAATACTTAAAACTAACTGCTGGTTTTAATTTTGGAGAATTGTGGTTTATTCAAAGCAGAGAAGAATAATATTAAATAGCATTTAAAGTGAAGAGAGTAATAGCAATTGGGTCTGACCACAGGGGTTATAATTATAAAGAGCAAATCAAAAATTATCTTCTTTCGAACAACTACGAAGTAAAAGACTTCGGAACAGATTCTGTTGATAGCGTTGATTACCCCGATTATGCAAAAATGGTTGGGGAGAGTGTTAGTAGCGGAGAATCTAAGTTTGGCGTGTTGATATGCAGCAACGGTATAGGTGTTAGTATTGCGGCAAATAAAATTAAAGGAATCAGGGCTGCAAATGTTTTTTCCGAGAATATGGCAGAGATGTCGAGGAGACACAATAATGCAAACGTTGTGTGTTTCGGTGGTGAAACGATGGACTTAGATACGGTTTTTAAGTGTTTAAAGATTTTTCTTAATACAGAACCAGAAGGCGGTAGACATAAACACAGAGTGGATAAAATTCGAATGCTCGAATCATAAACTATAATTTCAAAAAATTCATTTCTTAAAGAAAAAGAATTCTCATGCATAATAATCTTGAAAATTTTGATCCTGAAATATTTGATGCGATTAAGAAAGAAACACAGAGACAAGCAAATAAGCTTGAATTAATTGCATCTGAAAACTTTGTGTCCCCGGCTGTGATGCAGGCACAGGGTTCCGTGATGACGAACAAATATGCGGAAGGTTACCCGGGTAAAAGATATTATGGTGGATGCGAATTTGTTGATATTGCAGAAGACCTCGCCAGGGATAGAGCAAAAGAATTGTTCGGTGCAGAATATGCTAACGTTCAGCCTCACTCAGGAAGCCAGGCAAATATGGCAGTTTATATGACGATGGTAAAACCCGGCGATAAGATAATGGGAATGGATCTATCACACGGAGGTCATTTAACACACGGTTCACCCGTAAATTTTTCCGGGCAGTTATATAATTTTATACCGTATGGTATTAATCCTGAAACGGAAGTGCTTGATTATAATATTATTGAAGATATGGCTTTAAAAGAAAAGCCGAAGATGATAACAGTGGGTGCGAGTGCTTACTCAAGAAATATTGATTATAAACAATTCAGAGAAATAGCTGATAAGGTCGGAGCATTTCTTTTTGCTGATATTGCACATCCTGCAGGACTAATTGCAAAAAAATTGCTCAACGATCCTCTGCCCTATTGTCATGTTGTCGCTACGACCACACATAAAACATTGCGTGGACCAAGAGGCGGAATGATATTGGTCGGTAAGGATTATGAAAATCCTTTTGGCAAAAAGGCACCAAAATCCGGCAGGATAAAAATGATGAGTGAATTATTTGATTCGATGGTTATGCCGGGAGTCCAGGGAGGTCCGTTGATGCATGTTATAGCTGCAAAGGCAGTTGCATTCAAGGAAGATTTGGAAAGTAGTTTCCTGGAATATGCAAAGCAGGTAATTAAAAATGCCCAGGCTATGGCACAAAGATTGGTTGATTATGATTTTCATGTAATATCGAAAGGCACTGACAATCACCTGATGCTGATCGATCTACGAAATAAGAATTTAACGGGTAAACAAGCCGAAGAAGCATTAGATGAAGTTGGTATGACGTGTAATAAAAATTCCGTTCCTTTCGATGATAAGAGTCCACTTATAACGAGTGGAATAAGGCTCGGGACACCTGCATTAACAACACGTGGAATGAAAGAAGATGAAATGAAATGGATTGCAGAAATGATAAACAAAATTATTTCACATCCTGTGGATAAGAGCGTTAAAAAGGAAGTTGCAGCAGAAGTAAAAGATCTTACTTCTAAATTTGGTTTATATGAAGATAAGCAATAATAAAGTCAGCAAGTATAATCAAGCTTTTAGAATTTTATGGATATATTAATTAAACCGATTGCTTATGTTTCGAATCAAATAAAAAAAAGGAAAGACGATAATTGGAAAAATGTCGTATCAATTATTAAGCTTAACAAAGATATTCCCACTTCATCAATTTCTGGTTTAGAAAAATTTTCACACCTTGAAGTTGTTTTTTATTTCAATAAGGTCAGAAATTCGGATATTAATTTTGGGTTGAGACATCCAAGAAATAACACTAATTATCCCAAAACAGGTATTTTTTCTCAAAGAGCAAGTAAAAGACCGAATCTTATCGGTGTTACGATTGTTAAGTTATTGGATATCGGAAATAGAAATATTACAGTTAAAGGTTTGGATGCCATAGATGGTACTCCCGTTATTGATTTGAAACCGGTTATGAAGGAGTTTTTACCATTGCGAAAAGAAATACGTCAACCTCTTTGGGCTAAGGAATTAATGAAGCAATATTGGTAATAAGAATATCATAAATTGAAATCACACAAGAAAATAAAAGACAATCACATCGAAGACGAAAAGGAAATGAGTTTCCTTGAACATCTCGAAGAGCTGCGATGGAGAATTATTAAAGCGGTTATCGGTATTGTTATTGGTGGAATACTGGTAGCAATATTTATTGACCCGATCATAAATGATGTTATTTTTCTACCGGCTAAAAATACTGATCCTCCAATGACAATTATAAATCTTAAACCGTTCGGTCAGTTTACGCTTTATATGGAAGTCATACTTATAGGTGGAATCGTAGTCAGCATACCGAACATACTTTTTCAAATCTGGAAATTTATCGCGCCTGCTTTGAAGCCAGGCGAAAGTAAATACATTACAGCAATAGTATTCTTTTCGTCGTTTTGTTTTCTTGCTGGAATTGCTTTTGCATATTTCATAATGCTTCCAACAGCATTGAATTTCTTTGTTGATTTTGGTACGGAGTTTATTGATAACAAGATTGCTGCTAACGAGTACATGAGATTTGTAATTTCTTTATGTATTGCTGCTGGAATCGTTTTTGAACTACCAATGGTTTCTTTTTTCCTGTCAAAAATTGGAATATTGAAACCTTCGTTCATGCGAAAATACAGGAAACATGCAATTGTGATTATTTTAATTTTAGCTGGTATATTAACACCAAGCCCGGATATTACAAGCCAGTTGTTATTAGGAGTTCCGTTGTTTCTGCTGTATGAAATAAGTATTTTTATTTGTAAATATTCTCAAAAGAAGAAAGACATTAGTTCTGAGATTAAAGCTGCTTGATTAATATAATTAAATAAACACACACACAGGTTTTGAATTTAAAGAAGATAGCCGCACCGGTTGAAGAGGAATTGAAAGTATTTCAAAAACAGTTCTCACATGTTTTGAAATCTAAAGTCGCTTTAATCGACTTAATCACAAAATATATTCTTAGGCAGAAAGGCAAGAAGATACGTCCGATTCTCGTAATCCTGTCTGCAAAACTCTGCGGGAAAGTTAACGATAGAACTTATGTAGCAGCAAATTTAGTTGAATTGCTTCACACTGCAACTTTGATTCACGATGACGTAGTGGACGAAGCTAAAACACGAAGGGGTATCGCATCAATCAACGCTGTCTGGAAGAACAAAGCTGCCGTGTTAATTGGGGATTATCTTTTATCGAAAGGTCTTTTGATTTCTTTAGATAATGATGAATTTGAATTCTTAAAAACTACATCCGAAGCTGTTAAAAGAATGAGCGAGGGTGAGCTTTTGCAAATTCAGAAAGCCAGGAATTTCGATGCTACAGAAGAAACTTATTTCAAAGTCATTTCTGATAAAACCGCATCGCTTATCAAAACCTGCTGTGTATTGGGTGCATTGAGCACTTCGAAAGACCGAAAAAATATTGACAGGCTTGGGAAATACGGAGAAAATATCGGAATCGCTTTCCAGTTAAGAGATGACCTGCTTGATTATACCGGCAGGAAAAAGCTTTTGGGCAAATCTACCGGCAATGATTTAAAAGAGAAAAAATTTACACTCCCACTAATAATATCTTTACAAAATGCTCCTAAGAAAAAATCTTCCGAAATAATGAAATTAATCAAAGGTGATTCATTAAAGAAATTCGAATCAGTCTATGATTTTGTGAATGAATACGGAGGAATTGAATATACCATAGATAAAGTTCAGCATTACTCAAAGAACGCCACGAATGCAATTTCAAAATTCCCACAATCCGAAGAGAAAGCTTCATTAATTAGACTTATTGATTTTGTATCGATGCGAGAATACTAACAGATTTACAAAGTTCTCTTTGTATACCCCTTAAGTAAATCTAACATTTTGCAGTCTTGTTTAAAACTTCACCGAAATTATCAACTTTTTAAAACACTAAGTTACTAAGAAAAAACCTCGTGATTTTTTTTATTTGAGAATGGTTATTTATAAAAAACAAACGAGCATACTGGGAGAATAATGTCTGACTTTTTTTATGAATTGATTCTTAATTGTGTTGTGAAGAAATTTGAAATAGTTCCTAACCAAAAAGTGTCTGACAATTGTTTGATTAGGAAAAGGTTCAAAAATGAAAGGCTCAATTTCTTAAAAATGCATTCCATTAAATTAACGAGGAGAAAAATAAAATGAGAAAAATCTTATTCTTCTTATTTGTATCATCACTATTATTATTGAATTCTAACGATACAATTTTTTCACAGGAATTACCGGGTGTTTTTATAAATAAAACTCAATGGAGAGGTAACAACACTGCAATTAATAACGATATGTCCAGTATGCCAAAGACAAGGATAATTACACAACAGGAAACCGATATTATGAAAGAAATACAAATGTTAAGACGAACCGATGACAGGAATAATTTAAGCAGGATATTACAGCTCGAGGCACAACTCGAAGCATTGAACCCGCAATCTGTTTCACGATCCCGGATAAATTTCGGAGGTATTACAAGCAATTCGAACAAAATGAATCCTCCTTTTATTCCAAATGCAATTGGTAATATTTTAATCAGGAACACAGGTTCTACGAATGTAAGAGCATTAGCAACCGCAACACAGCAAAGAGGCACTTATGCTGGCAGGATTTGGGTAGCTGCTGCCCTGAGCACGGATTCAATAATGGTATATTATTCAGATGATAATGGATTGAGCTGGATAATCCATTATACAGCATGGGGAGCAAATATTTTAGTAAACTCAGAAGATATGGATATGGAAATAATTGAGAATAATGGCACCGATGCATACGTATGGATTGTTTTCGGATTCCGTGAGAATAATGGTGCAGGAAGATGGAGAACTGGAGCCATTGTTACGAGTTATAACCCATTTCTTGCTAACATTTTCTATTTAATATGGCCGGGAGACGACAGTTCGAAAAGATATTACAATGCAAGAATAACATCTGATAATGCTACTTATCCGACTGTGTCATATGTGTATATTGTTACCTCGTTTGATTCTTTATTATCTGTCGGTCATCGTAACACTCAAAAGACAGCGAGATGTACAAATCCTTATACAGTAAATCCAAACGTATCTTATAAAGCAGATAAATTCGCTTGGTATGGTAATTCGTTGGACGGAAACTTAAAGAATTTACATTCTGATATTGCTTATTTCCGAAATGGCGGCAGTGATTCAATAATTGTATCGTATTCCAATGTACCGGATAGCACAAAAATTTACTTTGCTAAGAGTGACATTAATAATGGACCTGCGTTTACAAATGGTGCGGGCGGTCCTATAGGAGGAGATAATCCTAATGATTTTAAACAATACGCAAGGCTATCGTCGAACGGTAATGATAACGGAAGTATTTACTGTGTATTCAGGCAATATACAAATCCGAGATGGAGAATTAGTTATTTCAGAACTACTAACTGGGGTAATTTCAATTCAATGTACCAGGCAGGATTACAGGGAAGTCTTACGGCACACTCTTACCAGCCCGATATTGTAGGAGTGAGAAACTATCCGAAACATTATTTCACCTGGGTGTTGGGTGGTTCAACTGATTCCTTGCGTTACATAGGAACCACAGCATCCGGAACCTGGCCTCAGAACATTGGAAAAATGAATGGTCAGCCAATATTATCCGGTGTCCAAGGACCAAAGCCGGGATTCAGGTTTACAAACAATGATAGTTGTTTCGTAATTTATAGTCAAACAGGGCCGAGTAATGTTTGGGCTGCACTCGGATGTTCCGGTTCTATTACAGGTGTTGAAAATAATCAATCACCTGCCAGGTATAATCTGTCTCAAAATTATCCAAATCCCTTCAATCCAACAACAAGCATAAGATTCGATATTCCTAAAGATGGTCTTGTAAAACTTGTTGTTTATAATATACTGGGTAAAGAGGTTGCGACAGTTATTAACGAAGTTAAGAAAACCGGCTCATACATTGTTGATTTCAATGCGAGTAGTTTAAGCAGTGGAGTTTATTTTTATAAGTTAACTGCTGGTGATTTTTCCGATATTATGAAAATGATATTGTTCAAATAGTATCTTAATTTCTTTCAATTCTTAAAGCCGAATCTCTGAATAAGGGGTTCGGCTTTTTTTTGCCATTCGAATTTTCTTTCTAACTTAATTACTATAAAAATTCTCATTTTCCAGATGAATTCTTATTAGTCCAAATGAGAAATTATCAACCCTGACAATTATATTATTAGCATCGTTACTGAAATTATCAACCCCAACAGCGGGAAATGCAGGGCTGATAGTGGGAATTACAGAACTGATAGTGGGAATTACAGAGCTGATAGCGGGAATTACAGAGCTGCTAACGAGAATTACAGAGCTGCTAACGAGAATTACAGAGCTGCTAGCGAGAATTACAGAGCTGCTAGCGAGAATTGCAGGGCTGACAGTGAGAATATTGGAGTTAAAATCAGACATATTAGCTGTTTTTCTAAAAATATTTTTACCTGCAAGAACACTATTTTTCTATAATTATTTCTAATAAATCATAAATATGCATTAAAAGTAACCTAAAATACAAATAAATAACATTATGAAATAGAATTATTTTCTACAAAGCTTATAAAATCTCCGTTGACAAGCCTCGAATAATAGTTTATATTTGTATAGAAGTACTTAAAACTTATTTTAATAAATTAAATAAAACTAAAATGGCTACAAAATATTACCTTCCCAGTAGGAAAGATGAATTCGATACATGGGAAGAAATTTATTACACAAACGTCGAACCCGAAGCCCCGACTTTAGGTTTCGATGCAGCGGAAATAATCGTTCTTAAAACTACCGTTTCAGATCACAGAACGGGTTACAGCGTGATGAAAGCAAAAAAGGCTGAGTATGAGGCATCTGTAGAGGCGAATAAAGCCTTGGAAAAAGCTGCACGCAAGGCAATTCGTGCTGCTACAAACCGCATGAAAGCTCACCCTGATTACACAACTGAAAAAGGTGATTTGCTCGGGATAGAGGGAACCGATGTAACGATTGACCCTCATACGATGAAACCAACACTTACAATAAAGCTCGAAGTAAACCAGGCTCTTATTGGATTCAAGAAAGAAGGTCTCGATGGTATTAGCATATACAGGAAAAGAGGTTCTGAAACTACTTTCACAAAGATAGGCGTGGATAGATATCCTCCTTACCTGGATTCCGAGCCAAAGCTCGTAGATGGTCAGCCAGAAGCAAGAGAGTATAAGGCTTTCTTTCTTGACGGTGATGATGAGGTTGGTATGGAATCCGATATTGTGAAGATTATCGTTCCGTGATTATAAAATCTCATACGGTGAGATCAACCGTCGTATGAGTATTCGATATTTGTTATTATCATAGTTAAAAATATAGTTATTAATTGAGAGTCATGTAACATCATTATTAAAATTATTATTGCATATTGAAAATTATTATTTTAAATTCCAACAAGGACATAAGGACACAGTAATTAGGACAAAAAAGACTGCCACGATTTCCTGCATAAATAATTTTATTTTTAAGCTTTAATATCAAAAAAAAGAGCAAAGTTTTAATTTTCAAAAACTAAATATAAAGGAGAAACACAAATGTTTAAAACTATTTTACTTTCCACAGTCATGCTGCTTTTATTTGCAGGTTTGACTTATTCACAGACCGATATCGGTCTTGATACAAAATTCAATGTTACAGACAAGTATGGCATTACACCTGAAGAAGAAGCTGTTCTTAACAGTCAGGTTAATATTGAAAGAAACATTCCCCAATATTTACTTAATCAATTGGAGCTAGCAAGAAGAAATGAGAATATAGAGGAAATGAACAGAATCCAGAATATTATTGATACAAAATATAACAATGGTGTGTATATTGTCAAGCCTAACCAATATCCATCAGGTCTTGAACCTGTACCGTGTTATGCTGATAACCAGATACCTCCTTATAATCCAGATTGGCAGGGAACTGATATTACAGTCTACACTGGGAATTCAAGCAACTTATATACAAGACCAAAAGCTCTTGATATGAAATTAGGTGAAGATGGAAATATGTATATAGCCATGATTGTAAATCGATCGGATTACCACGGTATAAGAGTCTATCGTTCAACAAACAGTGGTTTAACGTGGGTGTATAGAGGAGGTGTAACGAATACTACCCAGTATTTTTTAAGCTTATCAATGTTGACCGAGCGAAGACATGCTTCCAATAATGATTCGTTAAGGATTTGTATCTATTATACATATGGGGCGAGCTCAAATAATGATGATGCGTCCTTAAACTTCTTTTCCTTCAAACCAAATGCTTCAACTCCGGATTATTTATTAGTATCAAACGTTGTGAATCCGCCAGCCGGGAGTGAAGTTAACTTTCCTTGTGCTGTCAGTGACGGTCAGTACTATTCCACAGTAACATGGATGGGGTGTGTAGTAGGGGAATATAATAATGCCGGGACTGCTTTTAACCGATTCCATTATGTGCGTACTACGAATTGGGGCACATCTCATACAGCTACTACATTCGATCCTGGATGGCTTGATAAAAATCTCTCTGCTGCATTCATGAATAAATCAAATGATAGTGTTTATATTGCAGTTGAAAGAGATATGGCACCTGATGAGGTACGAGTTATTACAATACCCTTTACACCGACTTCAGCGTTTTTTACACGTTACACAACCTCTGGCGGTCCTAACACCAGACCTGTTATAAGCATACAACAAACCGCTCAAAGTGTAGACAAGAAGATAGTAATGACCTACAGAAACAGTAGTAATATTGGAAAATATGCTTTTTCATTAAATGGTGGTAATAGCTTTACTCTTGATGCCACCTTAGATACTAGAAATGCTCCTACAACAAATTGGACGTATGTTTCTATGGACACAAACAATGCTGGTGGAGGATATCTTATTGGTCTCTGGTCTGATAATGATTCATTAACTATAAGAAGAGGAGCAGTTAACTCAATGGGAGTAACTATGCATAAACGAAACAGTACAAATGTTACAGGAGATGCGTTACCTTTGTGCGCCATTTACAATAATAGCGGTAATTTTAAACAGTCAGCAATTTCCTACTATGGCTTCTCAGGTGTTAATGTATATTACGATGGTGAGAATCTACCAACGGGTATCACAAACACGAATGAAATTGCAAACACATACAGCATGTCGCAGAATTTTCCGAATCCATTCAATCCAACGACAAGTATTAATTTCAGCATTCCAAAAGATGGACTTGTAAAAATTGTTGTGTATGATGTATTGGGTAAGGAAGTAGCAACTCTTGTGAATGGTGAACAGACCACAGGTACATACCAGGTTACATTCGATGCGTCGAAGTTGACGAGTGGGATATACTTCTATAAGATCACCTCTGGTGATTTTTCAGATGTTAAGAAGATGCTATTGGTGAAATAATTATTTTTACAAAGAAGTAGTATAGCCACAGTCTAGAGCTTTGTTACAAAAGAATACGTATGTAATTTTAAAGCCGAATCTCTGAAGAAGGGATTCGGTTTTTTTATTTTTGTGAATTAAAATTAAATTTTCTTACTAATTCATAAACTGCTATTCCATACGAGACAGATACATTGAGAGATTGCTTCATGCCGAGCATAGGGATTTCTATCGAAACATCTGCAATATCTAAAATCTCTTTCGAAACTCCTGTTATTTCATTGCCAAGGACAAGACAAAGCGGAAAATCTTCTTTACTTATATTCCAAAGATGATTGCTTTCATTTGTTATTTCAAGAACACAGATTTTTATTCCTTTTAATTTCAAATCCATGGCAATATCAACAGGATTTTTATGATATTCCCATGGTACGCTAAGTGTTGCCCCTAAAGCAACTTTATCGATTTCCTTTCTCGGGGGGTATGGAGTATAGCCTGTGAGGTAAAGTTTCTCTATAAAAGCGCCATCGGAAGTTCGGAATATCGAGCCGACGTTGAATATGCTTCTGATGTTATCACATATTACATAAATTGGGTTTCTTTTATATTCATCTAATTCTGCAATCTCTTTTCTTTGAGATTTTATTTCAGCGTGTGTAAGTTTTCTCATTAATTTAATTCTTGAGTTTCCAAATTAGTATTTTGCAAAGTAACTTACAGTATAAATTAATATAATCAATGTAACTAATTTTTTTACAGTTAACAGTTGGTTTAAATTGTGTAATTTTTATTATGAACATAAGAGATGAAGTAATAAACTTTTTTTCGGAAACAGGATTACTTGCGAACAGATTCGAAAATTATGAATACAGAGCTTCGCAAATGGATATGGCTCTTGCAGTTCTTGATACACTCGAAAACAAATCACACTTATTTGTTGAGGCTCCTACCGGTGTAGGGAAAAGTTTTGCTTACTTAGTACCTGCTATTTATTATGCAAAGGAGAAAAACAAGAAAGCAATTGTGTCGACGCATACTATAAATCTACAGGAGCAGCTAATAGGAAAAGACATACCGTTTCTAAAGGAAACTCTTCCAATAAAATTTAATGCAGCTTTATTAAAGGGCAAATTAAATTATGTATGTCCAAAACGTCTTCGAAGAGCATTAGAGAGTTCGAATTCTTTATTTGAAAGTGAGGAGCAATTGTTTCTGGAAAAAATCAATGAGTGGGCAAAAGATACTGAGGATGGTACTCTTTCAGATATATCGTTTCCCATTGTACCAAATGTTTGGAGCAGTGTTTGTGCCGAAAGGGGTGTTTGTTCCAATAAGACATGTGGAGGTGAAGATACAGAATGCTTTTATCAGAAAGCAAGATTTAGAATTGCTGACTCCGATATAGTTGTTGTTAATCACCATTTGTTCTTTACTTTGTACGATGGAATAATTAATGAAGGCGAAGAGGGGTATCTGTTTAAAAATGATTTTGTGATATTCGATGAAGCTCAAACTGTTGAGAATGTTGCTGCTGCACACGTCGTTCCGGAATTGTCAAGGGAAATGATAAGGTTTCACTTAAAAAGACTTTATAACGATAAAAAGAAAAAAGGGTTTGTTACTACTTTCGATTCGTTACACATAATTCCTACAGTACAGAATTTACTCGAGATTAATCAATATTTTTTTCAGGAATTGAAAAGAAAACTTTTTACTATGAATTCTGGAAAAATCGAGAAACTTACTGTTAGAGTACATGAAAAGGGTATCATTGAAAATATGTTGAAAATGGAAATTGAAAAACTCGTGAAAAATCTTCGAGAATTAAAACAAAATTGTAAAAACGAATCACAGGAAAACGAATTGCAGGAATTCATTACGAGATTCCTTGAGTTTAATTATTTGATAGATAATTTTATTGAGCAAAAACACAGTGAAGAAGGAGATAATTTTGTCTATTGGGTGGAATTGTCTTCGCAAAGAGAAAATGCAAATATTTCAATATGTTCAAATCCTGTAGATATATCAGACTATTTTAGAAATAATATTTTCCGGGATGGTAACTCTACCATATTTACAAGTGCAACATTAACTATAAATAACAATTTTGAATTTTATAAAAAAAGATTGGGCGCTAAAGCTGTCGAGGAAATTCAGTTGCCATCTCCTTTTGATTTCTATAAACAAGTTAAAATCTACATCCCTAAAAATATTCCTGAACCTGGAAGAGAAAATAGCGATATTTACAAAGAGAAATTAGCAGAATGGTTATCTTATTTTATTGATCTTACCAAAGGTAAAGCACTCGTTCTGTTTACGAACACTTTACTGATGAAAGAAACAGGTGATTTGCTGAAAGAATTTTTTCAAGAAAAAGATATTAATGTTTTGATTCAGGGAGAGGGAATGTCACGGAAGAATTTGTTAGATTTTTTCAAAAGGGATATTAATTCGGTCTTATTTGGTTTAGAGAGTTTTTGGCAAGGTGTTGATGTACCTGGAGAAGCTTTGAGTAACCTAATTATTACCAAATTGCCATTTCAGGTCCCCGACCAACCACTGATACAGGCAAGGTTAGAAATGATCGATGCAAAAGGTGGTAACAGTTTTATGGATTATTCATTACCTGAGGCTATATTAAAGTTCAGGCAAGGCATTGGTAGACTCATCAGAAGCAGCGATGATAAGGGAATAATCGTAATTCTTGATAATAGAATTATTTCGAAACAATACGGCAAATATTTCTTGAGCTCGATTGATGAATGTGAAATAGAGCTTATTGAAGACATTGATTTCTAAGTATATTCTCTTTACTATTACATTTTTTATAAATTTACGGTTGATTATAATGCGACATGGAAAAATCAGATAAATCAGAGAAGAAGGACACACAGGTAAAAAGAGACAATAATAATCAACGTCAAAAGAAGTATAACAATAACAGTCAGTACAAGACGGTGTATTCAGATGCGAGATCATGTGCGGTAAAAATATTATGCCGTTGTGAAAGAACGGACTCCTATCTTGACAAATTAATTGATACTGAACTTCGTAACAGCCCCCTCAATGATTTTGATAAATCTTTATTGAATGAAATTTCCCACGGTGTAATCAGATGGTTACGCAGGTTGGATTGGTTTTTAAATGGTTTTTACAGAGGTCAATATGAGAAGTGTCTTCCCGAAGTCAAGAATGCAATGCGGGTGGCATTGTACCAAATACTTTTTTTAAATAGGATACCTTATTCGGCGGCTGTGAACGAAGCAGTTGAATTTATAAAGAGGACTCACGGTGAAAAACATGCAGGTGTTGTTAATGGATTATTGAGAACTATTATAAGAACACTCGATAATTTGGTCTGGCCTACAAGAGAAATTGATGAAGTGAATTACCTGGGGATGGTACAGTCACATCCGAATTGGATGGTTCGAAGATGGATATCCAGGTTTGGATTTGATGAAGCACAGACATTATGTGAAGAGAATAATCGAAGACCTTATATCTGTTTGCGGGTGAATAAACAAAGAATTTCTCCGGATGAAATTACAAATTACTTAGGGGGAAAGAATATCCAGTTTAGAAAAACTAATTACATAGACTATTTTTATACTATTAAAATAATGTCTAAGATTTATGCAGATGAATTTTTCAAGAAAGGATATTTTACAATTCAGGATGAGAGTGCGGGATTAGTTTCCCATTTAGTCGACCCAAAAGAAAACGATTTAATTTTAGATGTATGCGCAGCTCCCGGGGGAAAAACATCTCATATGTCGGAAATCATGAACAATAGGGGAAAGATTATTGCAGTTGATAAGTATCTATCAAGAGTGGAAATAATGAAAGATAATCTTGATAGGCTTGGTGTTACAAATACTGTTTCTTTGCATGACGATATTCTAAACCCCGAATCAACTATTTTGAAAAATGATATAGTGAACAAAGTAGATAAGGTTTTAGTAGATGCACCTTGTTCAGGATTAGGAGTTTTATCTAAGAAACCTGATATAAAATGGAAAAGAGAACTTGATGATATTTATAAGTTGCAAAAACTTCAATTGGATATATTAGAAAATTCAATTAAGTACTTAAAGCCAGGAGGAGCATTGATTTACAGCACATGTACAATTGAAAAAGAAGAGAATAGTGATATAGTTGAAATGTTTTTGAACAGAAATAAAAGTTTTAAAGTTGATAATGCACGAAATTATGTACCAGAAAATGTTGTTAATAAAGATGGTTTTGTAGAAACCTTTCCTCATATTCATCATATAGATGGAGGATTTTGCGTAAGATTGATTAAGAATGTGTAGGTAGAATCTTTTAATACAAGAAAAAAGCCTTTATACTTTTTGTATAAAGGCTTTTAATTTTAATAAAACTGTAACTTATATCAGGTCTTCAATAGATATATTATGATAATATTTACTTCTCGTCAAAGAAGTCACCGATCTTGAATCTTATATTTATTAATATTGTAAGTACTCCAAAGCCACCACTTTCCGTTTTTCCTAACCGGATTGATGGTCCAAAAGCGAAAGCTGTGTTCGAGAAACCTTCTCCGATACCAGCAACCAAAGTTTCATATAATATTTGAAATTTTCTATCGCCATGTACCATGAAGTTTAATCGAGCATCAAAGATAGCACCAGCTACTCTAACTTCACGTGCAACCCAACCAACATTTATTTCACCAAGGTAACTTGCAACATAAACTTTTGATCTTGTTGAACCGAATGTTCTGAAAGGATACCTGAATTCCCAGTTAAAATATGTTCCATTAATAACAAGATTGGGCATATAGGTCGTATCCGGTAAAGTTTCTTCATTGATAATAGGAATAGGAGGATCGTATGAACCTGTATCTAATACTGAGTAAACTCCAACTTCAAAGAAATTACCGAAAGGAATAACATATCGAAATTCTAAACCTAAATTCGGTGCAAATATGTTATTGTATTCCTTAAATGCAAAAGAGCCTTCACTACCATCCTCGGGTGAACGCGATGCTCTTCTACGGGTCAGTTCTTTTATTCTTGTACTTACTCCAACTGTAGCTCCTAAAAGATGAAAATTACCTGATACTAATTCACACTCAAGTGGTCCCGAATAAGGAGTTCCTGTTCCGAATGAAAATCCAAAGGATCTCTTTAGAGGAATTCCTACGGGGTCACCACCAAAAACTTGTAAATAAGGATTAATATAAGCTGTGGTATTTAAGATTTCCCTTTCTTTTTGAGGAGGCGCAATTACTTCTTTAATTTTTATTTTTTTGAAAACATCGAGAAATACAGAACCATAATTTAGCTTTTTCTTGTTCAGATTTTCTTTGTTACTACCAACCCAATTTATTAGTCCTTCTTTGACATTGTCAGATATTTGGTCCCATTGGTATTTTAATGCATCCGGTGAGAATTCATCACCTATAACTAAGTATTGATTCAGCGGTTGTGGGTCGAGGATATTTACCGTTACGTTATAACTTTCTAATTTAGGGTCGATTAAAAGGTCATCCTGCAATAATACGAATATACTATCATCTTGAGCTCTTGCGAGAATTCTAAAATATTTCCATGTTCTCGGATTGTCTTCTCTTTCTTCCTGAGCATAAATATTTGATGTAAAGATAAAACCAAAAATCACTGCTGCGAAAAGGATTAGGAAATAAATTTTTTTGTTGAGATTTTCCATTTTAGATTTGTTTAAAATTAAATTAATCGTTCTTTATT
>JADHVP010000007.1 GCA_016783945.1 Ignavibacteria bacterium
CTGATATTTTCTAAAGAGATTGTATCTCACACTTTCACTGGGATTGATTTCTTCTCCCACTTTTTTACTTATAATAACAGGACTATCTTGTGACATTGAATACCCGGAAATAAGAAATACAAATATTATGGAAATCGAAACCTTTAATGCATGTCTCATTTTATTTTTCTCCTTTTCATTAAACTTCTTTTAAATCTTATACAAAGTTACTGCCTGTTGACTATAAAAATGTCATAAAGATGTCATTCCTTTGTCATAATATTGTAAAAGTTTTTCTAATAAGGATTGTACAATAATAAACCCGTTATACACTATAAGTTTTCACTCGAATTTAGACTACCCAATAATTATATTTCATTTGGAGAGCCACAAGTTTTCTTTAAAATGTTTTAATAATTTTTTCTTAAGGAGGAATTTTATGCAAGATAAATCACTTCATAATATTGAACTGCTTTTAATGAGTTCTAAACCAGAAGATTTAAGAGAAGGTCTTGATCTTGTAAAGAAGGAAATAAGCAGGGTGGGTTCTGAAGAGGCAAGGTCTATGTTCGAGATGCTGTCGTCTGTTTTCTATATCGACCCGCTCGATCACCCTGAATTAGTGCCGTACATAGATGAAGCCATAAATCTCGTAGTTGGTTTTGGGGAATGGGTGATTCCTGTATTGGTGGAGAAGCTTGACGAAGGTGATCTTAAAGTTCAAATAGCTATTGCAAATGCATTAGGTCGAATTGGTGCGGATGCAATTTCACCGTTAATGAAGGAATACCAATCATCATCCAATCCGGAGAGGTGTGCTTTTGTATTGTATGCACTAAGTAAAATTAAATCACCTAAGATAGTCGAGGCAGCGCACTTATCACTCGAAGCATTACAATCTCAGGACCTCGAATTACGCGATACAGGGGCACGTGCTGTAGGGAAGTTTGCAGAATCGATTCAGCCATCTGAACTCTCCGATGAAATTCGCAATGGTTTTGTTGAAAAGCTGCGTGAAAATCTTAGCAATCCGAATGCGGGTATTAGAGCGAAAGCTGTAAGGAGTCTTGGGAAACTTGCAAGATACGGTCATCTTGCCTCAGATGAACAAAAGAATCTAAAAGAGATAATAGACCGCATCATGGGAACTGATGAAAATTATGACTGGGACAGGGCATACATTGTCAGAAGAGAAGCCGAGGAAGCACTTAATTATATTTAATAATCAAGCTTGCCGGATTTAAGAACAATTAAAATACTCCTGTTTGCTGATACACATCTTGGCTTTGATTACCCGATAAGACCTCGAATCGAAAGAAGAAGGAGGGGATACGATTTCTTTTCAAACTTCGATTATATACTTCAGTATGCAATAGATAATAAGATAGATGTTGTGGTTCATGGTGGAGACCTGTTCTTCAGAACAAAAATCCCAGGCAGAATTGTTTCGATGGTTTATGAAAGACTTCTTAAGTTTGCAGAACACGGAATCCCAATGTTCATAGTACCGGGAAATCATGAAAGTTCAAGATTACCGGAATCACTTTTAACGCAGCACCCGAATATATACATCTTTAGCAAAGCTGAAACTTATAGTTTTAATATTAATGGAGTTCGAGTGTCATTATCAGGTTTCCCATTCGTTCGTCACAATGTCCGTGATAAATTCAATTCGATTATAAATAAACTCAATGATGATACCACACCCGCAGATATAAAATTGTTATGCATGCATCAAGCAGTTGAAGGAGCACAGGTTGGACCCTCGAATTTCACATTTAGAAATGGTGAGGATGTCATTCGTATAAAAGACTTACCCGGGGATTTCGATTGCATACTATCAGGGCATATTCATCGTATGCAGATTCTCCCAAAGAATTTTAAAAATACAAATAGAATTCCTCCATTGGTTTATCCCGGATCAATTGAACGAACTTCCTTTGCTGAAAAAGATGAAGAGAAAGGTTTTTTTAAAATAGATTTTTGCAATGATGGAGAGGTTTGGAATTTAGATAAACTTGAATTTGTAAAGCTGCCTGCCCGACCTATGGTTGATTTGAATTTTTATTGTGATTCATTAAATGGGAGTACTATAAAAGTGAAGTTAAAGTCTTTACTACAAAAGATTGACAGTAATGCCATTGTTAGAATTAACTGTTCAAACGAAAACATTAAGAAATTTCTTACTTCAAAATTACTGCGAGACATAGCTCCAGCGTCTATGAATGTGTATTTAAAGGGAATTAGGAATATCACAGAGCAAAAAGAGTGAAATTAAATATTTGAATGTGGTTTTATAAGAGCCATTTTGCCAAATTTGTTTTAATCTTTATTCTATTATATTTATTGAGTAAACTTTTTATATTATTATATTCGAAAATCTTTTAGACTATGAGATTATTACCAATCTATTTATTCTTCGTAATATTTATTTCATCAAACTTTTTTTGCAAAAAGACCGACACTATAACAGAGAAGTATGATATTAGAAAAGATACTACTATCAATTCAGAGTTGTCTAAATATAATTTCATATCCGAAGAATCGGTTGTGATAAAATTACCCGGTGAATTGCAGGAAATCTCAGGTTTAATGATGACTGATGATGGGAGATTGTTTGGACATAATGACGAGAAGGGTTTTGTCTACCAGATTGATTACTCAAACGGTAATATCATAAAGAAATTTTCTCTGGGTGAGAAATATGAGAGGGAGGATTTCGAAGGAATCGCATATGCAAATAAAAAATTCTATATGGTTACGAGCAATGGAGATTTATATGAATTTGTGGAAGGGAGTGATGGTGAGAGCGTATCTTTTAATATTTATAAAACAGATTTGACTTCAAAAAACGATGTTGAAGGATTATGCTTTGATCCTGAAACGAACTCACTCCTATTAGCTTGCAAAGGATATCCGGGGAAGGATTTTAAAAAACAAAAAGCTGTTTACTTATTTTCTTTGGATAGGATGGAACTTGAAAAGGAGCCACGGTTTTTGATTGACCTGTCTGAAATAAAGCAAACATTCAATCCATCCGGGATTGAAAGAAACCCTAACACAGGAACGTTCTTTATTATTGCAGCAAACGGGAATGCAATATTAGAAATTTCCGGACATGGAGAGTTAATAGACATAACAACGCTTCCACCTATTATACACGAACAACCTGAGGGTATTACATTCGCTCCGGATAAGAGCTTAATAATAAGTAACGAAGGAGACTTCAAAAGAGGTTCACTTGTTTTACATAAACATCAGCAATAATACAACTTAACTTTACTCTAAATTATTAAGATGTTTCACAACTGTCAAAACTGTTTTTATAAGAAATACTTAATTAGCTTATTATTTATACTATTTCTGAATGTACATGATTTATATGCACAAACTGATTCAATTCATAAACCAGAAAAAGTGAAAGTCACAGCCGGTTCGGAATATGATATTAATGGATTCTTTGAAATTTTCTTAGGAGAGCACTGGCGAAAACTCTGGACCACACCATTTGAGGCTGATGTATTAGATTTGGATAAGTTTGGAAATGGGCTAACACCTTACAAGAAAGGTGGAGGGTTTCAAACAAAATCATTAAGGTTTAGAGGAAATGACGGGAAGCTCTACAAGTTTCGATCTATAAACAAAGACCCGGCAAAACTCCTTCCTCCGGACCTTCAGGAAACCTTCGTTGCTGATGCAGTTAAAGACCAGATTAGTACGTCCCATCCATTTTCTGCAACGATTGTTGCACCGATTCTCAATTCATTAGGTATACTAAACGCTCAACCTCACGTCGTCTTTTTACCCGACGATGAAAAACTTGGAAGCTTCAGGAAAGAATTTAAAAACATGTTAGGCACAATTGAAGAGCATCCAGATGAAGGACCGGATGGTGAACCTGGTTTTGCTGGTTCGGATAAGGTTGTAAGTTCATCAAAACTTTATGAAGAGCTTGAAGAAGATAGCGATGACCAGGTGGATAACGCAGAATTTTTAAAAGCAAGATTAGCAGATATTTTTCTCGGTGATTGGGACAGGCATTCCGACCAATGGAGATGGGCGAGATTTAAAGAGAACGGAAAAAAAATCTGGAAACCGATACCCCGTGATAGGGACCAGGCGTTTTGTTTATACGATGGAATTATTCCAATGGTAGTTGGTAAATCAATAACACAAATTGAAGGTTATGGAGAAGATTATCCAAAGATATATGACCTTACATGGAATGGAAGATATTTAGACAGAAAATTCCTTCCACCGTTAGAAAAGAGTGTATGGGATTCTTTGACTGCATTTATACAAAAGCATGTGACAGATTCTGTAATTATAAGTGCAGTGAAAACGATGCCCCCCGAATGGTTTAAATTTGAGGGAAAGTATCTAATTAATTTAATAAAAATTAGAAGAGATAAATTAAAAAAAGCTTCGGATGAATATTATGAACTAATTGCTGAAACGGTTGATATTTACGGGAGTAATAAATCCGAGTATGTAGAAGTTAATCGTCTTGATGACGAAAGGGTGGAGGTTTCGCTTTATAAACTTAACAAGGAAACCGGAGATAAGAAAGGGGAACCATTTTTTCATAGAACATTCTTTACAGATGAAACCGATGAGATAAGAATCTATTTGTTGGGTGGAAAAGACAAAGCTGTTGTTAATGGTACAGTTGACAAAAGTACTCTTGTGAGAATCGTTGCTGGTACTGGTAAAGATGAACTTATCGATAATTCTAAAGTGAACGGTAATTTCTTATGTTTCATCCCGATTCCTGTTGTTGAAAATAAAACACTGTTCTACCATAAAGGCAAGTCCGATATAATTAATACCGGTCCCAGCACATCGGTTTACAAAGATGATTATAAAGAACCATCGGATATTGTAAAGAAATATGAACCGGAGGTTGAGAACAGGGGATACGATTGGAGGCTCGGTCCCGTTTTAGATTATGATTCTGACAATGGATTAATATTTGGTGGTGGTCCAATTTTATACAAATATGGATTCAGAACTGAACCTTATGTTTACAGAATGGAGTTGAATGGAGCGTATGGATCGAATTTGAAAAGCTATTTATTAGAGTTCAACGGTGATTTCTATTCTTTGATTAATGGAGTTAGGGTATTATTTTATCTTGGAAAAACACAACTTGTAATAAACGGTTTTTATGGTTTTGGTAATGAGTCGAAATTCAATGAGGATCTTGATAAAAAAGATTATTATGACCTTAGTCAGGATTTATTCGTAGTGAAACCGACCGTTGAATTTAAGACTTCTCAGAATTCTTTTTTATCATTGGGGGCTTCTTTCAGATATTCAGATGTAATTGCCGATGAAAACACTTTTGTTAATCAGAATCGGTTTTATGGATATGGTAATTTTTCATTTCTGGGATTTCATACAGCTTTAAAATTTGATAATAAAGATAATGGTATCTATCCGTATAAAGGATTTTTTGCGAATTTTTATGGTGATTATTATCCGAAGGTTTTAAATAATGATAACCAGTTTTGGAAAGCAGGATTTGATCTAAGAACTTATTTAACCACGAATGATTTGTCAAGATTAACCTTGGTTTTAAGAACTGCAGGAGTAAAACTCTGGGGAACTTATCCTTTTTATGAATCAGCTTTTCTAGGTGGCTCATCCTCATTGAGAGGGTACTATAACCATAGATTTGCAGGTGATGCTTCTTTGTTCGGACAAGCAGAAATTCGAATGAAAATAGGAACGATAAATTTTATAATCCCGGGTGAATTAGGTTTTTCGCTGTTTGGAGAAACGGGGCGAGTCTTTTTAAAAGGTGAGGATTCTGAAATGTGGCATATCTCTTATGGAGGGGGTATATGGATGTCCTACTTAGCTCGAATGTTTAATGCTGGGTGTGATGTCGGGCATTCTAAAGATGGATTCAAGTTTTATCTGACGACTGGTTTTTCTTTTTAGATTTGTTGGCTAAAGAATTTTCATAATATTCATAAGTTTTGTACTGAGACCTTATTGATTTTTTTGATTTTGTTTGTTTGTATTTGTTGTTCTGCTTTTGGTTAATAATTCGTGCTTTGACGTTGTCTTTAAGTTGTAAAGCTATCACGTCCTTGATTTCTTTTTTTATTTTCGAATCATTAATAGAAAAGCCAACTTCAATTCTCCTGCTTAGATTTCTTTTCATCCAATCGGCTGATGCCAAGTATATTATTTCATTACCATTGTTTTGGAAAATATAAACTCTCGCATGTTCAAGAAATCTGTCAACTATACTAATAACATTTATGCTATCACTTAGACCTTTAATACCAGGAAC
The DNA here is from genome assembly GCA_016783945.1 of Ignavibacteria bacterium. Classification (GTDB taxonomy): domain Bacteria; phylum Bacteroidota; class Ignavibacteria; order Tepidaquicellales; family Tepidaquicellaceae; genus BS750m-G4. The sequence goes on from JADHVP010000007.1 coordinate 6,284, forward strand.
TAAACGGCATATGCCCCTCACGATTAAATCTATTTTAACACCTGCTTTATTTGCCTCATATAATTTTCTGATGATTTTTGAGTCTTCAAGACTGTTCATTTTTAGGATCATCGAAGCAGGTTTACCTTTCTGCGCATTTTTAATTTCATTGTCGATAAGATCAGTAAATGTCTGCCTCATATTAAATTGAGACACGAGTATATTTTTGAAATCAGCTTTTTCAACTTTCCCTTCTAAATAGTCGAATACTTCGTTAATCTCTTTTGCCATCTTCTTATCAGACGTGAATAATCCATAGTCACAATAAATTCTTGCAGTCTTCTCGTTGAAGTTTCCCGTTGCGAGATATAGGTAGTACTTTTTCTTTTCATTTTCCATTCTTGTAATCATAGCAATCTTGGAATGTACTTTGATTCCCGGAAAACTATACAAAACCTTTGCCCCGGCATTTTCTAACATCTTAGCATATTCAAGATTAGCTTCTTCGTCAAACCTTGCTTTAATTTCACAAAAGATTGTCACTGATTTTCCGTTTTTAATTGCTTTCAGTAAAGCCTTTACGATTGAAGAGTCCTTAGCAAATCTGTATTGAGTAATTTTTATTTCTTTTACGAGAGGGTCTTCTGCAGCAGTTTCCAATGCTTTGATTACGTAATCAAATGAATGGTAGGGATAATGAAGAAGGAACTCCTTTTCTTTCCATGCGTCAAAGATATTTGAATATGAATCTAACTCTTTATGGTTTAACGGAGGAAGTGGTTTGTATTCCAATTCTTTAAATCCTGGATTGGGAAATGAAAAAAAGTCGTTGAAGTTATGGTACCTTGCCCCCGGGATTAAATCTTCTGTTGATAAAAGAAGTGAGTCTTTTATGCATTTCAAAAAATCCTGCGGCATTGTCTGGTCGAAAAGAAACCTGCAGGGTATTCCAGTGCTTCGATTTTTTAAGTTCTTTTTTATTTTTTCTAATAAATTTCCAGTGAATTCATCGTCAATGTATAACTCGGCATCGCGGGTTAGTTTAACTGAGTAAGCAGATTCAATTTCATATTCCGAAAAAATGTCTGCAAGGTTGTAACGAATTATGTCATCTAAAAAAATAATGAAGTGCTTATTTTTCTGAACAGGTAGTTGTACAAAACGTGGCAATTTATCGGATGGAATTTTAACGAATGCAAACTTGCATTCATCGGAATTATTTTCTTTTATTTCACCTGGTATTTTTTTTGATGAAAGCTTTACAACGAGATAGAGGGAACCGTTTTTTAGAAACGGGGTAGTTTTATGGTCAACGATTATCGCAGGTGATATACATGGAAGTACTTTTTCTTTAAAGTAATTCTTCACAAAATCTCCCTGCTCAGAATTCAAATCTTTTTCGTTAATCAAAAAAATATTGTTTTCAATCAGTTCAGGTATGATTTGTTCTCTGAATATTTTCCCGTATTCTTCCTGTTGTGTATACACTATGTTATGAATCCTGATAAGCAGTTTTACAGGGTCGAACTTTAAATTCTTTTTTGATTTCTTCTTTAAAGTTAAAAGACTTCTTAAAGAAGCAACCCTTACCCTGAAGAACTCATCGAGATTGGAGGAAAAAATAGCAATGAACTTAATCCTTTCATACAACGGAACGGAAAGGTCTTTAGCTTCCTGAAGTACACGGTAATTGAAAGAAAGCCAGCTTAGCTCTCTATTGTATAGATTACTATTGTTCAATGAAAAAAAATGTTTAAAATATTAAACTATTTAAAATATTTCTTGGGGTATTCATAGGAAATGAATTTGCCTTTTCCGAAGTCAACCTCATTCCATGAGTTTAAATTAAAGTCAACGCATATTATACCACAAGTTGGAATATTATCAATATTATAATTGCAGATAGAATTTGCAAAGTAAGTTAGATCCGGATTATGCCCAAACAATAAAACCGTATCAATAGAGTCATCGGTGCTTTTAACTATTTCAAGAATATCGTTATCATCTGCGTGGTAGAGTTCATCAGTTGAAAATATCTCACCATTCTTATACCCAAGCTCTTCTGCAAATGCTTTAGCCGTTGTCAATGCTCTTTTGGCAGTACTTGATATAATAAGATCTGGTTTTACATCAAAGCTGCTTAGAAGTTTAGCCATGTATGGTGCATCTCTTTTGCCGCGTTTGTTCAATGGACGATCGTGGTCGTTTAATTCCGGAATTTTCCAACTTGACTTGGCGTGCCTTATTAGATACAGCGTTTTAATTTTTTCTGATATTTAAATGTTTATAGAATTAAAATCGTATTTATAAAGTGCTCATTCTATTAGGGGTATCTCGGTGAAAGGATAATACATATAGACAATTGCAAAAGCAATCACCGATAAGATAAGCCCGATTAAAAAGATTGTATAGCAAACACGTAGATACCTGTACTTTCTTCCCAGTACCTGACCAAGAGAATAAAAATCTTTAATCATACTGCCGTATAAATAATCTCTGTCATACATCATTTCTTTCATACCCCATGTGAAATCTTCCAAGCCCATTTTGTAGAAATTACCGAAGAAAAGCAGGTTAGTCTTTTTTTGTTTAATATCTTCTTTCGTAAACTTTCCCTCGGTGAGGGTGGGGCGTGTAACTCTAATAGCTAATATTATGCAAACAAGTGAAACAGTCAAAAGCAGAAAAGTAGGTATGATCAGGTGTGGATTTGTATCGAGCTTTCTCATTAGTATAGTGACAATACCACCGATGATTAGAGTGTTTATGCTTATCATGATGTTAGCTTTATTGTCTGCCATTCCGCTGAATTCAACATGAGTTCTCATAACGTTTCTGAACATCGTCTCAATACCGCGGTCTGGTTTTATTTCAGATTCTTTTTTCTTATCCAGCTTTTCTTTATCTAATTCAAATTTCTTCTGCCTGCTGTCTCCTTCCTCGTTTTCTTTTAATAATTTCTTATATCTCTTTCTAAGTTTTAAAAGATTGTCGGTCTTTAAATCTTCGAGTTCTTTATGACCAAATTTTGTAAAATAACTATGCGTTGTTAACATGTTCAGGTTGATTTCCAGCCACTCGAGCTCGTTATAAATTCTGTTGTCGGTCTTTTCCCATTCCAATCTCAGCAGTGCGGATTTTTCTTTGAAGTTATTTGCTCCAAGGTGAGAAAGGTCAGCGTCGCATATCACTTCTCCTAAAATGTCTTGTGGTGATTGAGGCATCTTAGTTGCCTGTATGCATGAGATTACTTTTTCGATTTTATCTTCGGGATAATTCTTACTTCGCAGAAATTCTGTTGCTATGTCAATGCTTCTTGCCTCGTGGTTATCGCAGCCCTCTATGTATCCCGTATCATGAAACAATGCAGCTACAGTAACTATCTCAAGCTCGTCATCACTCAACCCGGATTTCTTCCCGATCTTTTGGGAAGCTTTTGCTATATCTTCTGCATGACTCAAATTGTGATATACGTAATCCTTTGGAAGCTTCTTCTTAAAAAGCTCGAATATATAATCCGATGCTTTTTTTACAATATCACCGTGGTTGTCCATGATTGTACCTGTGGTATTTTATTGTTCTAAAACTTGAATTGAATAAATATAAATGTTCAGATTTTTAATAAATAGTATTAAATGAAGGGGGTTTAGAAGAGTGTGATATTTTTGTGGTGCTTGCCCGCCAATTCTTTTTTAGGCGGGGCATTTGTAGTGCTGTCGTTACATGAGTTGACTTCCCGCGCGCGGGTCGAACCTTTGCGTGTTATGCCTGACATTACTTAATTATTTCACCAGAAGCATCTTCTTTGTCTCTTTATAATCTCCTGCTTGTAGTGTATAAAAGTACACACCGCTCGTATAGTTACTCCCATCCCAAATAACCTGATAACTCCCTGCTTTCAACTCCTCGTTAACGAGTGTTGCAACCTCTCTTCCAAGAGCATCATATACAATCAGCTTTGTAGCAGATGTCTTTTGTATATCGAATTTGATGTTCGTAGTCGGGTTGAATGGGTTGGGATAATTCTGATAGAGTGAAAATCCTTCGGGAATCTCGCTGCTTATCTGATTTATAAAAGTCACTCCTCCATTTGTAGTTCTGAGGATTGTACCCAAATAACCAACAGCCGTCCCGTTATTTGCATCTGTAAAAGAGACACTATACAAAGTGTTTGTTGTTCCGCTTATTTGTGAAGTCCAGTTTGTTCCGCCGTTTGTGGTTCTGAGGATTGTGATTATAGAATACCAGTAACCAACAGCTGTCCCTGTATTTGCATCGGTAAAGGAAACACCATCCAACAAGTTTGTCGTTCCGCTTGCTTGTGAAATCCAGTTTATTCCTCCATTTGTTGTTCTAAGGATTGTACCATTCTCACCAACAGCTGTTCCATTATTTACATCTGTAAAAGAGACACTAAACAAATGGTTTGTTGTTCCGCTTGTTTGTGAAGTCCAGTTTGTCCCGCCGTTTGTGGTTCTGAGGATTGTGCCGGATTGACCAACAGCAGTCCCGGTATTTACATCGGTAAATGAGACACCCAATAATTCGTTTGTTGTTCCGCTTTGTGAAGTCCAGTTTGTTCCGCTGTTTGTGGTTCTGAGGATTGTGCCGGATTGACCAACAGCAGTCCCGGTATTTGAATCTGTAAAGGAGACACCATACAACCAATTTGTTGTTCCGCTTGTTTGTGAAGTCCAGTTCATTCCACCATTTGTGGTTCTGATGATTTTGCCGTTAGTACCAACAGCAGTTCCGTTGTTTGCATCAGTAAAGGAGACACCTCTCACAGAGTTTGTTGTTATTCCGCTTATTTGTGGATTCCAGATTGTTCCTCCGTTTGTGGTTCTAAGGATTGTGCCGGATTGACCAACAGCAGTCCCTGTATTTGCATCGATAAAGCAGACATCAAATAAAATATTTGTTGTTCCGCTATTCTGGAGAAACCACTGGGAATAAACATTAGATAAAACCAGAAAGAAAAGTATAAATTGAATCAGAAAAATTATCTTTTTCATTTTCCTACTCCTAAGAATAATTAATTTTAAAAACTATTTTATATGACCTCCCCTCCTTGGCAAGGAGGGGAAACAGGGGTGGTCTGACAAATTATCACTCCGCAACCAGACTCACATCCTGCGTGATTTCTGCACCTTCGGTTAATTCTACAGGGAATGTCTGCGTTACATATCCCGCAATCGAGAACTCAAGAGTTGCCGTTCCGGTGTATCCGGTCCTTAAGGTATAAGTCCCGTCGTCGAGCGTCAGTTCCGATTCTCCCGATTCAAGTACTTCAACATTCACGCCTTCAAGATATGCACCCGATGAAGCATCTGTAACCGTTCCGCTGATTACTGACTTCGTCCTGCTCGAATAAACAACGCCGTACAACCTGCAATTTGCACGCTTCGATGGAAAATCTTCTTTCCTGTAAGTGAACTCAACTTCATCCCAGATGTCAATCACGAGTTCCCTTGCTTCGGGCAGCAATGCCGCAACGTCTTCGCTTTCAGTATCGAATGCCTCAACTTTTGCAGACTGTGTCCCGCGAGCCGCTTTGAACTCAACCAATTCTGCATCTACTTCTGCTGCCGATGGATTCACCATCGGTGCATAACTGTTTGCGACAAGTGTAGCTTCTCCGTTTTTAATATTATCTCCCCAAGTAATAATATCGCTTTCCATTCCAAGATTCGGAAGTTCTGTTTGATTTCCGTCCAATCCAAAATAACCTTTGACGAGGTTCGGATAAACTCCCCTTTCGATTGCAAAAAATAAAACCTGTATGTAATGCGAAATGAACATTCGAGCCTTAACCATTTTTTCATCTTCAATCAAAGAAGCACCAAGCTGTTGACCTTTCGCCGTATCCATTTCGATTATCTGCGTATCGAAGTTCGGATAAAAAGTGTTTAATCGAGTATATGTATCAGCAGTAAAAGCGGGTGTTCCCAGGAGTGCAATCACCTCGTCATATTTTTCTTTAGCTTCACGAAGTGCCTTGCGAATAGCTATGATAGTGTTAGGAATATCTCTGTACATTTTTAACTCCCTGTAATTTTAATAGTTAGTAAATTTAGTTTTTTATAAATATCTGTTTTTACAAAGTGCGGTTAAGGGCATTTTGGTAAAAAAATGCCTCCAACCGCACATCAAATCGGTCATTTTGGTAAAAAAATGCCCTCTGCTGTACGCGGAAATGCGTATATTTTCCGTAAAATTTCTTTTGGAAATATTGTAAGGATATGTTGATTTTTCGTTACTTCCTGTAGATGAAAATCTTTTATCAATTAAACTCATAATCCGATGCCCTGATTTTGATTTCCTAAGAGAAGTTAATTGGTTTAATGTAAAAAAGCAATATTAAAGATTGCAGATGTTATATATGTAGGGGTTCAAAATATTGAACCCCTACACCTTTGATCACATCTTGGCTTATTGTCCGATACGAAGCAGGGCTTCGTATCGAGGGGAAAATGATAGGCATAACACGCAAAGGTTTGTGCCGCGCGCGGGAAGTCAACTCAGGTAATGATAGCACTACCAACGCAACCAAGAAAGAAACCTTACAATTACTACACTCAAAGAGCAACCCGAATAAAATAGCAAACCCAAAAATAGAACCAATGCCTGACAGTACTAGCGGTCAGATTGACCCGCTGGTTATAAGGCATTTAGCTGTTCCCGGATTAGTCGTTCTTGTAATAATTTCTGCATATCTCGACGACCATCTAAAATGCAATGAACAAAAACTACTTTTTTAATAATCTGGTAAATAATAAGATATGGTTTAAAATTTATTTCTAAGAAATCATCTATTCCGAGTAAAGATAATTCTGATGGAGTATGACCACGATGGGGATAGTCTTGAAGGGATAAACATTTTTCATGCAATTTATTATATAATTTCTCAGCTTTTTCCTGGGTATATTTAAGACAATTAGCAGTGCTGATAGGTTATTGTTCTTAATGATCGAATCAATTAACCAACGAAGAGGCTCTTTACCATCATTTCCTAATTTAAAATTTACACACTAATGGGAACGTTATCCACATCTATTTTATAAAAATTACCCTACAATATTTATTCTTAATATTGTATTATTTATCTTAATACAATTCTGTAAAATCAATTTGCACAATGGATATTAAAGAAATTTTAGAATATAAGATAATTCAAATAGGGGACTACAGTTTAATTCTCTATCATGTCTTGTTTGTGATTATTGTTTTTATCATCACGGGGTTAATTCTCTGGGTAGTAAAGAAGATATTCGACAGGTTAGTTGAAAAGAAACACATGGATGTAGGTAAACGGCATGCAATATATCAGATGGTTAAATATCTCATCTGGGTTCTTGCAATTGCAATTGCATTAGAAAGCATTGGGATACGGCTTACGCTTTTAATAGCAGGTTCTGCTGCTTTATTAGTCGGGTTAGGGCTTGGTCTTCAAAGTGTGTTTCAGGATTTTGTTGCGGGAGTCGTAATTCTTTTTGAAAGCACTATACAGGTAAACGATGTAATAGAAGTCGAAGGTTTTGTTTGCAGAGTGAAAGAAATTGGCTTACGTACATCCAAAGTTCTAACAAGAGATGATATTATTACTATAATTCCGAATTCAAAGTTTACTTCGGAAAAAGTTATCAACTGGAGTCATACAAAAAGAAAAACAAGATTTAATTTGGGTGTTGGTGTTGCTTATGGTTCTGATGTGGAATTGGTCAGAAAAGTTTTGTTAGAGTGTGCTGCGGAACATTCCGAAGTAGAGGACACCCCAAACCCATTCGTAAGGTTTATTGATTTCGGTAATTCGTCGCTTGATTTCCAATTGTATTTCTGGAGTGTAAATAATTTTTTTATTGAGAATACTAAGAGCGATTTAAGATTCCTGATTGATAAGAAATTCAGAGAGAATAAAATTCACATACCGTTTCCACAAAGAGATTTACACATCAGAACAGATGAAACAAAAATAGGTAAGAATTAAATTATTAAGATATGCCAAAGAAGGATAAGACAACCAGCTACTCATCGAAGAATAAGTCATTTACAATAAGTGATTTTCCGAGCGAGCAGCGTCCTCGTGAAAGATTACAAATTCATGGAGCAGATAAATTGAATGATGCTGAACTATTGGCATTAATTCTTGGAAAGGGAGTTCAAGGTGAGAATGTTATCGTGACTGCACAAAAACTAATTTCTAAATTTGATTCTTTGAATGGAGTTCTGGAATCATCATTTGAAGACCTTATTAAGATAAGAGGATTGGGAATTGCAAAAGCATCACAGCTAATTGCATGTTTTGAAATTGTGAAGAGGTATAAAAAGAAAGATACAGAAAAAGAAAACACTAAGCAGAAAGAAAAACCTGTAACAAGTCCTGAAGATGCGTTTAAACTTATTAGGGCTAAATTGGAGGATACTTCGATAGAGAATTTTTATGTTCTCTCTTTTGATGTTAGGAACAAACTTATAGGTATCGATCGAATATCAAAAGGAACAGTGAGTGCAAGTCTTGTACACCCAAGGGAGACATTTAAATCTGCAATAAGAAGGCATGCCGCCCAAATAATGATTGCTCATAATCATCCATCCGGTGACATCGAACCCTCCGAAGATGATATTAAAATAACTAAGAGAATTTCTGAAGCGGGTAAGATTATGGGAATAGAATTAATGGATCACATTATTGTTACAAAAAATGATTTTTACAGTTTTAAACATAATGGATTGATTTGAAAATCGTTTCAAGGAAGTTTTTATGTGCAAAAATTTTTAAACATAATCTTTTTTATGTTTTGTATAAATTTGTATTTGAGTAATACGTAAAGAATGGAATATAAAGATTATTATAAAATACTTGGTGTTGACAAAAAAGCGAGTGGAGATGAAATAAAAACAACTTTTAGAAAATTAGCAATGAAATATCATCCGGATAAAACGAAGGGTGATAAAACAGCTGAAGAAAAATTTAAAGAAGTCAACGAAGCATACGAAGTATTAAGTGATACTGAAAAAAGAAAGAAGTATGATGAGTTAGGAGAGAACTGGAAATATTATCAACAATCTGGCGGAGATGCGTCAGGATTCGATTGGTCAAGACATGCTCAAGGTGGAACAGGTGGAGGAAAGTCGTATTATCATTTTGAAGGAGACCCGAATGAGATGTTCGGAGGTTCGGGGTTCTCTGATTTTTTTGAAACAATATTCGGGCAAGCATCCGGAAGGGGAAGCAGCAGGCGCAAGAGCAGAGCATCAGCATTTAAGGGACAGGACTTCACTGCTGAAATGAACATATCATTTGAAGAAGCTTATCGTGGGTCAGCAAGAATTTTTAAACTCGACGGACAATCAATCAAATTAAATATTAAACCCGGAATTAATAGCGGGCAGGTTTTAAAATTAACCGGGAAAGGTGCACACGGAATTAATGGAGGACCTGCCGGTGATTTACTTTTAACAATTAAGGTGATGAACAGTTCAAATTATGAAAGAAAAGGTGACGACCTTTATACAGATTTAGATGTCGATCTTTATACAGCAATACTTGGAGGTAAACAAGAATTTCGGACTTTAAAGGGTGCAATCAAATTGAACATTCTCAGTGGAACACCTAACGGTAAAGTTTTAAAACTTCCAAAGATGGGTATGCCGAAATATGGTAGTTCTAAAGAGTTCGGTGATTTGTTTGTAAAGATAAACATCAGGTTACCGGAAAATTTAAAAGAAAAAGAAATTTCTTTATTTAAAGAGTTGCAAAGTATCAGGAATTAATTTTCATAAATTAATTTTTTACAATGCTGAAAGTATACGATCATTTAGAAGATTTAAAATTATCGGAACTCTTGTACGATGCTATGAACAATAGATGCAATTTCTATGCGAGCGATCTCATGGAAGCACTTGACATAGATGACTTTAATGAGTTTGAACATATCGTACTGACAGCTGAAAGAGCATGCATGGCATTGGATATACCTGTCAAGCATAATTTCAGAATTGTATACCGTTATGATGAAAGTGGATTATTTAAAGATTGGGAACTGTCTCAATTAGCTTGCTATTTGGTTTCAATTAATGGAGATCCCGGTAATCCCAAAATAGCTAAAGCACAATTGCATTTTGCTTATAATTTAAAGAAAGAAATTAATACATAATATTGTTTTAAATTTTTAGCCGTAGTATTAAATCACTTTTATTCAAAATTAAGTTTCATTAATTTAAAAACCGTTTGCGGGAATGGCGAAACTGGTAGACGCACCATCTTGAGGGGGTGGCGCCGCGCAGGTGTGAGGGTTCAAGTCCCTCTTCCCGCACATTTAGAACGCTGATTTTTATCAGCGTTTTTTATTTTAATAAGATTTGATTTGAAATCGTTTTGCATTATTATTAAGGATAATGCCTAATGCTCGAATTACTAATGTTACCTGTGAATAATTTATTAATGAGTTCAACAATCGTATTATTTAATCATCAATGTGTAAAAACAATGTTATTATCTTGATTATTTTAATTAATCATTCTATTTTTAACATCTTTGAACAGATACATGTAAAATTTAAAATTATCAAAGCTTGGTAAATAAAAATTACGAAACTTATATTATTGTTGACGGCAATTTAGAAGATAATGTCATTGAAGATATTATCGCAAAGTATGAATCCCTTCTAAAGAAGAATGGTGTCGAAATTAAGAACATAGAAAAAATCGGCAGGAAAAGATTAGCATACCCGATAAATAAAAAACAGAATGGTTTTTACATCTGTTACGAGATAATTTCAGATCCAGATTATATTTCCAAATTAGAAAGAATATATAAACTTGACGAAAATGTCTTGCGTTATCTTACTGTTTATATGAGTAAGAAAACGATAAAAGAAAAAGAAGAATATCTTAAAAAGAGAGCTGTAATGGCTGCTAAGTATGATGCTGAGAAGAAAGAAGCTGAAGAAAAAGAATTAGAATCGAAGGCATCCGAGGAAAAATTAAAAAGGGATAAAGAATCTTCAACAGAAGTTAAGGTTGAAGTTGAAAAAAAAGATATTCCGGAAAAGACAGAAGAGAAAATTAATCAAGACTGATTTTTATAAACGTTATTATAATTTAATTAACCGTTAACATAAACACCTGGAGGTAAAACATGGCTGAATTTAAGATGCCCGAATTAAATTCTGTAATAATTGCCGGAAATCTGACTAAAGATCCGATTTTTAGACAAACAACAAATGGAACACCAGTCGTTAATTTTTCAGTTGCAAGTAACAGAAGGTTTAGAGATAAAAATGACGAATGGAAAGAGGATGTATGTTATGTAGGAATTGTGGCATGGAATCGTTTAGCGGAAAGTTGCAGAGACAAATTAAGAAAAGGGAATGCTGTTCTGGTAGATGGTGAACTTCAAAGTAGAACCTTTAAAACTGAAGATGGTACTAATAGAACTATCGTAGAGGTTAAAGCCAGAAGAATTCAATTTTTGAATAAGAGGATGTCAACACATGATTCAGATTCAGACACTAAAGAAACAGATAACACTGAAAAAACTGATAACACTGAAGAAACTGATAACAAGGATAAAGAATCAAATTTTTCTGATGACAATTTTGATTCCTTATTATCCCCTGAGGATTCTGAATTAATAAAAGAAGAATAATTATTTACATAAAAAAAGTTGTTAGGGTGGATAAAGAAAAGTTATCACCCTTTTATTATTTTTATAACTGATTACAATATGAAAATTATTTTACGTAAAGACTTTGAAACTCTCGGTCATGCCGGTGATTTAAAAGAGGTCAAGAATGGTTATGCAAGAAATTATTTAATACCGAATGGTATTGCTTACATAGCCAATAAATCTAATTTAAAGACGTTCGAAGAAGTAAAAAGACAGCAAAGCAGAAAAACCAATAAGGAAATTGATGCTGCAAAAAAGATTGCTTCGAAGTTGGAAGCAGAAGTTATGAATATATCTGTTAAGACTGGTGAAGAAGATAAAGTTTTTGGTTCTGTAACTTCACAAATGATATACGACAGTCTTAGTGAAAAGGGTTTCGATACAGTTGAGAAGAGAAAGATTATTTTAAATGAACCCATAAAGACTATCGGTGAACATCTCGTAGACATAAAACTTCATAAAGATGTTTCCGCTAAGTTAAAAGTGAATGTTGTCAAAGAAGAAACGCAGGAATCACCTAAAGAATCTTCCGAGACTCCTGAAGAAAAGAGTGATAAAAAATAACGAATAATTTTAAAGAAAAATTTTTAATCCATTCTCATTATTGGGAGTGGATTTTTTTATTGAAAAAAACTGTTATGTATAATTAGTTTAGTAGCGTTTATATTTTCGTATATAGACATACTATGCATTTTAAGTTTATTCATTGAAATTAAATCAATTTTTGATATTAAATAATTAATCATGGAAGAAGATAAATCTGTTTTACCTTTACCTTTAAAAGTAAATACTTCAAAACATTCCTCAAATTTTAAACCTGAGATAAAATCCGTAGCTGACGTAACGATAAGATTCGCAGGTGATTCCGGAGATGGAATGCAGCTTACAGGAACACAATTTTCAGATACAATTGCTTCTTATGGAAATGACCTTGGAACTCTGCCGAATTATCCAGCGGAAATAAGAGCACCTGCCGGAACACTTTATGGTGTTAGCGGATTTCAGGTTCATTTTTCGAGTCGTGATATTTATACACCGGGAGATGAAATGGATGTTTTGGTAGCAATGAATCCAGCAGCTCTGAAGACGAATATAAAGGATCTTAAAAAAGGTGGTATTCTCATTGCGAATACGGATGCATTTGACAGCAAGAATTTAAGACTCGCCGGATACGAAAACAATCCACTCGAGGATGGGTCATTACAAGAATTTATAGTTCATGCAATTCCCATAACAAAATCTACAGTCGAAGTTATTAAAGACATGGGTCTCTCGATTAAAGTTGCCGAGAAATGTAAGAATTTCTTCGCACTTGGTGTTGTCTACTGGTTATACAGCAGGTCTCCTGAACATACGTTTAGCTGGATTCAGGAAAAATTCGAATCTAAACCGGAGTTAATAGAAGCAAACACTCGTGTGTTAAAAGCAGGATACTATTATGGAGATATAACGGAAATTTTTGCAACGCGTTATGAAGTTAAACCTGCTGAATTACCTTCCGGTGCTTATAGAACAATAAGTGGTAATGAAGCGGTTGCCTTAGGGCTTGTGGCTGCTGCTGAAAAAAGCGGTTTACAGTTATTCCTTGGCAGCTACCCGATAACACCCGCTTCAGAGATATTACAATATCTTTCGGGATACAGAAAGTATGGAGTTAAGACATTTCAGGCTGAAGATGAGATTGCGGGTATAACTACAGCGATAGGCGCATCTTTCGCGGGTTCTCTCGGAGCAACCTCTACGAGTGGTCCAGGTATGGCTTTAAAAACTGAGGGTATTGGATTAGCTGTTATATCTGAACTTCCTCTGGTAATTATAAATGTACAGAGGGGGGGACCTTCGACAGGATTACCAACAAAGATGGAGCAAGCAGATTTGCTTCAGGCAATTTATGGAAGAAACGGCGAATGTCCGGTGCCGGTTTTAGCTGCTTCTACTCCCGTTGATTGTTTTGATATGATTTTTGAAAGTGCGAGGATAGCTATTAAATATATGACTCCTGTGATACTTTTAAGCGATGGATATATTGGTGTGGGGTCTGAACCCTGGAAAGTTAAGAAACTTTCTGAGCTGCCCGATATAACGGCAGTTTTCAAAACCGATCCTGAAGGATTTCAACCTTATTCAAGAGATGAGTTTTTAGCAAGACCGTGGGTAAAACCCGGTACAAAAGGTCTTGAGCATAGAATAGGCGGACTTGAAAAGCAGAACATTACAGGTAATATAAGTTATGATCCTGAAAATCATCATATCATGGTCAAATTGCGAGCAAAAAAAGTCAGGAACATCGCTAATGACATTCCTGATCTGGATGTAACCGGTGATCCTTCCGGCAAGCTTCTTGTACTGGGATGGGGGAGTACATACGGTGCAATTGCTTCCGCTGTTGAAAACCAAAGGGCTAAAGGAAGAAAAGTATCACATGCGCATCTAAAATATTTACATCCTATGCCAAAGAATACCGGTAAAGTATTAAAGAATTTCAAGAAAATACTCGTACCCGAAATGAACCTTGGACAGTTAACTAAATTGATAGCAATCGAGTATCTGATAGATTCGATACCGTTTAGTAAGGTGAAAGGCTTGCCATTTAAAGCGAGTGAGATAGAAAGTAAAATTGAAGAGTTATTAAAAACTAAAGATTAATAATAATGAGTGAAGTAAAAAACAATAACACTTTAGAAAAAGTTAATACAACCGAATATACTTCGAAAGATTTCGCTTCTGACCAGGATGTTAGATGGTGTTCAGGGTGCGGAGATTATTCCGTATTAGCACAGGTTCAAAGAACACTTCCGAATCTTGGTATAAAGAAAGAAGACCTTGTGTTTGTTGCAGGTATCGGATGTTCGAGCCGGTTTCCGTATTATATGGATACGTATGGTTACCATACGATTCACGGAAGAGCTAATACAATTGCATCCGGTATTAAAGTTGCTAATCCTGAGTTGTCGGTTTGGGTATCAACGGGTGATGGTGATTGCCTGAGTATTGGAGGGAATCATTTCCTGCATACATTAAGAAGGAATATCGATATTAATATAATCTTGTTTAATAATCAAATTTATGGATTAACAAAAGGTCAGTATTCACCTACTTCTTTTCATGGACAGATATCGAAGTCTTCGCCTTTAGGAACTGTGGAATACCCGGTCAATCCTGTATCGTTAGCATTAGGAGCAGAAGGAACGTTCATAGCGAAATCGATAGACCGTGACCCGAAACATCTAATGGAGATGATTAAACGCACGTATTTACATAAAGGAACTTCATTCCTCGAAGTGCTGCAAAATTGCAATATATTTAACGACGGAGCGTTTGCATTGTATACCGATAAAGAAACTAAGGAAGATAACGTATTATACATCGAACATAACAAACCGCTCGTATTTGGAAAGAACATGAGCAAAGGAATAAAGTTAGATGGATGGAAAGCTGTTGTTGTAGATATATCTAACGGTAAATACAGCGTGGACGATCTACTGGTTTACGATGAAAAGAATAAGGAGCTTGCATTTTTATTGAGTGAGTTTAGCGAGAATCCGGCGCTGCCGATGCCGGTCGGTGTATTCCTCGATATAGAAAGAGCTACATACGAAGGCGAGTTAGAAGATCAGATTGCAAATGCAAAAAAGAATGCGGATGATTTAAGTGTGGATAATTTATTTAAGGGTACGTCCTCGTGGGAAATTAAGTAACCTGTACCGTATATTATTTTACGTATATTATATAAACAGAATACCTCTGTGAGATTTCATGGAGGTATTTTTTTTATGTCTGAAAAACCCGGTGATATAAACGAGGAGAGTGAAGAAAAGGATTTTATTTTTTTGGTAACATTAGCAGTGCTATCCTAACACGTTTCTACTTCCCGCGCGCGGCACAAACCTTTGCGTGTTATGCCTTGCATTTGATTTACCGCTGGTTGGGATCTCATCTGAGACAAACAGACACCAACAGCGGGAGGGATTTATTTTGAGGTAATTTCATTGTGTGTTACAAGTTGAGGCATTAAATCGTCTAAATCAAAATAACTCCAGCATGTTTTCTTTAATTCAAATGAGGAATTTTTCCAACCTGCAAGAATTACTTGTTTTCCTTTTCCTTGTATATATTCGACAGCGGGAACGAAATCTGCATCTCCAGAAACTAATATTGCTATATCAAAAATATTATCAAATGAGAGTTTTAATAATTCAGTTGCAATCGTTGTATCTATACCTTTTTCGTTACTTCTCTTTAATCTTTGACTACAATGAGGGCAATCTAATATATCTTTATTGCAATTTTTACAGTGAATATCTTTTGCGGGTTTTCTACTTTTCGTCACAACCCTATAACCCTTCTCCATACTGATTTTATCTAAAAACCTTCTAAATGCACCAGAGTCAGTTGTGTCAACTGAAGCATAAACGTTAGTACCATGATATATGCAGTCGTCACCCAACTTACTCATTAATGCACAAGTAAGTTTTTCCCCCCAGAGTAATTTAATTGTTTTATCTTTATGGAAATTATTCCAACTTAACTGTAAATTCCAAAAATCAACAAAAATTAATACTTTTAACATATAGATAGATTAGAATTTATGAATAAAACAATGCAGGGAGCTATAAGCTCCCTGGATTCAAAATGCTTGCTCATAAAATGGCATTATTAAGCAAGGTGTCATATTAAAATGTATATGCAAAAATATTAAAAATTTATAATACTTGTCAAGTCAATTCTATTACAACTTACGTATTACTAAACAATTTTGTTTAAGAAAGGTTCCAATATCTATTTTTATTCTATCTCTTCCTCAAAATTTATTGGTATTGTGTGGTTAAATTTGGGATATACCCTTTCTAATTATGTTATGTCAGGTTTGTGACCTGATGCCAAAAGTGCTGCAGCATTCGTGTTTGCTCTCTCATGTATTAAAGTACATATTGTCTCTACGTCCGTATCTCTGCTTCTTATCAAATCGCTTTCTGAATAATCAACTTCTTGTCTAAGTTGTGGGTTATTCGTTGCGTTTGCATAAGCAACTATCGGTTTTGCAATGCCTAATGCTGAACTTATCAGTGCGGTTTGTTTATTTGCCTTATCTTCTGCACTACCTTTCAGGTCTGTTTCTTGTTGTACACGTAAATTTTGTATCCCAACTATCCCTGTTTGAAACTCGCCGAACGCTGTACCAAATGCCGGTACCGTCGTCCAGATTGCTGTATTATCTACGCATACTTGTTCCGTAGACAAAAACATACTGATTTTGTTTTCTTGTTTGTCTGTCATTTATTTTGGGTTAAATTTTTAAATCGTTCCGATTAGTGCGGACACTGATTGAAATCTATTTACTTTTTTCTATAATATCAAGCGAAATATATGTGATTATCAATATTGCCTATGAAATGCCTGAAAACACATTCTTTTTGAATACAGAGAGGTTTGAAACGAATCCAGATGGCAATGTTCCACCGCCAATCTCGTTTGATACGTCGCCAGACGAGAATGATACATCGCCAGACGCAAATGATACCCTGCCAGACGAAAATGATGCTCCGCCAGACGCAAATGATACACTGACAGACTCAATAATCACACTGACAGCCTTAATTGACACCCAGCCAGTCTCAATTGTCACACTGACAGACTCAATTGTCACACCGCCAGACTCAATTGTCACACTGCCAGACTCAATTGTCACACTGCCAGACTCAATTGTCACACTGCCAGACTCAATTGACGCATTTCCAGCCTGTTTTTAGCCTTTTTTCTCACGTTATTTACACTGGATTCCTGCTTACGCAGGAATGCCGATAACAAGAATTATAAAAAAGTATAAAAAAAATCCCGAAACCGTGGCTTCGGGACGAGTGTTATTTAAAATTTTTATTTATATATTAAAAGTCGAGACCGAGTGAAATATAGTATTTTGGTTTCGAGAACTTGTGAAAGTTATAGTTCCATGCAACATCGAATTTGAACGGGATGTTGAGTAAAACAATTCGTGTTCCAAGACCCATACCGAGCAGGAGGTCTTTAGACTCGAAGTAGCCGTTTTCCCGTGTGAACAGTTTAAGGGCATCGTTATTGCTCCACGCAGTTCCAGCATCTACGAATACAATTCCCTGAATATTCTGAAAACCGAGAGGTAAAGCACCGAAGATAAGATATTTCAAAAGAGGGAATCTCAATTCAAAATTCGTGAGTGTATACTTGGAACCGTACAGCCTGTCATAGTTAAATCCTCTCAAAGGCAATCCCGGTGTAGAGAAGGCAAACTCTTCGATATTGCTGATAGGGATATTGTTGTGTTCGAAATCCCAGTTAATCCAGTTTTCTGTTCCGCCGATATAAAAGCGAATAGGATTAGGACCGAAACTTGCTCCACCGGCAAACCTCATTGCGAAGCTGTAATCATCGGCTATTTTGAAATATGTTCTGAAGTCACCGAGCAAAGCTGTAAATCCAACTCCATCTTCACCAAGTTTAGGAGAAACCATCCCTGTTAGATTGTACCTTGTGCCTTTTATCGGAGCTGTATATCCCCAAAGTGTATTGTCATGGACAAGGTTCAAGGAAGGAACAATAAAAGTACTTCTTTGAATAGGGATATTATTGTTATCGAGGTTTTCCTGTGATACGTGCATTACAGTAAAATCTGCATCTACTCTTTTAAATTTTGAGAATGGATAAGAAGCAATAATATTTCCGCCGAAAGTTCTATACCTGTAAAGCTGGTCGCCCAAGCCAAAGTCTTTATCATAATAAAGAAATCTTGCAGTGTGAAAGATTTCGAATCCGTAGTCGATCCTTTTAGGCAGGTAATAATAAGCCAGGGCGTAATCACTGTTCTTCAAATCGATAACCATCGATGTTAAAATATAAATTCGATGGTTGCCAAGCATATCACTCAGGGCAATCTGTGCAACTCCCTGCACACCATAAAAGCTGGAATAATTTGCATTACCGTAAACGAGGTCGGGTGAAAATTTTACTTTATAATTCTTGATCTTAAATGAACCATCGGAGTTTGTGTTTTCAGAAATCTTGAAATTCTCATTGCTGTTATATAAAGAATCGGTGGATAATTTATCTTTTAAATTATTCGTTTTATCTTTGTTAAAACTTATTTCAATATCATTGCCGTATAGGTTAAGCGTGTCGGAAGTCTCTTTAGCATCGATGGTGTCTTTTTCAACAAAAGACAATGAGTCGTTAATTATCAATGAATCGGTATCCGATAATAGAGAATCGTTTGTGATTTCAACATCTTTGTTCGTGATATTAATCTTGCCGAATTTACTTTCAAGTTCGAATCTTTTTTTGACAAATTCAGTTGGTTCGAGTACAGCAAGATCAAGGTTTCTTTCGAGAGGATTTACCATTGAAAAAATATCGTATCCGCCCTCGTTTAAAGAGACAAATAATAATTTCTTTCCGTCTTTAGATAGGGATATTTGATCAATTGGATTTAGTGAATTTGTAATTGGTCTGTTTTGTACTATACCATTGGAATCTGTTTCACGAACATATATGTTACTAATACCATTCACATCCGATATGTAAAGCATCTTTTTTCCGTCCGGGCTGAACTGAACATAGTTTTGTTTCGAGTCTTCAATAGCAGTTATCCTGTTTATTTCTTTTGTAGACACATCAACCTGGTAAATATCATTCCCGGAATAATCATAATTGTACATTTTGAAATCAGCGGGAATCATATTACGGTCTGTATAATTTCCCCTGTCAGAAGAAAAGTAAATGCTCTTCCCATCTGGTGACCATTTTGGGACCAGGTCTGAAAAAATATCGTTAGTTAAATTTTCGAGGATACCAAGGCTGATGTCATAAGTATAAATATCCGATTGTTTTGTGTTAGTACCAACGAATGCGAGTTTATTATTTGTTGGAGACCAGTTAACAGTTGAAATTGAATTTAACTCAACAGGAAGCTGTCTTTTATCACCAGACCTAACGTTAATAATAAATATTGCATCTTTATCGCCGGCTTTTACGCTGATAGCAAGTTTCCTTCCGTCAGGAGACCAAGATAAGCCAGGTGTCAAAACTTGCAGCTCTTCAAAATTGCTCGAGGTGTTTCCCTCAATTACTTTATCAATTATTTTGCCAGTGTTGGCATCTGCGATAAAGACATCGAATAAATCATCTCTGTTTGAAATGAATGCAAAGATATCACCTTTGGGAGAAATTACGGGAGAAACATTATAGAAGCCCCCGTCTTCAGTATGGTCGGTTAGCTTTTTTGCGAAATCTGTAATATCTTCCCTGGTTACAATTTCAGGCCAGTACATTTTCTTAAGTTCTTTATGCCACTTCTCTGATAATTTCTCAATATCGAGCTTGTAAGTTTCTTTAAAAGCTGCATCGACATCACCCAATCCTTTTATGTTGTTCATCAATTCGCCAATTTTATCTTCACCGTAATAATCGGCGAGGAATGCAAAGAAACTCTGTCCGGCTCTATAAGAAAGATAACCGCCAATGTATTCAAGCGGAGGCAGGTATTCACTTATCACAGCATCTCTCATAAACATATCAGTTGCTTTATCGAGTCCATACAAGCTCTGGACTTCAGCCATACCTTCGGTAAACCATTGTGGAAATATGAGTGTGATATTTTTTGAGACAATGTTCTGGAGATTACCCCCATAAAACATGTCGTTCATAAATGCATGCAAGAGTTCATGGTGAATAACATGCCGGAACGGTTCGTATTTCCCTTCGAATGGTATAACGATTCTATTTTTAAATAACTCGGTAACTCCGCCCACACCTTCGGGAAGATATTCATCTACTACGTTATTCTGTTGAAATTCATTATGAGAGTTAAATACAATGATCGGTATCCTGTTTGAAATATGATAATCGAGATTATTAGATAAAGATACGAGCGAACTTTCAGCAGCTATTGCAGTAAATTCTGCGAGGTCTTTTCCTCCCTGAGTGAAGTATATATCAAAATGCTTCGTTTGAATGTATTTCCAGTCGAATACTTTATACTGGACTTTGTTCTTCCCAAACTGAGCAAAAGTGTTGTTAAAGGTTAACGAAAACCCTATGAAGAAAAAGAGGAAAGCAAGTGCCGAATAATTTTTTAACTTAAGCATGTTTTTACAATTTACATTTGTTTAAGTAATTCAAATTTAAAGATAAATTCAAGTAAAAATGAATTCTGTAGAAGTATCTTCTAATAAAATTTTTTTGTTCTTTAATTTTAACAATTGAAAGTAATAATTAGTTCTGTTACGAAAAGAGCAGATTTATATAAATCAGTACGTTATTAATTATTAAAAGTTCGATAGCCAAAATTAAATTATCATTTAATATAAATTTCTTTCTGGAAAGAAGTATATTTATTTATTTGACGTAATATGTAAAGGGAAACTTGCGAGAATAAAATTTAATCTTTTTAAAATAAATTCATTGACTTTTGTTGAACTCAACCCCCTAACCCCCTTCTCTTACGAAGAGAAGGGGGAATAAAATGGAGATGAGTAAATCTTAATTGATTCTTGGAAATCCATCAATATGTGACGAGATGAATGTATATTAATTCCAGTGGTATTTATTCTATAAAAGAATATTTTGGATAGACGTGAAATGATATTCAGTTCTTTATTTTAGTTTACTTTTTTAACAGACTAAAAAAATTTATTCACTGTATTTTAAATACAAAAAATTTACTTTGTAACCTTTGTTTGAAGAGTCAAAACAATTTTAATTAATAAATTTTTAACCCCGAATTCATTTTAAGGAAAAGTGTAAAGTGAGCAGAGGCAATACTCCATTCATAAGAAATTTAGAATTTGAAGAATTTGATTTGCAGAATAACCTTCATTGTATTCTCCATAAAGATAACAGCAAACCTTCAATTAATATTTTAGTAGGTTACAAGATTGGTTCAAAGGATGAACCGGAGAAGAAAAAAGGGATAGCACATCTTTTTGAGCATTTGATGTTTCAGGGGTCAAAGAACATTAAAAAAAATGAACATTTCGCTGTAATTCAAAATGCAGGAGGGTTTTGTAATGCAGGAACGATGCAAGATTTCACTTTTTATTTTGATTCACTTCCGACGAATCATTTAGAGACTGGATTATGGTTGGAGTCTGACAGGATGATATCTCTTGATCTCTCGAATGAAAATCTTGAAAACCAAAAAAAAGTCGTTATAGAAGAAAAGCATTCGCGAGTGGATAATGCACCTTATGGTACAGTATTTTTAAATATTTTCAAAGAAGTTTTTAACGGTACAAAATATGAGTGGGGAATTATCGGGAATGAAAAAGACATAGAATCTTTTACAACTGAAGAAGCAGTGAGTTTTCATAGTGAATATTATTCTCCAGGGAATTCCGTTTTATTGATATCTGGTGATATTGATTATGGGATTACAAAAGACCTCATATCAAAATATTTTGGTAATATCACAAAAGGTAATAACATTCAAAGGACCGAAAATGTTATTAACACTTTATTAAAAGATAAACGGTTGACTTTTTATGACAACATAAGTCTTCCTGCAATCTATATTTGCTATATAATTCCGAAAGCTGGCTCGGAAGAAGAATTTACACTGGATTATTTTTCCAATATTATTGCAAATAACGAAAGCAGCAGACTTCATAAAAAATTAGTGTATGAAAAGAAACTGGTTAAATCAGTTAATGCTTTAAAATATCAGCTTGAGGATGCCGGTGTTTTTATTATTGATGCGGTAGCTTTTCCGGGAACAGACCTTAAAGAGGTAGAGAATGAAATCTATGAAGAGATTAATCATTTTAACTCTTCAGCAGGGATAAATATAAGGGAATTTAAAAAAGTAAGAAATGCGATTGAGTTAGAACATAATATTAAATATTTAACAAACCAGAGCATAAATTTTGAAGCCTTAATTAACTGGATGTACTTCAAAGAAAAGGACTTTGTGAACAAAAAATTAGAAAGATTTTTAAGTGTTAGCATAGAAGATATGATCGATTCAGTTAAAAAATATATTATAAATAAAGAGAAGATTGTAATTACTTATTTACCAAAAAAGAATTAAACTAAAATGCATTTCAAAGGCTTTAGCCATTCAAATATGAGCGATGTTATACCAAGAATTGACTTTAAAGAAATTGAACTATCAAATGGATTAAAAGTAATAATGTCGAGAGTATCAGAGATACCAATGGTTGCTCTTAACACAACTTTCAAAGTAGGTTCTAAAGATGAGGAAGAAGATAAAACAGGCTTAGCTCATTTTATAGAACATTTAATGTTTGAGGGTTCGAAATTCTTAAAGAGTGGTGAGTTCGATGAAATATTAAATAGAAACGGCGGTGAGTCCAATGCGTATACGACATGGGACTCTACAAGCTATTACATAGTAATTCCTTCTAATAAGTTAGAAACAGCATTATGGTTGGATTCAAACAGGTTTTTTGATATTAGCTTAACTGAAAAAAGTTTTGTAAAACAAAAAGATGTTATATTTGAAGAGAAGCTGCAGGTGTATGATAACACTCCGTATGGTTCGCTGGAAGTTGAAAGCTCAAGGAGGTTGTTCAGCAAGAGTGGTTATAAATCGCCAATAATCGGAGACATGGAGCATATAAAAAATATGAGACTCGAAGATGTATTTGCATTCTTCAAAAAATATTATATTCCCAACAATGCAGTTCTTTCTATAGTAGGTGATATAGATTATTACGAAACGGAAAAGTTGGTCAGAAAATATTATGATGATATTAATAGAGGGGAGGAGATTTTTAGTAAAGAATATTTTGATGATGATATAGAAGAAGAAATTACTGATGATATTTTTGATAACATACATTTAACGGGTAAGTTTTTATTTTACAAACTTCCTATGCCGGGTTCAAAAGCATACTATGCAATACAAATTCTCAACGGTATATTATCGAATGGTGATAGCTCCCGGTTTTATAAAGAGCTTGTCTATAGAAAAGAACTCGTTAATGATATTGAATCATATTTATATGATATGGAAAAAGTCAGTTTGTTCAGCATAAGTTCTATAGCATTAGAAGGCAGAAGCATTTTTGAAATAGAGATAGAAATTGATAATATTATAGAAGAAATAAAATCCGGTAACATTCACGATTATGAGGTCCAGAAAATTAAAAATAAAATCGAAGCAGGATTTAATACAAGAAAGCTTTCGATAATATCGCTTGCAGAGAGATTTTCACACATCAAAACTTTCTACGATGATTGTGAAAAAATTAACAATGAAATTCTAAATTATTTGAACATAACAAAAGAAGATATAGTCAACGCAGCCAATATGCATCTTAATAAAAATCAAAGAGTGAACTTGAATTATTTTCCTATAAATGAAAATTGGAATTAATGGCAAAGAGTGAAGACATTACGCAAAAATTGGATCGTACAAAACCGCCAAAAATAGGGAAACCAAAAGATGTAAAGTTTCCAAAGTATCACGAGTCTGTTACAAAGAATGGTATTACAGTTCTTGTCGTTCAGGACAAACGTGTACCGCTTGTAACTTGCAGGTTAGTATTTAAAAGTGGTTCCAGTTATGATTCATTTTCTGGTAATGACAAATCTGGTTTAGCATCACTGACTGCAGAATTGTTGACAAAAGGAACATCTTCAATGAATGCTTCTGAGATAGCAGAGGAAGTAGATTACCACGGTGCTGTTTTGACATCGGGATGTGATTATGATGCAAGCTATATTTCTTCATATTCTCTAAAAAAACATTTTGATAGAATTTTTCATATAACGAGTGATGTGGTTCTTAATTCTATTTTTGCTGAAGAAGAAATTCAAAGAGAAAAAAAGCAAAGAATAAATTCACTTCTTTCATATTTAGATGAAGGCGATTACCTAGCAGGCAAAACTTTTAATAAAAAAGTATACAAAGATACTCCTTACTCAAATCCTGTGGAAGGTATAGAGAGTTCAATTAATAATTTAAAGAGGGATGATTTCAGAAATTTTCATAAAACGCATTACGTACCGAATAATTTAATTATAGCTTTCGTCGGTGATATAGAAATTAAAGAAGCTGAAGAATTTGTTCAAAATAATTTTAGTGATTGGAAACCTAAAAAGATCGAAGAATTGAATATGTCTCATGTTGCAATGGACGATGAAACGACGGTTCATGTTATTGAAAAAAAAGGAGCAGTTCAATCAGATATTCATTTAGGTCATTTAGGAATAAGCAGAAGCAATCCTGATTTTATATCAGTTTTAGTCATGAATACATTACTTGGTGGACATTTTACCTCCAGGATTAACAAAAATCTTAGGGAAGTTCATGGTTATACGTATGGTGCAAGGTCAATTTTTAATTGGAGAAAGTTAAACGGGGATTTTTCAGTTGAAACAGATGTTAAAAATGAGAATACTTTAAATGCTGTAATTGAAATTATCAAAGAATTGAAAAAAATAAAACAGGAAAAAGTCTTAGAGGATGAATTGTCTGATGTAAAAAGTTATATCTCCGGAAATTTTCCTCTAAGACTCGAAACACCGAATGCTATTGCTTCGAGAGTTATTAATTTAAAATTGTATGATATCGAAAGTGATTATTATGATAAGTATGTGTCAAAAGTAAATGCTTTAAGCGTAGAAGACATACATTCAGCAGCAGATAAATATTTACACCCGGATAAGTTGATCGTATCGATTGCAGGTAATACAAAGGAAATAAAAGATAGTTTGAAACAATTAGGAAGTGTCGAAGTAATAAAAAAAGTAGAGTGATAATAATCTGAATAAGAATTATAAAATTAGTTTATGTCAAATTACCAGGTCAAAGAAACCTCAGATGTAACACTTGTTAAAGAATTAAACAAGAAATATGAGGAATTAAAAAACGAGATTGCAAAAGTAATTGTTGGGCAGCATGAAATTATAGAACAAATAATTATTTCAATCTTAGCAAGAGGTCATTGTCTTTTAATTGGAGTCCCCGGTCTTGCAAAAACTTTAATTGTTAAGACTCTTTCAGAGGTTTTAGATTTGAAATTCAGCAGGATACAATTCACTCCTGATCTTATGCCATCCGATATTACCGGGACGGAAATTTTTGAAAGCAGTCACGACGGCGGCAGGGCATTTAAATTTATAAAAGGTCCGATTTTTGCAAACCTGATTCTTGCTGACGAAATAAACCGTACACCTCCAAAAACTCAATCTGCACTTCTCGAAGCTATGCAGGAGCATAAGGTAACTGCAGCGGGTATACCGTATTTACTCGATGAACCTTTTTTTGTCTTAGCAACACAAAACCCAATCGAACAGGAAGGAACCTATCCACTGCCAGAAGCACAACTTGATAGGTTCATGTTCAACCTGTGGTTAGATTATCCTAAGTATGATGAGGAGATAGAAGTAATCAAGAAGACGACAAGTATGTATTCTCCAAAGATCGACATAAAATTATCGAAAGACGAGATTATGAAATTTCAGGATTTAGTCAGGAAAGTTCCGGTTGCGGATGAGGTTATTGAATATGCAGTTACTAAAGTTTCGATGACAAGACCTGCAAACGGAAACGCTCCTAAATTCATAAAAGATTATATAAGCTGGGGTGCAGGACCCCGGGCGTCTCAATATTTAATCTTAGGAGCTAAAACAAGTTGCATACTCGATGGCAGATTTTCTCCAGAAATTGAAGATGTTAAAAAAGTATCACAACCCGTTTTGAGACATAGATTGATTATGAACTTCAATGCTGAGGCTGACAACATTAAGGTTTTGGATCTTATTAATAGAATGTTCGAAGCATGATTTGATTCTCTCCCAAATAACGATATAAAATAATTGGGCTGTATTATAAACTTATTGGAACCTCTAAAAACTTAAAAAACAAATTTTCACCGCAAAGTCGCGAAGGCGCATAGTATTGATTTTGTATTTTTAAAGAATTTTCGTATATTACATACAAGAGTTAATTTGGAAATAAACATAAAATTCTTAGAGATTTATTTCTGCAAAGAAGAGTTGGTAATCAACGTATTTGTATAACTATCTGTTTATCATTTCCTGAGCGTATTTAGAAAATAACATAAAAAAGGTAAAATTTAATTTTCAGCTAATTTTGGAATAGCATGAAAGTTTCAACACGCGCACCCGAAGTTTTCACATTTGGAAGATGGAATTTTTTTACCCAAATGGCAAATGTGATGTATTGCAGAGGGCATTTTACCCGGGCTTTAATACACAGGTTGTTGAAATGGATGCTGCAAAAGGTACTCAGCTTGGTGCATCATTAATTGAAGATGAAAAAATGATTTTTGCGAGATTATGTATTTCGCATTACATTCAAGTACTATTTTTTGCAATCGAGCGCGGTGATTATCCGAATTTGGTAAAGGGCTATTATGGCATGGATGGAAATCAAACAGAGCTGCCAAAGCTTGGAAAGGAAAGCGATATTTTTACATGGGGCGAAAACATTAAGAACGGTGAAGCGGCGTTGATTGCAAACAGTTATCCGGCAATGACGAATCCAACTGCAGCACAAGTTGCTGCAGCACTTTTAGAATTCAATACTACGCATGGAACACAATCAGCCTCAGTTGAATCATTCGATAAGGAGCAGGAAGATGTAGCGGCTTTGATTCCCGAAGCAAAAGAATTAGTTACCGACATCTGGGATGAAGTAGAGTTCACATATAGAAAAGAAGATTTTCCGTCGAAGCGTGCTAACTGCAGATTGTATGGAGTGGTTTATTCAAGCAAATCGAAAGCAACAATTACGGGAACTGTAACAAATGCATCAGGTGGTGCAGCGTTAGAGGCCGTGAATGTTGAAGTAACAGAATCTGGTGAATCAGTGTTAACCATCGCAGATGGAACATATAGTCTGGGCACAGGATTTTTTGGTGCCGTAACGCTTGAGTTTTCACTTGATGGATTTACAACTCAAACATTTCCAATCGATGTGCATGAAGGCGGAGAGATAACGCAGGATGTAGCATTGGTGGCGGTGTGAGATATTCAAACTTCCGAAGTTTTAATCCGCCTGGGCGGACGTGTGTTTGATCTTTTTTTTAATTTTAAATTAAAGAGAAACAAAATGAAAAAATTAATTTACACTTTAGTATTTATGATGTTTGCTTTAAACATTTCGGCTCAAACAAGTTGGATTTCACAGTATAGCCCATTTGCTGATACAAATTTAGGGAAAATACAATTTGTAAGTGCTACTGAGGGATGGATATCAGCAACAAACGGCAAATTGCTTCATACAACAAATAGCGGCAATAGCTGGTTACCGGTTAGACTTGATCCTTTTCTTGAATATTTTGCCCTCTCCGATCCTGATGTAAGTATGTGCTTTATTAATTCTTCAACGGGGTGGGTTATTCGTTCAATTGGTTCAATTGGTAACGCGAATGGTGCTGCTCTTTTTAAAACTATTAACGGCGGAATAAATTGGACTAAATTAATTATTCCAAGTTATGATTTTGGTTTTTATGTACAATTTGTGGATGCAAATACCGGTTGGATGTCGCTAGCCAATTCTACTTTTACTGTATTTGGATTTTTCCGTTCAACGAACGGTGGAATTAATTGGAGTGCAATTACTATTCCCCCTGTGGTAGGAATTCCATTTTTTATAAATAGTAATACGGGATGGCTAATGCCTGTTGTTCCCGGGAGCTCAGGAACAACTTCCGACACGATTAGGAAAACAACAAACGGAGGTTTATCCTGGACAGCACCGTGGGGTACCAATAATCAAGTATACTTGTCTATAATTAATTTTTCAGACGTTAATAACGGATGGATTGCCGGTCATAGTGGAGTAGTACTTAAAACAACGAATGGCGGTACAAATTGGAATTATGTCACAAATACAGGCCAAACTTCGTCATACCAAACTCATGCGGGATACTTTTTGAATGCGAATACTGGTTGGATAGGCACTAAAAATGAAATCACAAATGTTTCCTCTGTTTTATACACGAATAATGGCGGAGTTTCCTGGACCTGGCAAACGCCTCCTATTGGAACTTTTAGCAATAGTGGAATTAACGGTATTCATTTCTATGATGCTTTGAATGGCGGACTCTCCGGGAGAGAAGGAATAATTTGTCATACTACAAATGGCGGAGTTTGGGTAAAAAATATTTCTTCGGAAATACCTTCGTCATATTCACTATCGCAAAACTATCCGAACCCGTTTAATCCAGCTACAAACATTCGTTTTGATTTGCCAAAGAGCGGTTCTGTTAAGCTTGTAGTATTCGATGCACTCGGTCGTGAAGTAGCAACACTTGTGAATGAGAAGTTACAGACCGGCACTTATGAAGTTGATTGGGATGGGAGTAATTATTCGAGCGGTGTGTATTTTTATAAGCTGATGACTGGTGATTATGTTGAGACGAAGAAGATGCTGCTGGTGAAATAAGCTAAAACTATTCGCTTGTCCTGATGATTTTCATTGGGACAAGCAGTCTTTTTTAAAGTATATTTAAAAATATTCGAAATGAAAAAAATAATATTACTGATTCAATTAGCAGTTTTATTTCTAACTTTTACGGATGTTTATTCCCAGTGGTATCCTCAGACAAGCGGAACAACAATCAATTTGAAAGGAGTTTCATTTACCGATTTAAATAATGGAACGGTTGTTGGTGATGGAGGTATAATTCTCAGAACAACAAACGGGGGAACAAACTGGATCTCACAAACAAGCGGAACAACAATCATTTTGTATAGTGTCTCCTTTACCGATGAAAATACCGGGACGGCGGTTGGTCAGTTCGGCACAATCCTCAGAACCACAAACGGAGGAACAAACTGGATTTCACAAACAAGCGGAACAGTAGGCAGTTTTTATGGTGTTTGCTTTACTGATGCAAATAACGGAACGGCTGTTGGGATTCATGAATACAAAATGCCCTATATTATAATCTTCAGAACCACAAACGGCGGAACAAACTGGACTTCACAATTTGGCGTAATGCAAGGTTGGTTGAGCGGTGTCTGCTTTGCCAATGCAAACACCGGGACAGCTGTTGGTAGTTGGGGCACAATCCTCAGAACCATAAACGGCGGAGCAAGCTGGTTTACACAAACATGCGGAACATATATGCATTTGTCTGCTGTTTCCTTTTCAGACGCAAATACCGGGACAGCTGCTAGTATTTTAGGCGAAATTTTCAGAACCACAAACGGCGGAGCAAGCTGGACCTTACAATATAACGGAACACCAGGCGGGTGTACTAGTCTTTCCTTTACGGATGCAAATAACGGGACGACTGTTGGTTATTACACAATCATCAGAACCACAAACGGCGGAGTAAGCTGGTTTACACAAAATGGAGCCACAAGCGCTTTGAATGGTGTTTTCTTTACTGATGCAAATAACGGAACGGCTGTAGGTAATGTAGGTACAATCCTCAGAACTACGAATGGCGGTGTATCTTTTATAAATCAGATAAGCAGTGAGATTCCCGAAAGATTTTCACTATATCAGAACTATCCAAACCCGTTTAATCCGACGACAAACATTCGTTTCGATTTACCTAAGAGCCGTTCTGTTAAGCTCGTTGTATTCGATGCACTCGGTCGTGAAGTGGCAACTCTTGTTAATGAAAAACTCACACCCGGCACTTATGAAGTTGATTGGAATGGGAGTGGTTATGCGAGTGGTGTGTATTTTTATAGATTAACGACAGATAGTTTTAGCGAATCAAGAAAGATGCTATTAACGAAATAATTTATTCTCATTACTCGTTACAAAGGGCAATGGAAAAACATTAAACAATACAAAAATGAAAAAATTAATTTACACATTCGCAATTTTAGCTTTTGCAAGTTTTGTAAGTTCAGTAAGTGCTCAATGGGTGCAGTTCTCCAGCGGAATGGGGAATAAAGATGTGCAATCATTAGCATATAGCGGGACTAAAATTTTTGCAGGAACTTACAGCAATGGTGTATATTTATCAACAAATAATGGTGCAAACTGGACTCAAACTTCCTTAAATAATCGTGACATAAGGGCTTTAGCAATAATTGGGGATAATGTTATTGCCGGAACAATGAATAATGGTATTTATTTCTCTACAAATAACGGCGCAAGCTGGACTCAATCTAATTTGATTACTGAAGATGTATGGACATTAGCAGTAGGCGGAAATAATGTTTTCGCAGGTACTGATCATACAGGTGTGTATATATCTACAAATAACGGTTCAAGCTGGTCACAAACCTCCATGACCAATATTACTGTTAATTCTCTTTTTATCAGCGGAAATGATATTTTAGCAGCAGCCGGTGTCGGAGGCTGGGGTGTATTTCTTTCAGTAAATAACGGAAATAGCTGGACTCTTATTGGTGATCTGAATATTGGTACATACTCCGTGGCAGCAAGCGGAAATTATATCTATGCGGGTCCTTATTATCATGGTATATATTTATCTACAGATTTCGGAATTCACTGGAACCAAACTCCTTTGGATAATGGAACAGTTGTAGCAATTGCTGTAAGCGGTAATAATGTTTTCGCAGGAACTGAAGGTTATGGCTTTGAAATATCCAATGATAATGGAACAAGCTGGACACATAGAAGCGAGGGATTAGGCAGTGCTTATATTATGTCTTTGTGTATTATAAATAATTACATTTATGCAGGAACAGGTAATGGTGTTTACAAAAGACCTCTAAGCGAGATCATAGGTATTAACCAAATTTCAAACGAAGTACCAAAACATCTTTCACTATCACAAAACTATCCCAATCCTTTTAATCCAAAAACAAACATAAAGTTCGATATACCGAAAAATGCTTTCGTAACAATGAAGGTGTTCGATATTCTCGGTCGTGAAGTAGCAACTCTTGTGAATGAGAAACTCGCACCCGGCACTTATGAAGTTGATTGGAATGGTAGTGGTTATACGAGTGGGGTGTATTTTTATAGATTAGAAGCTGGGGATTTTGTAGAGACAAAGAAGATGGTGTTGATTAAATAAATTTTTTCTTGTTACTATGTCGGAGATTCGCCGGGGCGGGCTCCGGCATAGTAACAGGTTTTGCAAGTAATTGTTTTATTCCTTCCAACGACCGTGCATCGAAACGAGAGTTGAAAGTTAAAAATAAATGCGGTCGAAAGATTATAAATTAAATAAAGCGTTATCAAAATTTGTAACGAAAGAATACCCCCTTATAATTCTTCTTATATTGACTTTATTTTTATAAAATGCTATTTTGCTGTTTGTTAAATTTGAATTTATAGCAATATTCTGAAAGTTATTACTAATGGCATTAAGGAAATTAAAACCTAAAACACCTGCGACAAGATTTTATTCAGTTTCTTCTTTTGAAGAGATTACAAAATCTAAACCGGAGAAGTCTCTTCTTTCGCCTTTAAAGAAATCAGGCGGTAGAAACAACCATGGAAGAGTGACATCGAGGCATCGCGGTGGTGGTCACAAAAGAAGATATAGAATTGTAGATTTTGTAAGAAGCAATTCGAAAGAAGCTAAAGTTATTGCGATCGAATATGATCCTAACAGGACCGCCAGAATAGCTTTAGTCCAATATGAAGACGGAGAGAAAAGTTATATTGTTGCTCCTGAGGGTTTGAAGGTTGGTGAGGTTTTACATTCATCAAACGATGCAGAGATTAAAACAGGAAACACAATGCAAATATCTTCTATTCCTGTTGGTACATTTATTCATAACGTAGAATTAAAACCTGGTAAGGGCGGGCAATTAGTAAGAAGTGCTGGAGCTTCAGCTCAGATAGTTGCAAAAGATAAAGGATATTGTCAGATAAAATTACCATCAGGTGAAGTGAGAATGATTAAGAGCGAGTGCAAAGCAACCTTAGGTGTTGTAGGAAACATTGAACATGAAAATATTAGTATCGGAAAAGCAGGAAGGTCAAGATGGCTAGGAAGAAGACCTCATGTAAGAGGTGTTGCAATGAATCCTGTTGACCACCCGATGGGTGGAGGCGAAGGTAAAGCATCCGGCGGTGGACACCCTGTAAGTCCATGGGGATTACCAGCAAAAGGATACAAGACAAGGAAAAAGAAAAATGTTTCAGATAAATTTATTGTAAAAAAGAGGAAGAAGTAAATGTCAAGGTCATTAAAGAAAGGTCCGCACATAGATTTTAAGTTGTTAGGAAAAGTTGAGAAACTGAATGATCAAAAGCAAAAGCGTGTTATAAAAACATGGTCGAGAGCATGTACAA
This sequence comes from Ignavibacteria bacterium, assembly GCA_016783945.1. Classification (GTDB taxonomy): domain Bacteria; phylum Bacteroidota; class Ignavibacteria; order Tepidaquicellales; family Tepidaquicellaceae; genus BS750m-G4. Next base: position 39,139 of record JADHVP010000007.1, read on the forward strand.
TTATTCCTGATTTTATTGGTCATACATTCGCAGTTCATAACGGTAATAAATTTATACCGGTTTATGTGTCAGAAAATATGGTTGGACATAAATTAGGTGAGTTTTCTCATACAAGAACTTTCAGAGCTCACTCAGGACAGAGAAAAGAAGAAAGAGCGGGAGGAGTGAAATAAATGGAAGCAAGAGCGATAAAAAGATATGTTGGCTCATCTCCTCGAAAAATGAGATTGACTGTAGACTTAATTAGAAATAAACGAGTTGATGAAGCATTGTCAATTTTAAAGTATTCGAAAAAACATTCTTCGAAAGTTATTGAAAAAACTTTGTTGTCAGCTTATTCGAATCTTATGAACAAATTAGATACAGGAAGAATAAACCAGGAAGAGGTCATAATAAAAGAAGCTTATGTGAACGGAGGACCGGTTTTGAAAAGAATACTCCCAGCCCCACAGGGAAGAGCGTTCAGAATCAGGAAGAGATCATCGCATTTAACATTGGTTGTAGAAAATATTGAAGAGGAATAAATTTTAATAATTATTTTTGATATAAGGAGAATTATTGGGACAAAAGACACACCCTATAGGATTTAGATTAGGAGTTATAAATACCTGGGATTCAAATTGGTACGACGAGAAGAGCTTTGCCCAAAAGTTGGAAGAAGATGCTCTAATCAGAGGTTATATGAAAAAAAGATTGGAGAAAGCTGGAGTTGCTAAGATAGCGATTGAAAGAACTCTTAAAAAAATCACTCTTACAATATATACATCAAGACCGGGTTTTGTAATTGGAAAAAGTGGAAAAGAAATTACTCAGTTAGAGAACGAAATCAAGAAGATAACAAACAAAGATATAAAAATTAATGTGCATGAAATAAAAAAACCAGAATTAAGTGCACAGCTTGTTGCTGATAACATTGCTAATCAATTAACAGGCAGAGTTTCATTCAGAAGAGCAATGAAATCAGCAATTACATCTTCTATGAGAATGGGAGCAAAAGGAATAAAAGTTATGTGTGGCGGTAGATTAGGTGGTGTCGAAATAGCAAGGAGTGAACAATATAAAGAGGGAAGGATTCCGTTACAAACATTACGAGCTGATATAGATTATTCCTCGGTAACTGCACACACCATATATGGAACTATCGGAGTGAAAGTGTGGATATGCCTGGGTGAAAAATTAAAAAAGAACAATTATTAATTAATATTACCGGAGAACATTTATCATGTTAATGCCCAAAAGGGTAAAGTTCAGGAAGACACAAAAAGGAAATCGAAGAGGAAAAGCCGGAAGAGGTTATCTGGTTTCATTCGGTTCTTTTGGTTTAAAAGCAATGGAAGCTGCCTGGATAACTGATAGACAAATTGAAGCTGCTCGAATAGCTTTGACGAGGTATATGAAAAGAGACGGAAAAGTATGGATCAGAATTTTCCCGGATAAACCTGTTACAAAGAAACCAGCCGAGACAAGAATGGGTAAAGGTAAAGGTGCACCTGAATATTGGGTAGCAGTTATTAAACCTGGGAGAATAATGTTTGAAGTTGATGGAGTTTCATTATCGGTTGCCCAAGAAGCGTTGAGATTAGCTACTCATAAACTCCCAATAAAAACTAAATTTGTTAAAAGGATTGCATAATACATTTTTATACATTTAAAATGAAGATATATCAATTAAGAGAGTTAACGACGGAAGATCTGAAAAATAATCTGAAAGATAATTATGAAGCATTAGAAAATTTCAGGTTTCAGCATGCATCTGGACAATTAGAAAATTATAAATCGATGTCGAATACAAAAAAAGATATTGCGAAGATATTGACTGTGTTAAAAGAACGTGAGTTAAACTTAAATACAAATTTAAACAAAGAAAAAAAATCTTAGATAAATATATTGATGAACGAAGAAGTAATGAATTCCCAAAATAATGAACAACAAAGTGAAACGATAATAGCTGATGTAAAAAGAGCTAAGAGGAAAGAAAGAGTTGGTAAGGTTACAAGCAATAAAATGCAGAAATCTATTACTGTTGTTGTTGAAAAGAGGGTTAAACATCCGATGTATAAAAAGTATTATAATAAAACCACTAAATTTATGGCTCATGACGAAAAAAATGAATGTAATATAGGAGATACTGTTAAGATTATGGAAACAAAACCCTATAGTAAGAATAAAAGGTGGAGATTAGTAGAAGTAATAGAAAAAGCAAAATAATAAAAGAATAATAATCAGGTAATAGAATATTTTAACATAAAATGATACAGGAAGAAACAAGTTTAACGGTAGCAGATAATTCCGGGGCTAAATCGATAAAATGCATAAGAGTACTCGGAGGCTCTGATAGAAGATATGCAGGTGTTGGTGATATAATAGTAGTAACTGTAAAATCAGCTATACCCGGAGGGACAGTTAAAAAAGGTGAAGTTTCGAGAGCAGTTATAGTAAGAACCGTTAAAGAGACTCGTAGAAAAGATGGTAGCTATATTAAATTTGATGAAAATGCTGCGGTATTAATAAACAATCAAAATGAACCGAAAGGAACAAGAATTTTTGGACCGGTATCAAGAGAATTAAGGGAGAAGCATTTCATGAAAATAATTTCATTAGCACCAGAGGTAATATAAATATGAAAATGAAAAAAAGTAAAAATAAATTAGTGAAAAGTAGACTTAAGAAAAGCGATACAGTTAAGATTATAAGTGGTAATGCAAAGGGAACGGTAGGTAAAATACTTTTTATTGATAGAAAAAATGGAAGAGTTATTGTTGAAGGAGTAAATCTTATTAGTAGACATACGAAACCTAATCAAAAAAATCCCCAGGGCGGGATTATTAAAAGAGAAGCTTCTATTAATGTATCAAATGTTCAGTTAATGTGTCCCAAAACAAATGAACCGACAAGAATAGGAATGGAAGTTATTACTGATGAAACAACGGGAAAAAAGAAAAGGATGCGTTTAAGTAAAAAGTCTGGAGAAATATTAATTAGTTAAATATGGCTCAATCAAAGCAAAAAAGAAAAAAAGAAAACGCAGTTCAGGAAAAGCCGAAGAAAACTGATAAAAAGAAACAGGTAAAGGAAAAAGATTTTGTTGAAGAAAGAATCCCTATTAGATTATTGGAATTCTACAGAAGCAAAATCATACCTGATTTGATAAAAAAGTTTAATTATAAAAATAAAATGCAGGCTCCAAAATTAGAAAAAATCTGTATTAATGTTGGAGTAGGAGCCGCAGTTGCAGATCCAAAGTTAATAGATGTTACTGTAAATGAGATTATGGCAATAACTGGTCAAAGACCTACAGTTGTAAAAGCTAAGAAATCGGTTTCGAATTTTAAATTGAGAGAAGGGATGAATATAGGAGTGAGGGTAACATTAAGGAATGCAAGGATGTATGAATTTTTAGATAGATTAATAAATGTGACGATACCAAGGATAAGAGACTTCAGAGGATTATCTGACAAAAGTTTTGATGGGCGTGGAAATTATACAATAGGTATTAAAGAGCAAATAATATTTCCTGAAATCAATGTGGATAATGTAAACAAAATAAGTGGAATGGATATTACATTTGTTACCACAGCAAAATCGGATGAAGAATCTTTTGAGTTGTTAAGAAACTTTGGTCTTCCTTTTACAACAAAGCAATTAAATTAAAAAGTGTATAAATGGCAAGAAAATCTTTAATAGCACGACAGAAAAGAAGAGAGATGTTAGTAAAGAAATACTCTCAGAAAAGAAAAGAGTTAAAAGAAAAAGGTGATTATGAAGCTCTTGCTAAGCTTCCAAGGGACAGCAGTCCTACGAGACTTCACAGCAGGTGTAACGTTACTGGGAGAGCGAGAAGTTATTATAGAAAGTTTGGTGTTTCAAGATTAGTTTTTCGAGAGCTTGCTCTGCAAGGAAAAATACCGGGAATAGTAAAATCAAGTTGGTAAAAATTTTTAATCAGGAGATATATTAAAGTATGTCAATGTCAGATCCAATAGCCGATTACTTAACAAGAATAAGAAATGCGATAAAAGCTGAAAAGAAGACAGTCGATGTTCCTTCTTCAAAATATAAAGTTTCTATTTCAGAAATCTTAAAAAAATGTAGTTTCATAAATGATTACAAGTTAATAGAATCGGAAAATAAAAAATTTATATCGATCAGATTAAAATATAATGATGGAGTAAGTGTAATTGAGGGACTCAGACGTATTAGCAGACCTGGTATTAGGCGATATGTAAAGTATGAAGATCTGCCAAGAGTGAGAAACGGATTAGGTACTGCGATTGTATCTACATCAAAAGGATTAATGACTGAAAAGCAAGCTAGAAATCTTAAAATGGGTGGTGAAGTTATTTGTGAAATATGGTAATAAATTTATATTAACAACGAAAAGAATAAACAAAAAATAAATGAGCAGGATAGGTAAACAACCAATTGCGATTGAAAAAGATGTTAAAGTATCTAAAGATTCTAATAATATTGAAATAGTTGGTCCGAAAGGAAAGCTTTCATTAACTATTACAGGTGAAATTGATGTGAGTGTAAAAGGTAATGAAATCTTGGTTGAGAGAAAAAATGATCAGAAACAAAACAAAGCACTGCATGGTTTATATAGATCACTTTTAAAGAACATGGTAATTGGTGTCACGGAAGGATTTACAAAGAAACTTGAACTGGTAGGTATAGGTTATAAAGCTGAACTAAGAGGGGAATATTTAATTTTGAATGTCGGATATTCGCATCCGATAGTATTTCATCCTCCGACTGATATTAATATTGAAGTGCCAGCACCGAATACGATAATTATATCCGGAATTGACAATCAGTTAGTTGGTTTAGTTGCAGCTAAGATCAGATCATATAGAAAACCTGAACCGTATAAAGGTAAAGGAATAAAATATGATAATGAATTGGTTAGGAGAAAAGCAGGTAAATCAGCTGTTAAGTAATGAATAATAATTTAAATTCTTATAAGTAAGTAAAAATGAAAAATAGAAGAGATAGAATTAAAGCGAAAATAAGAAAAAAAATTAAAGGAACTCAGGAAAGACCAAGATTGGTTGTTTTCAGAAGTCTTAATCATATTTATGCACAGTTGATTGATGATGTAAATTATAAAACATTGTTATCAGTTTCTACAACTTATAAGGATGTTTCTGAAAAATTAAAGAACGTCAAAAGCAAAACAGAAAGTAGTAAAGTAGTTGGAAAAATAATAGCAGAGAAAGCTCTTTCAAAAAATTATAGTAAAGTAGTTTTTGATAGGAACGGTTATCTATATCATGGAAGGGTGAAGGCTCTTGCAGACGGTGCCCGAGAAGGTGGTTTAATATTTTAAATGAATTTGCTATATTGATTCGTTTTGATTAATTTTGTGCAATACTCTCGGGTGGTCTAATGGCAGGACACCGGCCTTTGGAGCCGTTTGTGGAGGTTCGAATCCTCCCCTGAGAACAGTAAAGAAAAATTTGTTTTTATTACGTATTTTTTTTATTAAATTTAGTTAATGTCAAAGAATTATATAAGAGCTGGAGAATTAGAACTTAAAGAGAAGCTCGTAAACATAGGTAGGGTTGCTAAAGTTGTTAAGGGTGGTCGTAGATTTAGTTTTAGTGCAGTAAGTGTAGTAGGTGATGGAAAAGGACATGTAGGTATTGGATTAGGTAAAGCAAATGAAGTTACAGATGCGATTAAAAAAAGTGTTGAAGATGCAAGGAAAAGCATAATAAAGATTCCGATTGTTAAAGGAACGATACCTCATGAAATTATAGGAAAATACGGAGCTGCAAAAGTAATGCTAAAACCAGCGTCTCCCGGAACGGGGATTATTGCTGGTGGGGGAGTTAGAGCAGTTTTAGAAGCAGCGGGAATTCAAGATATATTAACGAAATTGTTAGGATCATCTAATCCCCATAATGTTGTCAAAGCTACAATAAAAGGTCTGGAAAGTATTACAGATGCAAAAAGGGTAGCTGAAAAAAGAGGAATAAGTTATCAAGAATTATTTTCAACTTAATTAATATTATTGTGTACGATGAGTAAGATTTTAAGAATAACGCAAACTAAAAGTGTAATTGACAGATTGAAAAAGCAAAAATTAACGATTAAAGCTCTAGGTTTAGGAAGACCTAATTATACAGTAACTAAAAAAGATACACCTCAGGTCAGGGGTATGATCGAAAATGTGAAACATTTAATAAAAGTTGAAGTAATATAACTAAATAAAATTTCTTAAAGTTATTCTGTTAACTTAAAGAAAGGAAAAGTTTATGGTATCATAATGTATCATAAAATTTAATAAACTAAAATTTAAAATTTAAATGCTTAAACATCTTCTGTTAAATAAAATGAAAGGAAACAAAATGTCAACTTTTAAAAAACTATTTGCAACATTAGTTTTAGTTCTTTTTGTAACTAGCGTATCATTCGCACAAGTTAACAAAAATTATGATGGAGTAAAACCTGAACTCAGAAAAGGTGCACACTCATTAGTATTTATGTATTCACCTTTTGTATCTGGTTCATTAGGTGCTGTATTTGCAGGTACTAATTCCGTATTCACAGATACCACTAGCTTAGGTACTGGTACATTGTATGGTGCCGGTTATAGATATTATTTCTCACCTCAGTTCTCTTTAATGGGTGGAGTATCATTTGGAATGGACAAAACCAGTTTTACATTTAACGGTGGTAGTGGAGAAACATCAACGACTACTTATGGTATTTCTTTAGATGGAATGTATCAGTTTAAACCATTATACAGCATTGCTCCATATATTGGTTTGAATGCTAATTTTGGTATGTATGAGTCTGAAGTCACATCAACATTAGTTACCACAACAACGGTTTCTACAAATAAAGGTAGTGCGTTTGGTGGTGGACTCGGAGTCGGATTCGATTGGTACTTTACCGAAGGTATGTCTCTCGGTGGTAAGTATACAGTTGGAGTAAGAAGCTATTCCGCTCCGGAATATACAGTTACAGGTGGTCCAACAAGTATTTCCTGGACAGGTGCTGACAGAACTATCATTGGCTTCGGAATTGCAAGCATTTATTTAAATGTTCATTTACCATAAGCTCTTTAGTTAAAATCGTAAAAATTCCTTTGCCCTCGAAAGCGGGCAAAGGAATTTTATTTTATCTTGTTTAAAAATTTTAGGAATAAAATAATATAAAGTAGAATAGTAACTTATATAAACGATAAAATTATTCATTGATGGATATACTCAGCAACTTAAAATATGCTAAAGGTTCACGAAAAAAGAAAAAAAGAATCGGTAGAGGACAAGGTTCTGGCTATGGCGGTACCTCTACAAAAGGTCATAAAGGAGCTAAATCAAGAGCGGGCTATAAGAACAGAGCCTGGTTTGAGGGAGGTCAAATGCCTTTGCAAAGAAGAATTCCAAAGTTTGGATTCAAGAATATTAATAGGATTGAATACAACATATTGAATGTAGGTAATCTTCAGCAATTAATTGATGGCGGAAAGATCAAAGAAACTGATTTAAATTTAGAGTATTTTTTTAATAAGAGAATACTAAAAGACAAACGAAGTCCTTTGAAAATTTTAGGAAATGGTGAGCTAAAATCGAAAATAGAAGTTTCTGCAAATTCATTTAGTAAAACAGCTAAGGAAAAAATTGAGAAACTTGGAGGTAAAGCTTTAGTAGTATGAGTGGATTTGTAGAAAGTTTTAGAAACATTTTCAAGATTGAAGAACTCAGGTCACGAATATTATTTACGCTGGCTTTATTAATCGTTGTTAGGATAGGGGCTCACATTACATTACCCGGGGTGAATGCTGCTCTTATAGCAGAATCTGCAAAAACTCAAGCTCCCGATACATTGTTCGGTCTTTATGATATGTTTGTTGGAGGAGCATTTAGCAATGCTGCAGTGTTCGCATTAGGTATAATGCCGTACATTAGTGCTTCTATTATTATTCAATTACTCGGTGCAGTCTTTCCTTATTTCCAAAAATTACAAAAGGAAGGTGAAGAGGGCAGAAAAAAGATTACACAGTTAACAAGATTAGGTACGATACCTATTGCAGCATTACAAGCGTGGGGTGTTAGTGTACAGCTTGCAAGCAGACGTGTTGGTGATTTAAGTATAATTAATCCAGAAGTTTCCGGTGTATTATTTACCGTTTCTACTGTTGTATTTTTAACTGCTGGTACGATATTTATGATGTGGTTAGGTGAGCAAATCACAGAGAAGGGTATTGGGAATGGAATTTCACTTATAATTTTTATAGGTATTATTGACAGATTCCCGTATGCTTTGTTTGATGAATATCAATTAATAGCATCCGGTGTTAGAAATTTAATTATTGAACTCGTTTATATTTCTATATTTGTAGTGATTGTAGCGGGTGTCATTTCTGTGACAGTTGCGACAAGAAAGATACCTGTTCAATATGCTAAAAGAGTAGTCGGTCGAAAAGTTTTTGGCGGTGTAACTCAATATATTCCTATGAAGGTTAATCAGGCAGGAGTTATGCCTTTGATTTTTGCACAATCGATCATGTTCGTTCCGAATACATTTCTATCATTTTTCCCCGACAGCGAGTTTATGCAAGGTTTAGCAACGTATTTTAATTATTCAAGTTATTTTTATGCTTTCACGTATGCAATGTTGATTATATTCTTTACTTATTTTTATACAGCAATTGCTTTTAATCCTAAAGACGTAGCGGATAATATGAAAAAGCAAGGTGGTTTTATTCCAGGAGTAAGACCGGGAAAACCAACATCTGATTTTATTGATAATATTTTAACTAAGATTACATTGCCCGGGTCAATATTCCTGGCTATAATAGCAATAATTCCAACTTTTTTAATGAAGTTTGGTGTGTCGACAGGATTAGCTCAATTCTATGGAGGTACAAGCTTGTTAATTATTGTCGGTGTTGCTTTGGACACGCTACAACAAATTGAATCACATTTGCTGATGAGGCATTATGATGGATTTATGAAAAAGACAAAATTAAAAGCGAGAAGATATTAGTCTAATGTCTTTAGTAAAAAGTGAAAAAGAAATAGAGTTAATTAGAAAGAGTTGCAGAATTGTTGCAGATGTTCTTAAATATATAAAACCTTTTATTAAAGAAGGTGTCAAAACAAAAGACCTCGATAAATTGGTCGAAGATTTTATAGTTTCTCAAAATGCATATCCAGCTTTCAAAGGATATAAAGTAAAGAACAAAAGATTCCCTGGTAGTATATGTATATCTATCAACGAAGAGGTTGTGCATGGATTACCCAGCGATAGAATTTTACAAATCGGGGATATTGTATCTTTAGATGTTGGAGTAAAAAAAGATGGGTATTATGGAGATAGTGCTTATACTTTTCAGGTTGGTGAAGTTTCAGAGAAGAAAAAGAAATTGATGCAGGTAACTAATGATTCATTGTATAAAGGAATAGAACAAGCTATAGCGGGAAATGAAATAAATGATATATCCTGTGCTATTCAGAATTATGTTGAAGGTTCAGGATTCGGTGTTGTAAGGGAATTAATAGGTCATGGGATTGGCAAAAATTTACACGAAGAACCTGCTATACCGAATTATTACAATCCTGATAATAAGCAGAAATTATTTAAAGGCATGGTTCTGGCAATTGAACCAATGGTAAATTATGGTACTTATGAAGTAACAGTAAAAAATGATGGTTGGACAATAATTACAAAAGATAATGAACCATCAGCACATTATGAACATTCTGTTTTGATTACTGATAGCGAACCTGATATACTAACGAATATTGAGGAATAATATAATATTATAAAACGAAATAATAATTGGATATTTTTTTAGAATAAATGGCGAAGCAAGAATCAATTAAAGTAGATGGAATAATAACGGAGATACTTCCTAATACGAATTTTAAAGTTAAGCTTGAAAATGGCCATGAAGTGTTAGCTCATATTTCCGGTAAAATGAGAATGAATTTTATTAGAATTCTGCAAGGAGACAAAGTAACAGTAGAGTTATCACCTTATGACCTGACAAAAGGAAGAATTACTTACAGGTATAAATAATTATTTAATATAAAAGAAATGAAAGTACGAAGTTCAGTAAAAAAGATGTGTGAAAAGTGTAAGATCATTAAACGAAATGGAGTTGTTAGAGTAATTTGTTCTAATCCTAAACATAAACAAAGACAGGGTTAGAAATTGATTTTAATAGAATTATAAAATTTTTGGAGAATAAAAATTGGCAAGAATTTCAGGAATTGATCTTCCGAAAAATAAAAGAGTTGTAATAGGTCTTACGACCATTTTCGGAATTGGAGTATCTACATCAAAAAAGATATTATCAAAATTAGGAATAAGTGAAGATAAAAAGGTATCTCAACTAACTGATGATGAAGTTAATCAAATCCGTTCGGAAATCGGGGAGGATATAAAGGTTGAGGGCTCATTAAGATCAGAGATCCAGATGAATATTAAAAGACTTATGGATATTGGTACTTATAAAGGTAAAAGACATAGAAAAGGTCTTCCGGTGAGAGGACAAAGAACCAGAACAAATGCAAGATCTCGAAAGGGTAAAAGAAAAACTGTTGCGGGTAAAAAGAAAGCTTTGGCTAAGAAATAATAATATTGAAACGATTAAATTATTAATTAATATCTAAAATATAAAATTGGCAAAGACTTATAAAAAGAGTAAAAAGAAAATTCAAGTTGATGCAAACGGAGTGGCACACATTAAAGCTTCTTTTAATAATGTCATTGTTACATTAACGGATTTATATGGTAATACAATTTCATGTGCGTCTTCGGGCAAAATGGGATTCAAGGGTTCAAAGAAAAATACACCCTTTGCAGCTCAAATTACAGCTGAATCTGCTGCTAAAGAAGCTTATGATTTAGGTTTAAGAAAAGTTGAAGTTCTAATTAAGGGAGTAGGATCGGGAAGAGATGCAGCAGTAAGGTCGCTAAACACAACAGGGCTTGAAATTGTTTCTATTAAAGATATTACACCGCTTCCGCATAATGGTTGTAGACCACCTAAAAGAAGAAGAGTCTAAACTTATTAATAGTTTGTTATTATTTATAACTTAAAAGAAATACTTATTAAACTTTTATATGGCAAGATATACAGACGCAAATTGTAAACTCTGCAGAAGAGAAAAGCAGAAATTATTTTTAAAGGGTACGAAATGTTATTCTGATGTATGCCCTATTGAGAATAAGAATTATCCTCCAGGACAGCATGGTCTTAGAAGGAGACAAAGAATAACTGATTATACAATTCAGTTAAGAGAAAAACAAAAAGCTCGTAAAACGTACGGTCTGCTTGAGAAACAGTTCAGAAAATATTTCACAATTGCATCAGGGAAAAAAGGTATAACGGGGGATAATCTTATCCGTATACTCGAAAGCAGGTTTGACAATACATTGTACAGACTCGGATTGGCTCCATCAAGGAAAGCTGCGAGACAGTTAATTACTCACAGACATTTAACAATTAATAATACTATTGTTAATATACCTTCTTATATTTTAAAATCAGGAGATACAATCGAAGTTCAGGAGAAAAGCAAAAAATTACAGGTGTTCCATGATTCTATGAAACGGATGAAAGAGAATATGTTAATGTCCTGGCTTTCACTTGATAAAGCAAATATGAAGGGTACTTTTTTGCAAGTGCCAGAAAGAGCTGACGTTCCATTTATTGGAAACGAGCAATTAATTATTGAGTTATATTCCAAATAAAGAATTTTAGTAACCTAACAAATATAAAAATATTTTTTAGAATGAAGATTAATTATTTACAAATGCCCGAGAATGTTGTCATAGAAGAATCTACTTATTCTGACACATTTGGTAAATTTATTGTACAACCTCTTGAAAGAGGATATGGTGTTACGTTAGGTAATTCATTACGACGAGTACTAATATCATCACTTCCCGGAATAGCCATAGTTGCAATAAAAGTGAATGATGCCCCGCATGAGTTTACAACAATCAAGGGTGTTGTTGAAGATCTTTCAGAAATGGTTTTAAATTTTAAAGAGATTAGATTTAAAGACCTTACTGGAAAGTCTGCAAAGATAGAATTAAGTTTGAAAGGTCCCTCAGTATTTACTGCGAAGGATATTCAGAATGCAACATCGGATTTTCAAATATTGAATCCGGAATTGCATATTGCAACATTGAATAAAAGTGCGAGTATGAAAATCGAATTAAGAATAAGTTCGGGGGTTGGATATGTTCCGGCTGAAGAAAATAGAAAGACCGAACTTCCTTTAGGTTTTATCTCTACAGATTCGATATTTTCTCCAATAAAAAACGTGAATTACGTCATCGAAAATACACGGGTTGGTCAGAGAACTGATTATGAAAAATTAATATTAGAGGTTTTTACTGACGGTTCTATTACACCTGAGGAAGCTGTGGTTGCAGCATCTCGCATAATGAAAGATCATATTCAATTATTTTTGAATTTAAGTCCAGATGCCGAAGAGAAAGAACCAATTAAAGATGAACAGGATGAGCAATTTGAAATGACAAAGAAGATATTGTTAATGCCCGTTGACGAATTGGATCTTTCAGTCAGATCACAAAATTGTCTAAGGTCTGCAAGTATTAAAATAATTGCAGATTTAGTAAGTAAGAATGAATCTGAAATGTTGCATTACAGAAATTTCGGCAGGAAATCATTAGCAGAATTAGTTGAACTAATTGAAGGATTTGGGCTATCATTTGGTATGGATGTTGATAAATTTATTAAAGAAGAAACAATCGTCTAATTCTAATATTTGAGCAAATACTAACATTTGAATTTAATTTATGGAACACAGGAAAAAAGGTAGAAAATTAAACAGAACAGCAAGTCATAGGAAAGCATTACTTTCTAATTTATCTATTTCTTTAATTAAGAATAAAAGGATAAAAACAACTGAAGCAAAGGCTAAAGAACTAAGAATATACTTTGAGCCGTTTATAACTAAAGCTAAACAAGCTTATAGCTTTAAGGATACTGCTCCGGAGAAAGATATTCACTTAAGAAGAGTTGCTAAAAAATATATCAATGATAAAGAAGCAATAAAGATCTTGTTCGATGAAATTGGTCCTAAGGTTGGAGACAGGAGGGGTGGTTATACCAGGGTATTAAAAACAGGTCATCGTGTTGGAGATGGTGCACGTCTTGCATTAATTGAATTAGTTGATTACAGCTTTATTAAAGAGAAGGAAAGTACTTCTTCAGGGAAAAAAGGAAAGAAGATTAAAGAGAAAGCAAAAGTAGAAGAAGAGACAACAAAGGAAACGGATTCAATTACAGAAGAGATAATTGCTGATGAAGAATCTACTGAAAAGAAAGGTATCGTCGAAAAAAGCGAAAAGAAGAAAACTAAAACAGTTAAAAAGACTTCTAAAGTAAAAGATAAACAAGAAAAAGCGAAGAAAGTTAAACCAACAGAAGATAAAAAGAAAAAAGAGGTTGACAAGGATAAAAAAACTAAGGTAACTCCGAAAGTAAAAAAAGCGGACGATACCAAGCTAAAGAAATCGAAGTCAGAAAAAACTACCCCTGTAAAAAAAACTAAAAAGTAATATTTCGAGTTATTTGATCGAGTGAAATATTTATTCATTTTTAATTTATTAATATTATTTTATTTTAGAGTATAAACTTTAGAATAAATCTCGTTTAAAATATTTTCACTTGAATTTAATTGTTAACCTTAACTTTTAAATTTTTAATATAGCAGGATAAACTGAATCGTATTGAAGAGTATAAAAGTTAAGGTTTTTTCATAAGAATACTGAATAATGAAAATTAAATCTGCGGAATTTATTGATAGTATTTATGATTTAAGAACTTTACCAAGCACTGTTTTATCCGAGTTTGTTTTCGTAGGAAGGTCTAATGTTGGAAAGTCATCTCTTATTAATACAATTTGCAGCAAGAAAAAATTAGCGAAGATTGGTTCTGTTCCCGGTAAAACAAGACAACTGAATTATTTTTTAATAAATCAGGAATATTATCTTGTAGATCTCCCCGGTTACGGATATGCAAAAGTCCCTGAGCAAATAAGAGCCGGGTGGAGAAAACTTGTTGAGGATTACATTAGTGAAAGAGAAAACGTAAATATGGTTTTTGTCTTGATCGATGCAAGGCATGAACCGACTTATCTTGATGAACTGATGGTTAGCTGGTTAGAGTATTATGAGATTCCATTTG
>JADHVP010000051.1 GCA_016783945.1 Ignavibacteria bacterium
AGGTCTATGTAGTAATGTATCATAACCGGTGCCCTGAAGCTGCTGAAGAACGGAAAGTGATTAAAGAACAAATCGAATATTACAGGAAAGGTTCTTCCAAATGAAAGCAGCAGGAAGAAGATAATGATGACGGTTAACGATTGAACAAAAATATTCCTTTTGAAATTATAAATTATTCCTATAATTGCCAATAGAAGTGTTATTACACCAAAGTATACGGGTGAATCTGTAAAAGGCATTTGCCCCCAATAAAGATTAATTCTCTGGTCATCAACTTCAACGTTGCCGAAACCATAATAATAAGGGAGTATGAATGTTATCACTTCTCCCGGGCTGAACGACCAATTCGTAGCGTAATCATAATCAAGAGGATTTTTATCTGTTGCTGCTGGGTCGTTTAGTTTTTCGATGCTTGCCTGTCCCCTCATTGAGTACTGCTTGTAATCGTTTATCGACATTATAATATCAGCATCCATTGCAACAGCAAAAATTGTTGCAATGATGAACAGTACAAAAACTCGTATAATATTTTTTACTTCTAATTTCTTTATCAATCTGTATATGAGATTGTATAATATATAAATGCTTATCATCATATAAGAGTAAAACAACATCTGGATATGGTGGAAGTGAAATTGTATGTATATAAGAATCGTTAGTAATGTAAAATTGATTAGAAGTTTTAACTTATTTTCATCTTTCGAATCTATGAGCTTATCCAGAACCAACATTATTAAAGGAAAGAAAGCAAAGGTCATCATTTTCGTATGGTGTCCGACGATGATGAGTTGAATAATTCCAGTCGCAAACACTCCTGTTAATGCACAGAATAAAGCAATGAGATTGTTCTTGAATTTATATCTCGCATAAAAGAACAAAGAGATAGAAAATAAAAAATAATAGGGAAGTGTTAACATAAACAGGTTGTCACCGGCAAAAGCATTTAGAATGGAGTCCCAGATATATGAAAATATATTATGGATTGCGGGTAAACCGACTGTAAGAGATGCTAATGAAGGCATCCCCATGAAAATAAAAGGAGTCCACAAAGGATAAATTCCCTGGGTTTCGGCATCGTCGAGGAATGTCTTGAAGCTAAGTGGTGAGAGATTATCTGCTGATGCGAACATCTTACCGCTGAACACACCTTCTCCGAAAAATATAAGTATTGCAAGGACTATGATCCCGATTGAAACATAAATTGCCTTGGGCGATTCGTAATTAAAAAAACTAAGTTGATCTTTTAAGGAAACACTTTGGGTTTTTTTGACCTGTGCTTTTCGCTTCGAAGTTTTTGATTTTGACATTGAAAGGTTTTCTGGTTTATAAATCCTACTAAAATAATACATTTATTGATTCATATAAATACCAAAGTCAGATTTTTAAATTGATAGTACAGCGAATTGTAGGTAAATTAACAGCTGGTTTTACGTTTCCTGTCATCATTTTAAAATTAATATATTTGTAATTGGGTGTAATACGAGAACAGAGTCTAAAAAATACAGTAATATCATACATTGGTCTGGTACTTGGTTTTATAAATGTTATAATTTTATTCCCTTTATATTTTAGTTTCGAGGAATTTGGTCTAATATTCTTTATGTCGAGTATTGCTTTAGTTTATTCTCAATTATCTGGTTTTGGTCTTGAGAATACTATAATAAGATTCTTTCCGATATTCAAATCTATTGACAAAAAACACAGCGGATTTTTTAATCTTGCTTTGATTATTGCTGCTGTTGGTTTTATTACAATATCGTTAATTTATATTGTTTTCAATCAACTTATAAAATCTGCATTTACTGATAACTCCCCTCTCTTTCTGAATTACTATTTCCTGATTATTCCATTATCTCTTTTCATACTATTATTTAACATATTAGAAAATTCAGCAAAGGCTTTACAGAGAATTGTTTATTCTGCATTTTTAAAAGATGTGTTATTGCGTTCGTTAACTACAGCTGGAATATTGCTCGTAGCTTTAAATTTTTTATCTTTCGATGATTTTATCCTTTTTTATATTTTCAGTCATGGAGTAATTTTTTTATTGATGTTTATTCAGATAGTACGTATGAAAGAATTTAAAATCGATTTTAATTTTAAATTTCTGAAGAAAGATAAAATTATCGAGATTTTAAAATATGGTTTATATACTCTACTCTCATTTTCTTCTATGTATGTTGCAATAAATATTGATTCTATTATGCTCGGTTCATTAGCAAGTTTGGAAGTTGTTGGTGTATACAAAATATTTATGTTTGTTGCAGTTGTGATTGCGTTTCCAACTCGTGCATTAAGCAGAATCGTTGTTGCAGTCATAGCTGATTGTTGGAAAAATAACGATATTAACCAAATCAATGTTATTTATAATAAAACTTCGATAAATCTGTTTATTATTGGAAGTATTATATATATAGGTATACTAATAAATCAAAGTAATTTTCTCCAAATTTTAAATAAACCTGAACTCTACAATAATTTCAATATTTTTGTAATATTGGGAATGTTTTCTTTAATTGAGGGGGTGTGGGGATTGAATTCAGGAATTCTATCTACTTCTTCAAAATATCGTTACGAGTCATTGTTTGCATTAATTTTTTTGGTGTTATGTATTGTTTTAAACATGATTCTAATTCCATTACTGGGAGGTTTAGGAGCTGCATTGGCTACACTTATTTCAATGATAATATTTAATTCCATCAAATTGGTTTTCATTAAGAAGAATTTCAATATGCAACCATTTTGTTTTAAACATTTATATGTTGTTTTAATATCATTGTTTGCGTTTATTATTGGGTGGTTGTTACCTACTATTGGAAATGTTTATATTGATATTTTATATAGAAGTTCAATTACTTTCTTATTATTTCTGGTGCTAATATTAGTTTTTAAAATTTCAGACGATATTAACAGAAAATGTTTTGATTTGAAGCATAGGATTTTATCATTAACGAAGATTTAAAAATTTTAATAAAATATAGGAACATTTAATTTTAAAATTTGGAGTAATTTATTAAAGGAAGAAAATGTTTAAAAGGCTTATTACTTATTACAAAACTCAACAGTTTATACCTGGATTTTTGAGTATATTTATTAATCCTTTTTATTTTAGCAGAAAGGGAATTTATAAAGGCATACGTGAAAATTCAAGATTTATAAATGGCGTATTACTTGACTTTGGATGTGGTTCTAAACCTTACAAGCATTTATTTAATATTGATGAATATATAGGTGTTGACATTCAAAACAGAGGGCACGACCATAGTTATGAGGACATAGATGTTTTTTATAATGGTTATGAACTTCCTTTTAGTGATTCTTTTTTCAATTCCATATTCAGTAGTGAAGTTTTTGAGCATGTTTTTAACTTAGAAGAGATTATTAGTGAACTACATAGAGTATTAAAAAAAGGTGGAAAAATGCTAATAACTGTTCCTTTCTCATGGGATGAACATGAGATTCCCTCCGATTTTTGTAGATATACTTCATTTGGCATAAAGGATATGATGGAAAAAAGTGGATTTGAAATATTATGTTTCTCAAAAAGTTCAAACTATTTAGAGGCAATATTCCAAATGTGGATTCTTTATCTATATAGAGTATTAAATACGGGACACAAATATTTAAATGTCATTTTAAATATTATTTTTGTATCACCATTTACAGTTGCAGGTATTATTTGCTCAAAATTATTTCCCTGTAGATACGATTATTATTTAAATAATATTGTTTTAATGAAGAAGTTATAAAAATCACGTTTATTATGTATGTAATTTACATTAAAGAATTCTGATTTCAGAATTAAGCTTAAGCAATTCTTTTTAAAAGATTCGTACTTAATCTCTCTTAGAAAAATAATGTATATTTAAAACATGAATTTTACTTGATTTTTAAAAACTAAAATTTATATCTTTATAAAAAAGAAAATAAAGAAACATAATTTAGAATTTGTTTATGCGCATACGTTATCTTAATGAATCTTTAGATGTAAATATTACTGAAAGATATCTTAGATTGTAACGTGTTAAAAGAGAAATTATCACTCGAGATATATTGATTAAAAAAACAAGTAAAGGTATCTTTTCTTCTATATTAAGCATTTGAATTAATAAATCAAGATATTAGATCATTTTATATCAAGGAGTTTTAGTATTTAGTTAAGTTAATATTTATTAAATTAGATCTGTCTAAAAGTCATTAGGGTTAACAAACTTAAATTGATTAGCAATTCAACGTATTTATCTCTAAATAAAAATGAAAGTAGTTCATATAAATATTTCTGATATTGATGGAGGAGCTTCTATAGCTTGCACTAGGATAAATAATGCATTGTCAAAAGCTGGAGTTGATTCAGAAATACTAGTACAAAAGAAATTAGGGAGTTATAAACATGTCACCTCAATAGTTGAGAATCGCTTTAAGAAATTTTCTTATCTTTTTCGTTCTACACTAGATGAATTATATATTAGAGCCTTAACTGTTCAGAGTCGAGGACGTTTCTCTTATCCTCATATTGGTACTGATATTTCACACCATCCTCTAATTAAAAATGCAGATATTATAAATTTACACTGGATTAATAATGGGTTTATATCTTTGAAATCGATTAAGAAAATAGGGGCTCTCGGGAAGCCAATAGTATGGACTTTACATGATATGTGGCCTTATACAGGTGGTTGCCATTACACCGTTGATTGTGAAAAATTTATTAAACATTGTGAATCTTGTCCTTCGTTGAAATTTTCAGGACGGAATGATGCTTCAAAAAAAATATTTGATTCTAAACAATCTGTCTATAAAGATGTTAATTTGACAATTGTAACTACTAGTAATTGGTTAGCAAAAGAATCAAAAAGAAGTTTTTTATTTAAAGATAAAAGAATAGAATTAATTCCGAATCCCATTGAAGAAGATATATTTAAACCTGTATCAAAAGAATTAGTACGAAAAAAATTAAATCTTCCCATGGATAAGTTTCTAATATTTTTCGGTTCGATGACAGTAAAAGATGAGAGAAAAGGTTTTAAGTTCTTAAAAGAAACTTTGCAGATGCTTAGTTCAAGGGTTCCTGAAGCTGATAAAAAATTTGAATTAATAGTCTGTGGCTCTGCTCCAGAAAGTTTGTTAAGTGGAATATCTTTAAACGTAAACCATTTCGGTAGATTTAAAGATGTTAGAGATCTAGTTTTTTATTATAATGCGGCAGATATATTTGTCGCTCCTTCTTTGCAAGACAATTTACCTAATAGTGTTATGGAATCACTTTCTTGCGGGACACCCGTTTTAGCTTTTAATATAGGAGGTATGCCAGATATGATAGATCATAAAAAAAATGGGTATCTTTCGGTTCCGAGATCTGCAAGTAGTTTATGTGATGGGATTCTCTGGATTTTTAAAGATCGAAATCGGAGGTTACAATTGTCAATAGAAGCTCGGAATAAAGTTCAGAATTCATTCGGCTTTGATATTATTGGAAGAAAATATTTACAGCTCTATAATAGTTTAATGTAGCTGCCCCTCTAATATTAAATCTATTTGCATTAATATACTCTTTTTATAAAATTGTTTGCATTGGTAGAATTAGGGAAGAAATTATATATTAGTATTTCAACATCAAGATCATTTGAAATAATTTTAAGATTGTTCTTTTGTTCACATAGTGTGATATATACTCGTGAAAGGAAATACAGTTTAGAGATGTGTTTCATTCTTTATAATCCGTAAATAGTTTGAATTTGAAGTTTAGCATAATAACCGTCGTTTTTAATTCAGAACCTGCTTTAGTAAAAACCATAAATAGTATAAGAAAGCAGAGTTGTACAGATATTGAATATATTATCATCGACGGATGTTCAACAGATGGAACACTCGACGTTATTAAAAAATATGACAAATATATATCATTTTGGTGCAGTGAGCCTGATGAAGGTATTTACGATGCA
The DNA here is from genome assembly GCA_016783945.1 of Ignavibacteria bacterium. GTDB lineage: Bacteria > Bacteroidota > Ignavibacteria > Tepidaquicellales > Tepidaquicellaceae > BS750m-G4. Next base: position 5,943 of record JADHVP010000051.1, read on the forward strand.
ATGAACAAAGGATTAAAGAAAGCGACCGGTAATTACGTTTGGTTTTTAAATGCTGGTGATGAAATTTATTCACATGACACTTTAAACTATATAAACAGTATCAAAGATGATGCTGATGCCTTTTACGGTGAGGTTGAGTACGTAGATGAAGAAGGAAAAAACCTTGGCACAAGAACGCTCAAAAAGCCTCCTGATAGTCTTTCATGGAAAGACATGGAAAAAGGAATGGTTGTCAGCCACCAGTCTCTCATTGTGAAGAGAAACAAAGCTGTATTTTATAATCTTGAATACAATCATTGTGCTGACATTGATTGGATGATAAGAACTCTAAAAAACTGTCAGGCTATCGTAAACACGAATAGAATTTTATCTAAGTTTCTTATAGGCGGCTATTCAAAGTCTAATATTATTAAATCCAATAAAGAACGATACAAGATACTGAGACAGCATTTTAGTTTCTTCCGGGTTTTAAAGAGTCATTTATATTTATCTTTGAAATTTCTTAAGTACTACTTCACCCATAAAAGAAAACTTTATTAGCCTTTAATGCCACTCAAGTATTGGGAAATCATTTAATCAGCATCATTTTTTTAACATTAATATAATCTCCAGCTTCGATTTTATAAAAATACAAACCGCTTGTAAAATTCTTTGCGATCCAATTAACCTCATAACTTCCTGCACTAAGATTTTTATCAATAAGTTTCATAATCATCCTACCTAAATTATCGTATATAATTATTTTTACATTAGAAACTTTTGGGATATCAAATTTAATATTCGTTTCAGGATTAAAAGGATTTGGATAGTTTTGATAAAGTTCGAATCTTTTGGGGATTTCTGTTCCGATAGGATTAATGTTAACTGCTCCTGATGTTGTCTTAAGTATAATTCCGCCAGTTCCAACCGCCCATCCTGTATTTGCATTTATGAAGGATGTTGAAAAAAGCCAATTCATAATCCCTGTTGGTAAAAAATTCCATGTTAAACCTCCATCCGTAGTTCTGAAAACATCCCCCTCGTCTCCAACCATCATCCAGATATCTGAATCAATGAAATCAACAGATCGTTGTGAATGCGGAGACCAAAAATCTCTAGGTATCCATGTATTGCCACCGTCAGAGGTTGTGTAAATATCCACTTCGCCTGGAATACCAACTGTAATTATACCAGTATTAGCATTCAGAAATCTTACATAAAGCAATTCTGCAGTATTGTTGTTTACAGATTGATGAAACCAGTTTATACCTCCATTGGTTGTTTTTAAAACTGTACCGGAAAATCCTACAGTCCAACCAGTGTTTGCATTTAACAAAAAAACAGACCATAGATTTTCACCAATACCGGTACAGTAACAGTACCAGTTAACCCCTCCGTTTGTGGTTTTCATGGTTTTACCACCATATCCAACGAGTATACCAGTATTAGCATTTATAAAGTGGACAGATTTTAAAGTATTAGGAGTACAGCTTGATTGAGGAAACCAATTGTTTCCACCATCAGTAGTTCTTATTATTGCCCCATTTTTTCCAACAACTGTTCCAGTGTTTTCATTTATGAAATTCACACAAAAGAGTGTATCATTTGTTCCACTTAACTGTGGAACCCAATTAATTCCACCATTAATTGTTTTTATTATTGTACCGCTTTCGCCCACAGCATAACCTACATATTCATTCAAGAAGGTTACACACCATAAATCATTATACGTACCACTATATTGATTGCTCCATCCCGTTTGAGCGTTTGATTGGTTTATGAAAAGTGGTATGAAAGATAGAAATAGTGCTATTAATAATCTTTTAATTTGCTTTTTCATTTTTTATCTCCTTATAAAGATTTTAAATATAAAATTATAAATATAAATTTACAAAGATTTAGATTTATTTAATTAACAACATCTTTTTTACATTCGTAAATTCTTCTGCCCCTATCCTATAATAATAAATCCCGCTTGCATAATTCATTGTATTCCAATTCACCTCATAACTACCTGCTGACAGTTTTTTATCGACAAGCTTTGCAACTTCCTTTCCGAGATTATTGTAAACGATAATCTTTACATACGAAGATTTTGGAATATCAAATTTAATATTGGTCGATGGATTAAATGGATTAGGATAATTTTGGAATAAATTAAAACTTGTTGGAATCTCCCCAGCGATTGGATTAATTCCTGTAGGTTGTGGAGTAAAACTCCAGACCTCTGACCAGGGACCTGAACCAAAAGAATTGCTCGCATTAACGCGCCAGAAATAAGTAATATTATCGAAAAGAATTCCTGGGGGTACAATATATTGATTTATAAAAACGGTAGATGAATCAACTATATTCAGAAAATTTGGAATCCTTGATATTTCAATTCTATAAGAAATAATATTCTGCAGTGAATCCCACACTAATGTTGGTGTTGTCGGTGTACCAATGAAACCATTGGGTGGTGATATTAGCACAGGTGCCGGGGGATATATTCCAGTTGAAAAACTCCATGTACTTGACCATCCACTGGTTCCTGCTGGATTGGAAGCATTTACTCTCCAAAAATATGTATAACCATTCATTAATTTTCCAGTTGGAACTTGATATTGTGGTGAACTTACTGTAGCAGAATCTGTTATCACATAGAAGTTTGCAACTGTAGATATTTGAACATGATATGTTTCAGCACCTTGTGAAGTATTCCATGTGAGTGTAGGTGTTACAGAAATGTTAACGGAGTTATTTGGAGGGGACGTTAGAACTGGTGGTAAAGGTGTGGAAGCTCCGCCATTTGTTGTTTTAATAATCACACCACTTCTTCCAACTGCCCAGCCAGTATTTGGATCAATAAAGGTTACATCACCTAACCATACAGACGTCGGAGAGTTTTGAAAAGTCCAGTTATTTCCGCCATCTATAGTTTTTAAAATCTGTGAATTTCCTCCATTGTAAGCTCCACCTACTATCCACCCTGTATTGTTATCAATGAAATATATGGAGTTTAACCATTGGGAAGAACCAGTAGGTATAGAAATCCAGTTTAAACCACTATTTGTCGTCTTAAAGAGTTCCCCAACGCAGCTTGTTATAAATCCTGTATTGGCATTAAACATAAATAATCCTTGCAAATTCTGAGTGGTATTACAAGGTTGTGTAACCCAAATGCTTCCTCCATTCGTTGTTTTTTTGATAATACCGTCTTCTCCTATTGTCCAACCAGTATTTTGATTTACAAAAACACAATGAACTAAATCTACATAGTTGTTTACATACGTTATAGACCAACTTTGTCCTCCGTCAGTTGTTTTCAATACATTCCCAATACCACAGGCTGCCCATCCGGTATTTGAATTTAAGAAAAAAAGTCTAAAAACAATTCCAACACTTGTTGAAAAAAATTGTGTAAACCAATTTTGTCCACCGTTTGTAGTTTTACAAATAAAAGTAATGTGGTCTGTCTGATTACCACCCGCTGCCCATCCAGTATTGTTATCTATAAAGAGTACAGTGATTAAACCATGACTTGTACCACTGTATTGTGAAGTCCAGTAATTACCACCGTCTGTGGTTTTTTTAATGATACCGCCAAAACCAACTACCCATCCTGTTTGAGAGTTAATAAAACACAAACTTCTTATGTCTTGATTTGTTCCGCTGTTCTGCTGAATCCAACCCGTTTGAGCAAGAGATAGATTTGAAAAAAATAACAAAGTTAAAACTAAAAAGAGTTTTGTTGTTAGATTTTTCATGACTAATATATTTTAGTTAGAAAAAAGTTTTGTTCGAGTAATTTATCTAATTAATAGCATCCTCTTAAAGCTTAGCTTCGTAAACTTTTAGCTGAGGGTTGATAAGGTTTGTGAAATGAGGTCTAAAAGTATACAAGCCACTTCATAAATAATAGTATCTAATCAATGGCAATATTTATTCTAACATTAAAGATTTTTAAATAAATATGCAATACATAATTTAATTATGTTGATTTGGAGCTGAATGTGTTAAGTCAGTCTATTGTGCGAAGGATTAAGAAATCGCTGTATCATTTTTTGTTTCGGTATCTTTCAAATAAATCACCAACGAAAACAATATTAAAAGCTGCGACATTACATACCTTGCACTAAAGAATTCCTTTATTAAAGGAACGTGTTCAGTCAGAAGTAAATTATCAGGCAGTGAGAGAAACAGGTAGCCGACTATTAGTGTTACTAAAATCAAAGATTTCTTTCTTGCCATTAAATCGGAAAAGGAATTTATCATAATAAATGCAACAGGGGTTAACCATACAAGGTTCATTACCCATGTGTAAGGACTTGAGAGTAGAATGATAATAAGAATGACCTGCCAGTAAACAAAGTCATTATCTTTTATTTTATACTTTTTTGAATAAACAATCATTAAAATAAAAAAGAAAGCAAATACCATAACTGAATAAGTAGTGTTTGATAAATTAAAAGATGCTTTAGATTGGAGTACTTCGAGTGTTTTGATGAAAGAGGCTTTAGAATTGAAACTGATAGATTCTGTAAGGTAAATTCTTCCATCTATGATAGCCATAGAGTAGGGCGATATAAGGTGGAATTTCTGAATAATCTTAACCGGGACAGCCATTTCATTTGAACCACTGCTTCCGTATTCAGATATTCTCACAGCTTCTTTTGTTAAATAGTTGTACGATGTATCAAGACCGCATATTAACAGCGTGAGTATTATGATTAACAACATTCCGGAAATGTAACCATATACAACGATAAATTTTTTTCTTATTAAAAAAAAAGGAAGCAGCAGCAAACTGTATAATTTGAACAGAGAAGTAATACCCATCAAAAAGCCCGAAGTAAAGTGATACTTCTTACTTTTTACTAAGAGCATTAATCCCGTTAAGAGAAGTAAAAATGTAATGCAATCTATCTGACCACGCTCGAGTAATGTTATAAACGGAAAGAAATTAAAAGTAAGAATTCCTGCAATTAGTATCTTTATGAAATCTTTACTGAAAAGAAAAATTTTAATCAGTAAGACAAAACAGAGTAAATAACAAAACAGGTTAAAGAAATTCCAGATGTATTTTGCTTTTATGTAAGGGAGTGATGCTAAAGGTTGAAACAGGTTTGCAATTAACGGCGGGTATAGGAATCTGCTGTGTTTAAACATGTTGACTCCATCCCATAAATCCCATCTTGAAAGGACGTGATTTTCATAAGGTGATAAACCGTTATTTAGAGATTTCCCTGCAAAATAGTAAGCAGTGAAATCCATTTGCAAACTTTCTTCGCTGAATTCAATTGTGAAAGAAATTAGTCGAAGAAAGGAAATTATTAGTATCAGAGCAAGTATTACTTTTAATAATATTTTTCCGGAATTCTTTTTCAACGTTTTCGCAGTCTATGTTCGAATGAATTTTATTTTCCGCATTGCGAAGAAACACATTCTAAGAAGCAAAAATCCATCCCTGAATCTATTGATGTTCGTCTTGCCGTATTTCCTGTCTCCATACCTTATGGGAATCTCAATAATTTTTAGACAGAGCTTAGAAGCACCAAAGAGCAGGTCGAAATCTCCGAAGGGATCGAACTCACCAAAGTAATTTCTGTTATTAATGATCTTTGTGTAATCTTCTTTGAAAAGAACCTTCGTCCCGCAAAGAGTGTCTGTAATTCTCTGGTCCAATAGCCAGCTGAACATTTTACTGAAAAATATGTTCCCAAGTTTGTTTAGAGGTCGCATTGCCTTATCATCCATCTGGTAAACAAGTCTTGTTCCGTTTATGAATTCACCCTTGCCGTCTTTCAAAGCATTGTAAAACTTGATTAGTTCTTCGGGGGCAACTGTCATGTCAGCATCGAGAATCATTAGAATATCTCCCGTTGCATTATAAAAACCTTTCCTGACAGCGTCACCTTTTCCTTCACCGCTTTGCTTGAAAAGTTTTATATCTATTTCAGGATTGTTTTTTATTAGCTCTTCAATTTTCGCAAATGTATTATCGGAAGAATTACCTTCAACAAAGATGATTTCAGTATGTTTTCCTAACTTAGGGATTCTTTTTAATATGCCTTCAATGTGACCTTCTTCGTTTCTGCAAGGAACGAGTACTGTTGTTGTAAAATCTTCGTTGCATTCCCGTACAATTTTAATCTCAGAAGGTTTATAGTTAGCAACAACGAACCCTGTTACGCATAATCTTTTTATTAATGGTAACCTTGCAATGTATCTGTTTAGAAAATATGAAATCAAGGGAATCCTTTTGGGAAACAACATTAGAGAGCCGCTTTTTATAACCTGAAAATCAGAAAGAGTAAGAAGGTTTTTTATTTCATCGATGTACAACCAGTTCTTTTCTCTTTCGTTTAATTTGAGATTTAAGAATTCGCCAAGCTTGAGAATTGGATTCCAGAAGTAATTGTAATAAGTCACAAATATTTTTGTTCTTCGATGTGAAATATATTTCATTTTTTCGAAGACACATTGTATGTCTTCAATTGTACCGATAAGATCTGAGATGATTATGTAATCGAATTTTTGATTTTTGGAAATTAATTCTTCAAGTGGATTCGTATCTTCGATGTCGGAATAATGAAAAATTAACTCAGGAAATTTTTCTTTTCCTTTCTCTAACAGGTATTTGTTTTTGTCAATGCCAACACCGGGGTTTGGTTTGAGTTCATATAAAGTATCACCCGCTCCGCACCCGATTTCAATAACTGATGATTTCTCAGGTATAAAAAATTTTAGCTGGTTTGTAATTGATTCGTGATAATACCAGTTCCTTTTTCTCCAGTAAATTTTCTTTTCAGCGTAGTCTTTTAAATAAGCTTCTTTTTCTATGTCGTTTTTAAATTCCAAGTCGTTCACTTCATTTTGTTATCAAAAGATATAGTTCGGATGCCCAAACAGCAATTAAGAATAAATTAAGACCAATTGCACCAGCTATTCTGATTTTAGAAAGCTCTTTGAATAAGTGTTTTCGTTCACTGAATAATTTTACCGTTCCAAGTACGAAGAAGGGTATTAATACATAATGATATCTTGCTAAAGCTACAAACATAAAAATCGTAATCATCCAGATACCGATGAATCCATACAAAAAAAATGATTTCTTACTAAACATTAAAAGACCCCACGTTCCTAATAGCATAATTAATAAGTAAGGAACATTTATTAGAAGCGAAATAAATGGATTGATAGCTCTGTAAACTTCTGTTGAGGTTTTAACCTTGTCATCCCCTTCTGTAAAATACAACATGATCATTCTTTCGCTTGAGAAAAGGTAGCCTAATTTTTTTATGCCCATTATGAAAAATTTGTGGGGATTGTTAACTGCATATTCAAGACCTAACTTAAAGAATTCTCTGTCTCTCTGAGCTTCATCTTGTATGTCGAACAATGGGTTTGTTTCCTCTATTTTATGATACCATGTCCCTGTTGCATCGGGATTGCTTCCTGACCAGAATGTAAAACCCCCTTGCGTTGCAATCGTGAATGTATTCATTGTTATCTTGTTCCTTATTAACCATGGTGATATTACAAGTAAAACACCTACGAAGAAAAACAATGAATATTGTATGACTCTTTTAATTCTTTTTCTCTTAAAGCCTTCGAATAGCTGTCTTCTATAAATAAAAAGGAATATTGGTAAGAGTATTACTGACAAAGCAAAAGAGGAACGAACAAGAATCGCATAACCCCAGACTATTCCAAGAAACAAGATTCTTTTATCAAATTTTTCTTTCAAACAAAAGTAAAGAATGATACAACTCAAAAGTCCAAACAGTGGTTCTGTTAGTATCGTTTGTGAATACAGCAAGTTTGAAGGAAGGAATGTAAATACAGAAAGAGATATTAATGAGTACTTTGTCTTAAAAAAGAATCTGCTTACATAAAAGAAAATCAAACCGGTAAACAATTCTATCAAAGCTTGTATAATTTTTACGTATATCTGTTCTGTGCCAAACAAATAATAAATTCCCGAAAGGAACAATGGGTACCCGCTGGCGATGATTGCTGTTGGCTTACCTTCGAAAGAATACTCTCCAAGAGTTACTATATTGTTTGCAAGTGTGTGATATACAAGACTGTCCGAGCGTATTTCTGTCTTAATCGTGAAGGCAAAGATAATTTTAATTATGAATGCTGTGAATAATATTGCAGCTAAGTATTTTCTTTCTTTCGATGATAAATTCTTTAGCCGATTCATAAAAGTTGTTCGATAGGTTATTTTAATAAATTCAGAAGACGGTTAAGATTTTTCTCCAACGACCACAATTCCGGTCCCTTTTTTGTTTTCAGTAATTACATCGAGCCACATTAATATAAGTACGAACCAGAGCGTGAACAAATAATAAAGAGGCAGTAGTAGTATTAAAAATTTAGAAACTCCAGCAATAAGAATAGGATATTTAATCCCGAACCGCCATGAGATAGTTCCGAATTTACCATAGGTATATTTAAAATCTGTTACTTTCATTCCGGCTCTCTCAATCTTTTCTGTGATATCTTCTTTAGAGTATCCCAATCGGGCATGCTCTTCAATAAAACTTTCATCATCATCCGAGTGTGCATCGCTTCCTCCAAAGTTCGATGGTGTGTTTATTAAAAGCTTGCCGCCCTTTTTTAATGCTTTAGAAAAATTCCGAAAGACAAGTTCATCATCAACTATATGCTCCATTACATCAACACAGAGAACAAAGTCATACATATTCTCTATATTAATTGTTGTTAGGTCTGCTATCTCAAATGCAACATTCTTTAGCCCGCATTCAGAAAAGAAATACTTGCAATCCTGAACCTGGTCATCCTTAACATCGACTGCGAGAATATTGGAGTTCGGAAATCGATTAGCCATGAAAAAAGTATATTGTCCGAAACCCATTCCAGCATCAAAAATTCGTATTGAATCTTCTTTGTGATATATTTCTCTAACAGCTTTCCTTATGTGCCAGGAGCGTAAAAACATTAGGTCAAGAATCCGGTAGAAAACTTTTCTCAGGAATAAACTTTTTGCAACTATATCTCCGAAAACTTTTTTGACGGGGTCGTATTTCAAGCTATTATTATTTTAAATTTGATTTAAATCTTACCAAGTTCTTTAAGGTTTTTTACAACGTGGTCATAAACTGTTTCGGAAGAAATCATTTCCATACAGTTCGGTCTGAAATCACAGGTGTTTTTATAGCAAACCAGGCAGTCAAGTTCTGGTATCACTTTTGTGATTCTTCCGTAATCTTCTATTTCTGAGTAGGATGTAGGTCCGAATAAACAAACAACTTTTTTCTTTAATGCAGAAGCAGCATGAAGTGCAAGCGTATCGCCTGTAATAAATAAATCTGTAATATCAACTAACGAGAAAAATTTCCTCAATGAATTGTTCTCACCTGTGTTTATGACATTCTTCGAAACCTTCATCAAAACTGAATTTGTCTCAATCTCATCCTTTCCCCCGAATAGAAGAATTCCACAATTATATTTCTTTGACAGCAAATCAATTAATTCTGCGTAACCTTCTAATCTCCATTTTTTAAACTGCCATCTGTCGCTTGCTCCAGCGTTTATTCCGATAATAAATTCAAACCTGTCAAGATTCTTTTCTTTTATAAAATTATTTTTGAAATTGTGCTCGTCTTCAGTTAACTCGATTATTATTTCACCTTTATGATATTCAAGCTTGCAAATCTCATGTATGATTTGTTGATAGGGTTTTTTGTTTTGTTTTTTAAGATTATCGAAGGCTCCCATTTTGAACCACTCTTCAGCTTCTTTATTGAAAGGATATACTTTACCTTTGCTGTTCAGTCCAAAACCATATTTGGCTTTTCCTTTTGCTACTGATGCAATTGCTGCACTGTTAGTAGAGGGATCTAAATTTATAACTATATCATAGTTCTCGATTTCAATTCTTATAGATGAACTCATATCCTCATATATTAAAACCTCATCAACAAGGTCATTGTTAATGAATAATTCCTTAGAGTTTTTTCTTGTGAACCATGAAATAAATGAATCTGGATGTTTTTTCTTTAGAGCATGAAGAATTGAAGTTGTTCGCAGGACATCGCCCAGGGCATCCAGTTTGATTATGATTATTTTCTGCTCGACGGGTTTGTACTGATCACAGTCATCACATGTTACACCAGTTTCTTTGTGAGGTTTACAAGGTCTGTCACCCGGAAAATGTAAACAATCATATTTGAGATTTGTCATTTGTTTGAATCCAATATAATTTTTTCAAAAACGCTTGTAACTTTTAAGAACTCCTGTGAGTTAATTTTGTTTTTTATATTCTCTCCGAAATTTACAGAATTGCTCAAATCAAAAAATCTATTAATACCTCTTACCAGTTCGTTCTTTTTGTTTGGCTCAACTACTATCCCGGTTTTTTCCTCTTCAACATCATCCGGCAAGCTCCCGACTTTTGTAACTACAACGGGTTTGTGGAATCCATAAGCTATATTAAGGACACCACTCTGTGTACCGCTTTTGTAAGGTAATACAACAACATCGCTGACGGAAAAATACCTGCCAACTTCTTCGTTTGGAACGAATTCGTTTACTATTATTACGTGGTTGTTCAAATTAAGCTCTTCAATTTTATTGTAGTACTCATCGGGAGAATCATAAAATTCTCCAACAACGAGTAATTTAGAATTAGGATGAGTTCGCAATATATCGGGCAACGCCTCGATCAGATTTAAAAGACCTTTATATTTTCTTACATAACCGAAAAATAGTATAACCTTATCATCTTCTTTAAATCCAAGTTCTTCTTTCGTTTTGCTATTATCAATTTCATTCTCGAATTGATAACAATCATAAATAGGCAAAGCAGATTTATAAATTCTCTTATCACCAGAGTAATACTTAACTGTATTTTCGACAGAATTTGATAATACTAAAAACTTATCTGCATTCTTTAATCCAATTTTAGTCAATAGCTTATCGATAAACCTTTTCTCGTGTGATATTACGTTTTCAGTGATGAATAGTATCTTATCTTTGTATTGTTTTTTTAAGAACGATGATATTGTATAATGACACGGTCCGAAAAAAGGATTCCACCAATCGAAAACAACCAGGTCAGCGTTTTCCTTTTTAATAAATTTTGCTGCCTTTAACCATGTGATTGGATTAATCGAGTTAATTATTCTTATACTTGGAACCTCTTTTATTTTTACAGAACTCTTGTCTTCCTGTGATGTACCGGGGAAAAAGATTTTTGGATACAGGAGTTTGTAATTAATAACTTCTACATCGAATTTTTCTTTGAGAACGTCATATAAATGAGAAACATAAAGAGCGTTTCCTCCCCTGTAAGGGCAAACAGGACCGACTAAAATTATTTTCATACACAACTCTAATTTCTAACAACGATTAACATAGAAAACATAAATATAAAACATGTATTTCACTTATGTAATACATTCTGTATTCATAGTTAGATTGATCTTAACAAAAAAGACTTACCACAAGCCGTGTGATAAGTCTTCTAATATAATAAAGAAGAACAGTAAATATTTTATGGAAAAATACCGAGATTCATATACGACACTGCGACTTTCTCGATGGCATTAACAAAAGCTGCGGTTCTTAAGTTATCAATTTTACTATTCCTATTTTTAACTTCTTTGATTTGATGATATGACATGACCATCGTATCTTCAAGACCGGAATTTACCAGGTCAAGCTCGTTTGCACCTCTTACTATTAATTGTCTTTGATCCTGAGTTAATTTTTTCTCTGTTAAGTTTTCAATAATGCTCACGAAGTTATCATCATCCATTTCATTGTGTCTCTTTTCCATTCTTCCAAAAGCGACATGAGAAAGATTTTTAAGCCACTCGAAGTAGGAAACTGTAACACCACCTGAATTAATATAAATATCAGGTAAAACCATAATTCCTTTTCTAAGAAGAATATCTTCAGCGTCTGCTGAAGTCGGACCGTTAGCTCCCTCACCGATTATTTTGGCTTTAATCTTATTTGCATTTTCTGAATGAATCTGGTTTTCTAATGCTGCGGGCACTAATATATCGCATTCCATTTCAAGAACATCGAAAGTGTTCCCGATATCCTGAGCATCTTTATATCCCATTATTGATCCCGTCTCAATTCTGTGTTTCTTAACTGTGTCTACATCGAGTCCATTCGGATCATAAATTGCTCCTTCCTTTTCCGCCAGAGAAATTATTATAGCACCATCTTCCTGAAGGAATTTTGCAGCATAGTATCCAACATTACCAAGTCCCTGAACGATAACTTTTTTACCTTCTAATCCTGTTTCTAAACCAATTTTTTTCATTTCTTCTTTATCGTTAACTGCCTCGCGGATTCCGAAGTAGACGCCTCTACCTGTTGCTTCTTTCCTTCCGCAAATGCCATGCTGACTAATAGGCTTTCCGGTTACACAGGCGAAACCATCGGTATTTCCGGGTTGTGAATTGAAAGTTGTATAAGTGTCAGCAATCCAGGCCATTTCTCTTTCTCCGGTACCGTAGTCCGGAGCGGGAACGTCTATCCCGGGACCAATGAAATTCTTCTTGATCAATTCAGAAGTGTAACGTCTTGTTATATTTTCAAGCTGGTGATCTGTATAATTCGAAGTTTTAATTTTTACTCCACCTTTGGCTCCGCCAAAAGGGACGTCAACTATTGCACACTTAAACGTCATAAGTGCTGCCATAGCTTTTACTTCATCTTCATTGACCAGCAGGCTGTACCTGATACCACCTTTCAAAGGTAATTTATGGTGTGAATGTTCGACTCTCCATGCATCTATTACTTCATAGTTGTGTTCATCAATTCTTAAGGGGAATTTGAAGTGGTAAACACTGTTACACATACGGATTTGTTCCAGCAGACCTGCCGGATAATTTGTTAATGCTGCTGCCTTATCAAAGTATTTGCAGACGTTTTCGAAAAAATTTGTTTGTTCCATATCTTATATATTTTAATTTATTCTAAT
>JADHVP010000052.1 GCA_016783945.1 Ignavibacteria bacterium
TCTGCCAGAGAACCCAGTAGTTATTAGGCATCTTTGAACTTACTATGCTATTATTTTCTATCACCGTATCATTCGAGACTGCAAGCTGTCCACCTGAAACGATAACTTTGGGATCATTAATTAACGGTGCAACTACTTTTCTTAAAGAACCTGTATCAAGAATCGAATCTGCATCAATAGTGCAGATAAGCTCTCCTGATGAATAATTTATACCTGCATTTATTGAATCGGCTTTACCCCCATTCTCTTTATCGATAACAGTTATCTTTTTATCGATTGATTTTTTTACGCTTCGAATTTCTTTTGTGTTAATGAAATTATTCTGATTTAATTCTACTTGCTGAAGCTCAAAAGCTTTTAATAATTCCTTTAAAGTATTATCTTTTGACCCATCATTAATTACAATAACTTCGTAATCCGGATAATCAAGATTTACTAACATATTAACACACTGTATAATGGAAACCTCTTCGTTATAAGCAGGAACAATAATTGATACTTTATGATTATTAAATTCCTCCTCGTGATTTAATACTAATTTACTTTTTTTCTTTTCATTTCTAAAAGTTATTAGAAAAATTATAAACAAAAGTATATCAATTAGAAAATACCCGGCAAAATAAATTATGAAGAGCTTTTCTATTATTCTTATTATTAATTCATCCATAACGTCACATAAAATATTATAATCTCAATTATCTTATTATAAATATATTAATTTTATTGTAAAAAATCTTCTGTTTTAGCTTGCACAGCTTAAATAGAAAAAGTGCTCCCGAACAATCGAGAGCACTTTTCCTTTCATACTTACGATTAATTATTTCTGCGTGGACAGTTTCCCCTACTACCTCTGTTACCTTTTCCGTTTCTGTTACCTCTCTTGCCTTTACCTTTTGACCATTTGGGCACACCATTATCATCAGCAAAGTACATTGACTTATCACTTTGATTTATCGTCCATGGATACAGTTCGTATTGACCATTAACCTGCTTAACTTCTCCTTTGATATCAGTTTGAGTATTTGTATTGACTTCATATCCATTCTGTTCCCAATACCAATAAGGTCCTAAATGTACGATATATTCAGTACCGTCATCGCTATTAAATTTAGCATCGGGACGTGCAGTGCTGGTAAATTCACCGCTTACTGTTTTTACATCATCAACATCGTAATACTCTCGTTGATTATCAGAGCGTTGGGCAAAAGTTATTGATGCAAATAGAATCATTACTAATGTTGCAAAGAATGTCGTTTTCATTTTTCTAATCTCCTGTATTATTTAATTAATAAATTTTACAAACAATAGGACAATAACTATGCCAAACAAATTTTCTGTGTATAACCTCATTCTTTATGAATTTTTTAACTTTTTTAAGAGCATCTTACATTTTTAATAAATCATATATCATTATAATTCGTCAATCCTGACGAATTTTTTCGAAAATTTTGACGGATTAAATTTTTTCCTTATATATTTAGTTCGAGATGAATCTCGGTTACTAAAATGTTTTTATTTTTGTAAATGACTTAATTTTATGTGTAAGTTTAAAGATGGAATTAGAAGATCTACTTTTGTCCTCTTCTATTTCTTTGTTGACCGTATCTCTTTTGTAATTGTCTTCCGTCAGGATTACCCGTTCCGTCACGTTTTCTTTTTCTCAAACCATTTTTAAAATAACAATCACGGTCCTTAAGCAATTGCCTGTGTTTATTGCCATTCCAGTACTTATTAGAGCTGCCATCTTTAGGGGGAATGTATTCAGGATTGTGGTTTTTATTTGTGCTTGTATCTAAATTTTTGAATGTTGTATCATCTTTTTTTTCATATTGAATCTGTTTATTATTTGTATCTGTTTCTTTATCATTATCGGAATTACAAGTCAAACCCAATAAACTAAATAGTAATGCTGCAACAAAAACTATTGAAATTGAGAATAATATTTTATCTATTCGTTTCAAAAATATTTTTATTAAATTCTACATATTATTATACCGCAAAATGCATACCAAAATAATACACATAAATGATATTATCGAATTTTTAATTAATTCTTATTTTAGATATTCACAAGTTACTTCTTCTTCAAACCTAATTTTTCAAGTTTGTATCTCAGGTTACCTTCGGAGATTCCTAATCTTTTTGCTGCTTTTGATTGGTTATTATTTGATTCATGGAGGGCTTCGATAATCATTTTCTTTTCGAATGTCTCAACCTGTTCAGGCAAAGTCATTGCATTGGTTTGTTTTCGAAACCGTTCTTCACTTTTAAGATTTTTAATCCCAAGCGGAAGATCATCCGTTGAAATTATCTCGTTACGTGAAAGAACAATCGAATGATGTATAATGTTTTCGAGTTCCCGAATGTTTCCCGGGTAATCATATCTGATTAACACATCCAAGGCTTCTTTCGAGAATTCAGCTTTTTTCTTACTTGTATCCTTTATAAATTTACCAATAAAAAAATCAATTAAAGGAAGTATATCTTCTTTTCTATCCTTGAGGAGGGGTATTTCAATTGTAACGACATTTATCCTGTAAAACAAATCCTCTCTGAATTTACCCTCACTGATTAATTGTTCTATATTACGATTTGTCGCAGCAATAATTCTAACATCGACCGATAACGTATAAGAACCGCCTACTCTTTCAAACTGTTCCTCCTGCAAGACACGAAGCAACTTTATTTGTGTAGAAATCGGCAGGTCACCAATCTCATCAAGGAACAATGTCCCTTCATCCGCTAATTCAAACCTACCTCTTCTTTGTTTATCCGCACCGGTAAACGCACCTTTTTCATGTCCGAACAATTCACTCTCCAATAAATTTTCGTTAAGTGCAGCACAACTGACAGCAATGAACGGTTTATCACTTCGCGGACTCATAAAATGTATAGCTTTTGCTAGAACTTCTTTACCCGTCCCGCTTTCACCACGGATGAGTATAGATGCTTTACTATCTGCTGCACGTACAGCAAAATTCAAAACGCTTTCCATTTTTTTCGAATCAGCAACAAAACCGGAGAGGTTATACTTATCAACTAATTGCTCTTTCAGCATCCTGTTTTCAGATAGCAACTGCTGTCTTTCAAGTATTTTCTTAATAACAAGATCAAGTTCATCGAGATCGATTGGTTTAGTGAGGTAATCATAAGCACCCTCTTTCATCGCTTTGACCGCGGTTTCAATAGTTCCAAAAGCTGTAACTATCACTACTGTTATTTCCGGATTGGTTGCTTTCACTTTCTTTAGCAAATCTAAACCCGTTATATCAGGCATTTTGAAATCCGTTATTATTATATCAATAAGTTTTTCATTGACTATAGAGAGAGCATCATTCCCCGAAGCTGCTTCAAGAACATTAAATCCTTTTTGTTTAAGGTGCCCCGACAAGATTAACCGCTGTGCTGATTCATCATCAACTATTAAGATAGTATGTTTTTCCATATATAAAATTAATTAATTCTTAGGTAATTCTATTATGAACTTTGAACCTTTTCCTATTTTGCTTTCAACTGTTATTGTTCCACCATGCTGAGATACAATCTGTTGAACGATTCCTAATCCCAAACCTGTTCCATTAGATTTTGTTGTGAAATACAGATTGAATATTTTATCAATGTTCTCCTTGGGTATTCCAGAACCACTATCAGAAATTTCAAAAATGTTCTTATCAATTTTTGTACTATATAAGAACTCGACTTTATCCCCAGGTTTTGATGCTTCAATAGCATTCTTAAGCAAATTAATAACAGCTTGTTTCATTTGTTTAAAATCAATATTCAAATCAATTTCACCTTCTGTTTTAACTATCAACTTAATACTGTTGGAATTTGCTTGAACATCCATCACGTCTTTTATTTCATTAATGAACTCAACAGAAGACACTTTACTGATGTTTAATTTAGGAGGACGTGCAAAGCGGAGAAACTGTTGAATGATTTCGTTTACTCTTTCCGTTTCAGAACGGAGAACCTTTGTAATCGAAATGAATTCTTTCGAATCGAGTTTGTCTGCATATTCTTTCTCATATCTTTGTGCAACCATGTTTATAGTATTTAGCGGATTGCGAATTTCGTGTGCTACACCAGACGCAAGCTCACCCATAGCTACAAGCTTTTCTCTCTGGATGATTTGCTTTTCCATTGTTCGGATTTCGGTAACATCCCTGATAACAAGCGTATATGAATCAAGATTATCACTGCTGTCATAAATAATAGTGCTGTTTATTAAAAAAATTTTCTTACCTTCTTCCGTATCGAATACCTGCTCAGAATTTATCAATTGCTGCTTTTTATTTACTGCTTCGCTTAAGAAATGAAAATTCCGGTTCAAAGCTCCTGTCAGATTTTTCCCAATAAATTTATTTGAAGGTGTTGCAAAAAGCACTTCAGCACTCTTATTAAAAATTCTTACAATATCATCTTTATCAAAAGTTATAATTGCACTCACCATATCATTAAGAATATTTCCTGTAAATGTCTGGATTTTATCATACTCTTCCGAAACCATTTTGAAATTCTGATTTGATATTATTATTCCTATTGCAATCACTAAAATTACAACTAAAACGATTGAAATGATAATTGCTCTATTGAACATCCTGCTTTCTGTTGATTTGATCTCATCCATTGCTATACCAATCCTGAACAATCCAAGCTTTTCACCTTCGACTATGAACGGTTTAACAACTTCAAAAACTTCATTACCTTCAAAAGTATTGATTCTCGTTAAAGATGAATCTGATACATAAGCATTTTCCAAAAATAAATCATTCATTATTAAACTTAAATCATCTACCGGTTTATCCGCTGCTATTATACCGTTACTATCCTGCAATGCAATGTATACTATCCCGCTGCTTTTACCGATATCCTGTACAATCCTGCCAAAACCAATTTTTTTCCTGAACTCAAGAAAAGATTCCGCATCAAGATTAACAACGATTGCACCTCTACGGTTATCAGCTCTCCTGACTGAAACCGCAAAACGATTTCCTCGATCGTGACGAGCTTCTTTCAAACCAATAATGAGTTCGTTTTCTTCTCCAGATAAAATAGGATTTATAAAATCCTTTGGTGAATGCTTTGATTCTAAACCAATATGGCTCGTATCATGTTCATAACTTGTTAATACTTTTTCACCCTTTTCATTAAAAATATTTATTCTATAAACTTCATTCTCATCTGCAATATGTTTCAAAGTTGTATTTGATATCTTCATTAAACTGTCAAGACGCAATATGTTTCTTGCAACTCCAAGAAGGTGCTGGCTTAACAGGTTTTCAATTTCCTGGTCCGAAATTACAGTGTTAGCACTGCTCATGTTCACTGTGTAAATCATGGAATTTGCGTACTCATCCAAAACATGATATATCTCTTCCTTGCTTTTAGACAACTCATAAAAGGCATAAACAATCATAACGAAAGCGATAACAATCGAAATTGCTATGATATAACGAGGTCGTATGTAAGAGAATTTCCTAAGATTTTTTAAATCGAAACTCATTACCTAAAGAAGACTATTTGAAATTAAATAAATAATAAACAAAGCTATCTATAACTGTAAACACAATCAATGAAATATCAGTATTAATATTAACCACAATAAGGAAAAGTAATTTTTTTTATCAAAACAAAAATAAATCATGGCATAAAAATCACGAATGTTTTCTTAACCTAAATCTGTCAGCACTTGTCAGTAAAATGGGTAACTTAGAAAAGGCTATAACCTTAAAAACAGCTTTTATTAGCGTTTTTACCTATTCTGAAATGAATGGCTTTAAGAAGGTCAGCGGTTCGACCCTCTTTTGCTCCACACGAAAAGTTTTATAAGTAGCCCGTCAAGGCAGGTTTTTTTCTGGCACCTCTTGGTCATTCCTTGACAACAAGTTTTGAAAACCTCGACTAACAGCGAATAATAAGTTTTGCTTTTGAATATCAAGGGCTAATCCATGACTAACCAGTATAAAAGAACTGAGTAAAACACCATTCAAAAGGGATATTCAGATAGTCTCCAAACTTCAACATGAATCTTATGAACGTTACCTGAAATATTACTATTATTTCAATATTTTTAGACTGTAACATAGAAATTATAATCAGTAATTTACGAGTCAATTAAAATTTGCAATACATTATCATAATTTTATTATAAATAACGGAAAACTCTAGAGAAAAGAATGAACAAAAAATCTTATAATCCATTTGAAGTTGCTCAAAAGCAATTTGATAGAGCAGCAGATTTACTCGAATTAGACAAAGCTTCTCGCGATTTACTTCGCAATCCTTTAAGAGAGTATCATTTTAGTATCCCTGTTCGTATGGATGATGGTAGTATGAATATCTTTCGCGGATTCCGTGTACAGCACAACGATGCACGGGGTCCCGGTAAAGGCGGTGTTCGTTTCCATCCTCAGGAAACTATTGACACTGTTCGAGCCTTGGCAATGTGGATGACCTGGAAATGTACCGTTGTTGATATTCCACTCGGTGGTAGTAAAGGAGGTATTATCTGCGACCCGCATAACCTGAGTCAATTGGAACAGGAACGCTTGTGCCGGGGCTGGGTTAGGCAAATAGCCAGAAACGTTGGACCTCTCTCCGATATACCGGCGCCAGATGTAATGACAAGTGCTCAACACATGCTATGGATGCTCGATGAGTATGAAGCTATTCACGGTACGAAAAATCCCGGTTTCATTACAGGTAAACCTGTCGGCATGGGAGGTTCACTTGGAAGAAAAGAAGCGACAGGGTATGGTACTATCATTACTGTTCGTGAAGCTTTAAAGGAACTAAACATTAATCCTGAAGATACATGTGCGAGCTTTCAAGGATTTGGCAACGTATCGCAATTTGCAATAGAGCTTTACCAACAAATGGGAGGTAAAATCATTTGTGTTTCGTGCTGGGACCAGGAAGATCAAACAGGATATTCATACAGAAAAAAAGATGGTATCGATTTAATTGAATTACTTAACATTACAGATTCTTTCGGAGGTATTGATAAGACCAAGGCTCAGGAATTGGATTATGAACTTTTACCGGGTGAAGCATGGATTGAGCAGGATGTTGATATATTAATCCCTGCTGCACTTGAAAATCAAATTACAGCAGATAACGCAACAAAAATTAGTAATCGAGTAAAAATCATTGCTGAAGGTGCTAACGGACCAACTACACCTGAAGCTGACAAAATAATACGTGAGCATAACATTTTTATGATTCCTGATTTATTAGCTAATGCAGGTGGTGTTACGTGTAGTTATTTCGAGCAGGTTCAAAGCAACTCCAATTATTTCTGGGAAAAAGATGAAGTGCTTGGCAAGTTAGATGTTCAAATGACGTCAGCTTTTATTGCAATAAGTGAATTTGCTAAATCGAAAAAACTTTATATGCGCGACGCAGCTTATGTCATTGCTGTTAACCGGGTTGCTCAAGCATGCAGCGATCGTGGATGGGTATGACAATAAATTAAAAATGAAAATTTTTCATTAGAAAATTAGTTTTATCATAGTTAGTCTTTTATTTTAACGTTCAAGAGAGTATAGATGAATAAACTTTCTGACAAAGCGGTTCAGGAAAATTTACCAAAATTCAATCGTAAATTTTTCGATTCGAATGAACGGATTAGCTGTATTGGGACAGGTTCTTTAGGAGGTAAAGCCCAAAGCTTAGCATTTATAAACAACGTCCTTACCTCAAACTTAAATCCAGATAGTTTTTCACAGATTGAAGTTAGTATTCCCACAATGGTTGTACTCCGAACGGATGTATTCGATACATTCATGAAACAAAACAACCTTTATGAAACCGCTTATTCAGATATGCCCGATGATAGAATTGCTCACGAGTTCCAGAAAGCAGACCTTCCTTTCGAAATACTCGGAGATTTACGAATGCTTATATCACAGGTGCACAGCCCTTTAGCTGTACGTTCATCAAGCATGCTGGAAGATGCAATGTTTGAACCTTTCGCCGGTATTTATGCAACAAAAATGACTCCCAACAATCAACCTGCTCCTGATACACGATTCCATAAGCTCGATGAAGCAATCAAGTTTGTTTATTCCTCTACCTTCTTTAAATCTGCAAAAGACTATCTAAAAGCTACACCTCATAGTACAGAAGATGAGAAAATGGCTGTTATAATACAAGAAGTAGTTGGTCACCGACAAAACGAACGTTTTTACCCAATACTATCCGGTGTTGCACGCTCTTATAACTTTTATCCAATGGGTCGAGCTAATCCTGAAGATGGTGTGGTTAATCTTGCTCTGGGATTAGGAAAGACTATAGTCGATGGTGATATATCGTGGGCTTATTCACCTGCTTATCCGAATATCAATCCTCCATATAATTCAATTGGAGACTTACTTAAACAAACCCAGACTGATTTCTGGGTAGTCAATATGGGAAAACCACCAGCTTATGATCCCGTCAAAGAAACCGAGTATATGCTTAAAGAAGATCTAACGAAAGCAGAAAAGGATGGTTCATTAAAAAATATTGCATCAACATATAATGCACAATCAGACAGAGTCTCGATTGGAATCGGAGCAAACGGTCCGCGTATCTTAACCTTTGCACCTCTTTTAGTTTTAAATAAAATTCCTTTAAACGACTTAATCAAATCATTACTATCTCTATGTGAGGAAGAAATTGGTACGCCTGTTGAAATTGAATTTGCTATGACGTTCGATCCTTTACGCTTTGGATTTCTGCAAGTGAGACCAATGGTAGTCTCCACTGACCGAATTGAAATATCAAAAGAAGAGTTGACAGATAAGAATGTTTTACTTGCTTCAGAAAATGTTTTAGGAAATGGTATAGAAAAAAATATTCAAGATATAATTTATGTGAAGCCGGAAATTTTTGAATCAAAATACACGCAAAGCATTTCTTCTGAATTAGAAAATTTAAATCAAAAACTGGTTACAGATGGTCAACGCTATTTGCTTATAGGATTCGGCAGGTGGGGAAGTTCTGATCCCTGGCTTGGAATCCCTGTTAACTGGGGACAGGTTTCCGGTGCAAAGGTTATTGTAGAAGCAACACAGTCGAATATAAACGTTGATTTAAGTCAAGGGTCACATTTTTTCCATAATCTAACCAGTTTCAAAGTAAGTTATTTCTCAGTGCCATTTTCGGGAAAATATAAAATCGATTGGGATTGGTTAAATGAACAAGAGATAATAAATGAAACGCAATTCGTCCGTCATGTAAGATTACCTGCTCCGCTTCAGGTTAAAGTTGATGGAAGAAGAGGGTACGGAGTAATTTATAAAAATAAAGAATAACAATGAAAAAAAATAATAAATCTGTAGGAATAATAATCGATGACTTAAAGGAAAGAGCAAAAGAGCTTAATTGTTTATACGAAGTTCAGAAATTACTGAACAAACCTGAAACAACTATCAAAGAAATTTGTGAAGGATTATTAAATGCAATTCCACCAGGGTGGCAATACCCGGAAATATGTCGAGTTAAGATTATTTACGAGAATTCAACTTACCAATCTGATGATTTTAAAGAAACCAGGTGGGTGCAAAATGCAGACATCATTATACATGATGAAGTCCGTGGTAAAATTAGCATTTATTATATTGAAGAGACACCCCGTGCTGATGAAGGTCCATTCCTTAAAGAAGAAAGAAAACTAATTAACACAATCGCAGAACAGGTTGGGCTTCACATTTTATATCAAGAACTCAAAGAAGTATTTCACAAACAAAAAAAGACAACAGAACAATTTAAAAGTGATTGGTGGACTATACTTGATTTTCTAAAAAAAACAGATACAAAACTATTAATCCGAATCTCCAGAAAAATGCTTAATTATCTTTGCTGGAGTGGAATAAAAGAAGCAGAGCAATTACTAGTTCAATTTAGCCCTACATATAAAAATGAAATTGAATTATTAAAAGAAATTAATCGCCCTTATCAATATAAAACTATAAATGATACATTAACCTTTAGTGATGATATTTTTAAAATAGCAAGTAAGCACCTTAGCGAGAAAGAAATCTTTAATAGTATTCAAAAATGGATAGAAGAAGATAAATCGGGTTTCCTAGTGAATGTCCTTGAGAATCCGGGTTCATCAATTTCAAAAATCAGTGATTCTATAGAACGTTATCATCATCTTACGCAACAAGGATTAGAACTTTCACAACGAAGAGAAAAAGGTTTCCGAATAGCTCTTATTCGTCGACTTATGAACGACCAGGCTCGATTCATAAATATCGCAAAACAATATATAACTGTAAATGACTTTAATGCATTATTGCATAAACTCATACATCCAACATACAGTTATGGAAAATTAGGAGGAAAAAGTTCGGGACTATTTTTAGCAACGCAGATCCTAAAAAGATCATCATGCGATAATGAATTACTTCGTAATATAAAAATTCCAAAGACATGGTATCTAACTTCTGACGGAATACTTCAATTCATGACATATAACAATCTCGAAGATATAACAGAACAAAAATATAAAGACGTAGAACGTGTTCGGCAAGAATATCCATATGTTATACATGTTTTTAAAAATTCTCCTTTCCCACCCGATATAATAAAAGGGCTCTCTTTAGCTCTTGACGATTTTGGAGACGTTCCTTTAATAATACGAAGTTCAAGTTTATTAGAAGATCAAGTTGGAACAGCCTTTGCTGGAAAGTATAAAAGTTTATTTGTTGCTAACCAGGGTACACACGAAGAACGTTTAATCGCTCTAATGGATGCTATTGCTGAAGTTTATGCTTCTACGTTCGGTCCTGATCCAATTGAATACCGAATAGAACATAGATTGGAAGATTATCACGAAGAAATGGGAATTCTCATACAGGAGGTTGTCGGAACTAAAGTCGGGCATTATTTTTTCCCTGCATTCGCTGGTGTTGCTTTTCGTAACAATGAATTCCCGTGGTCGAGCCGTATTAAACGTGAAAACGGACTTGTCCGCATAGTCCCGGGATTAGGAACGCGTGCAGTCGATCGCTTGAGCAGCGATTATCCAATATTAATTGCTCCAGGTCAGCCAAACCTGCGTGTTAATGTTACACTCGATGAAATTGTCCGCTACTCCCCCAAAGAAATTGACCTGATTAATTTAAAAACAGGAAGCTTCGAAACTTTAGATTTAAAAACCTTATTTAAAGAGGTCGGGCAGGAATATCCTTACATAAATAAGATCGTTTCAATTCTTAAAGAAAATCAGATCCATCAACCACGAGGATTAGGAATTGATTTTGAAAAGAATGATCTAATTGTAACTTTTGAAGGATTGATAAAAAACACTCCTTTCCTGAAACAAATGCAAACAATTCTACATGTGCTATCTGAAAAATTAGAAACCCCTGTTGATATTGAGTTTGCTTTTAAGGGTGCTGATCTTTATCTGTTACAATGTCGTCCGCAAAGTTACAGTGAGGACAGTAAACCTGCTGAAATCCCCAAAGATATTCCAAAGGAAAAAATAGTATTTTCCGCTAACCGTTTTGTTTCAAATGCTGCTGTACCGGACATAACCCATATTGTTTATGTTAGTCCACAAAAATACGGTGAAATAACTGAGCATAGTGATTTAATTGCAGTTGGTCGTGCAATAGGTAAACTAAATAAAGTTCTACCAAAGCGTAAATTTATACTGATGGGTCCCGGTCGCTGGGGAAGCCGTGGTGATATCAAGCTTGGTGTAAGCGTAACTTATTCGGATATTAACAACACATCTATGCTCATTGAAATCGCCCGTAAACAAAAAGATTATGTCCCTGACGTTTCTTTTGGAACACACTTCTTCCAAGACCTTGTAGAAGAATCTATAAGATATTTACCTTTATATCCAGACGACTCTGGTATTGTTTTTAACGAAAACTTTCTCACCACGTCTAAAAACATATTTCCGTTTATACTTCCAGATTTTGCACATCTCGAAAATACAATTTGTGTAATCAATGTCCCGGAATTAACAAATGGACTGATACTGCAAGTTCTGATGAATGCAGAACAACAGAAAGCGGTAGGATTTATGACGAAATCTGCTGAAGTTCCTGAAACGTAAAGGTTAAATATTAATAAATATCATTATTGGATATATCACAGAGCAGTATTCTGTGGTTCAAGTTATGCATGTATAGTAACTCTTTTTATTTCTCTTTTGAGTTTTCCCTCAAGTTTATCTTTCGCAATCTCCAAATTATATTTGATCTGCAAGTTAAGCCAAAATTTTTCAGATAAACCAAAATAGTGAGAAAGTCTTAGAGCAGTGTCAGCTGTAATCGCTCTTTTACCTAAAACAATTTCATTTATTCTTCTTGGTGGAACCTTTATATCTTTGGCAAGTCTATATTGACTTATTCCCATAGGCAATAAGAATTCTTCTAATAGAATTTCACCTGGATGTACCGGTTGTATTTTGTTTTTATTTTTCATATTCTATTTTTTGTGATAATCTATTATTTGTACTTTGTATGCGTTATTCTCAAACCATTCAAATATTATTCTCCACTGGTCGTTAATTCTAATACTATATTTCCCTTTTAATTTGCCAGACATTTTTTCCAAATGATTTCCCGGTGGAATACTTAAATCCTTAAGCTCCTCAGCTGCATCTATTATTAATAATTTCTTATAAGCTGTCCTAAAAATGTTAGCAGGTAATCTCCTGATTTTTTGACGCTCATATAATTCTTTCGTTACCTTATCAGCAAATGATTTTATCATCATTACAATAATAACGTATTGCGTTATTATTATCAAGGATTATCAACAAAACCACTGGAATTCTACTCCCAATATTGCATATTGTTCTACTCTGAAGACACCGAGCTTTAAATAAAGGTAAGACAGAAGAGCCACAAGGATTGAACTAAAAATAATGGGATAATCCTCTAAACAGTTTCCTTATTATTGAAATTACTATTTTACTCAACATATTGAGCAAATTTATTTAGTGTATTGAGTATTTTTCCCTTCAAAATGAAATGTGGTAAGCAATTTTAACGAAGTGAAAAACCAGCAGACTAACTCTTAAAAATAATACTCCATTTCAAGATACAAAGATATTGGGTAATACCAGTATTCACTCAACTCCACTCCGTAAGTGATTTGTGCACCCAGATCAACATAAAAATCTTCTGTAACAGAATAAGTGCCTAAGAAATTCATAAACCCACTACCGTCGTTTAAATTTGTTATATTCCCTATGCTCAAATTTAACAATGGATATACCTGGTACATACCTCCGGCATAAATGTAATTCTTGCTTAGATTCTGAATCTCACCTTTTACTAACCTGGTAAAATCATATTCAGATTTATCCGTTTTACCTTCACCGTTATAATGGTATTCCAGAAGTGCATAGATTCTCGAAGTGAATTGATTGTCTACTCCCAAAATAAATGTAATGAATTTATCTTCTGAATCATCTTCGTTAATAGAAATAATCCCCTCCCCTCGTAAACCTGCATTGAACAAATTTCCTGCAAAATCTAATCCAGTTACAAATCTTCTATCATGGGAATCCACTTCTTCGGAAAATGAACCTCCCATAATTGACATATCATACTCTTTAATGTTCGTTCTAAATCTAAATCCATAATTGCTGTTTTTAATTTTTTCTTGAGGATTAAATACTAAATTAATATCTGTGAAATTCCCGAATGTATATTTAAAAGAGACTGCATCAGCCCCGTCTTTTTCGATTTTATAAAACACTGCCGGATTAATAGGATTAAAAAGGTCGGTTGGATTCCATATCCTTCCCGTTCCCCAGGATATTCGTTGTCTGCCGATAATTACATTACCAAAATCAAAGCCCTGCCTAAAATACAAACGGTCAATAAAGTGAGTAATATTTATATGCTTCTCTTTGACAGGTATCCACGTTAGATTAAATAGTTGTCGATTGGATTTCCCAGACATGCTAAATTCAAAATCATCAGATGAGCTATAATACAAAGCATCAATCTCGTATTCGAGATTAAAACGTGCATCCGACCACAATTTGTATTCCGACCGAAACCTTGCTCTCGTTAAATTAAGAAACTGTTCCTCAATTTTGTTAAGTGAATCGAAAGTACTTTCTTTGGGAAATTGATAAATCGGAAGGTCAACTACATAGCCCGAAAAAGAAAAATCCGATTGTGCGTATAACTTAATCGATAAAAAAAAGAAAATTAAAACTGCAATCCATTTTTGGTTCATATAATACAATCTTAAAAAATGGTTGAAATAAAAAAAGAAATGTTTAATAAATATTCATTCCTAATTATCAATTTTCAATAATATTTTTCACTTAGGGGATTCACATTTTTTTAAAACACTATAAATAATCACAAAATTGATCAACAAACTTACTTTCAGAATTAAAAATTGAGCATTTAAAATTGGTTGAAAATTAAAAATTGAAAATTATTCTTCTATCAAACCATCCTTTAGTATCAACAACCTTTCAGCCCTATCCATAACCTGTTTGTCGTGAGAAGAAAAAATGAATGTAATGTTTTTTTCCTTGTTCATTTTTTTCATCATGTCCAGTAATATATCTCCCGTTTTAGAATCAAGGTTAGCAGTTGGCTCGTCTGCAAGCACAACAGCAGGATTATTAATGATTGCTCTCACAGCTGCCACTCTCTGCTGCTGACCACCACTCATATCGTTCGGTCGTTTGTTTGCTAATTCTTTAATACCTAATTCATCCATCAGATTAAATGCCCTTCTTCTCCTTTCTTTTTCAGGTATTCCAAGAAGCATCATAGTAAACTCGATGTTTTCAAGAGCAGTCAAAACCGGTATAAGATTGTATGCTTGGAAAATGAATCCGAACTTATGAAGTCTGAAATCAGAAAGCTCTCTTTTCTTTTTATTCGTTATATCCTTATTTTCAAAATAAATCTTACCCTTAGTCGGCTTATCCAGAGTCCCGAGTAGATTCAACAACGTGGTCTTACCAGAACCCGAAGGTCCTGCTATTACAAGATACTCACCTCTATTAATGGTTAAATTAATCCCTCGCAATGCATGGACGGGAACTCCATCATCGTCGTAGATTTTCTCTAAATTTTCAGTTCTTAAGATTTCCATTTTCATTTATCATTTTTCAATTTTAATTTTTCATTGTTATTATACATAACGAATTGCACTTACAGGTTCTAACTTAATTGCTTTATATGCAGGATATATTGCTCCTACAATTGATATAAATGGTATTATTATTAAAACTCCTATTAAATTCTCCGGTACTATGACAGGATAAATAATTGCTCCCGAACCAAATGACTTTAGACTCTCAGCAAAAAGACTCAAATCAATCCCTATGTAAGAAAGAGGTATTTCAATTATAATTCCGATAACAATGCCAACAACAGTTCCTATAATTCCAATTATAAGAGCTTCGATAATTATCATAAGAAACAGTTTTGAGTTTTTCATACCAATCGACATAAGAACGCCAAACTCCTGTATCCGTTCAAAAACTGCCATAAGCATCACATTAATTATTCCAAAGATCAAAGCCAGGCCTATTATAACATCCGTTATAAACATAGATTGTTTGTAAAGGTCTATCTGAACCAAAAGCATCGGCAGCATATCTTCATAAGATAAAACTTCATACTCATCGCTAAGTTGAGATGCAATTTGCTCTTTTACTTTGTCAACCTGACCGTAATCCTTCGTAATAATTGCAAGCTCGTGTATGTTATCACCTATATTCAGCATTTGCTGAGCATTTTCGAGTGGGATATAAATGAATGCTTTATCGAAAGCTGAACTAAAGGTCTCGTAGGTTCCTACAATACGAAAAACATCAGAACTGATTGTTCCATCCGGTGTGTTCGTAAGTATTACAACCTTATCACCCAATTTTGAGTTAAGTTTATCTGCTAAATCTTTTCCAATTACAATCTCTCTTTTATTACCGGTAAGATAAGAACCTTCCACGATTGAGTTTTTTATCTTTGTAACTTTCTCTTCCCCAGAAGGATTAATCCCGTTTATAAAAACCCCGGATGAACTTGAAGCGCTGCTTAACAAACCAAACGATACAACTTTTTTACTATAAGATTGAACAGAGGTGTTTTCCTTAACCACATCTTCAGCCTTATAGTAATCCGGCATAAAGCTTTGAACTACTTTATTGTCATTAAAACCTTTTTTATGAATTTGAATATGGGAAACACTCGAGCTTATTTGATTAAACAACATCTGGTAAAGCATTCCGCTTGTAAGTCCATCCATTAAAATCACAGCAATCACTCCGACAATGACAGACCCAACTACAATTGCCGAATGTCTCTTATTTCGCCAGATATTTCTCCATGCAAGCTTTAATAACATAAATTCAACCTTAATTCATACCTCGTTACTTATTAATATTTAAAATACAGTTTTAAAGAATTCAAAGAATCTCAAATGACAAAACTCCAATTTTAAAAAAACAATTTTCCTTATTTACTCTATACAAGTTGTTAATACATATTGGTAATTTGATTTTTATGTAATTGGAAATTATTTGCATTTTGATATTTGATATTTGATTTTTTATTTTTTATTACGTGTATCTTATTCCTTTCAAAGGTTCGAGCTTATAAACCTTATAGACCGG
Organism: Ignavibacteria bacterium; assembly: GCA_016783945.1. Lineage (GTDB taxonomy): Bacteria > Bacteroidota > Ignavibacteria > Tepidaquicellales > Tepidaquicellaceae > BS750m-G4. The sequence goes on from JADHVP010000052.1 coordinate 16,610, forward strand.
ATACAAGCAAGAAATCAAAGATATAATTAAAACCGAAATCGAAGAATAAATAAAAATTGTAATATTCAATGATGATTCAATAACCGGTAAAAATCCATACTCTTCATATATTTTTCCAATCTCACTCCCAACCTGAATCGGGTTGAGAAGTATATAATAATTTATTCCCCATCCAATAACATTCCCAAGTGCTATTCCTAAAAGTGTAATAAAAATAGTCTCGATAAGAACTAAATAAACCAGCTTCAACTGCGGCATGCCAATTGATAAAGAAATACCGAATTCATTAAACCTTTCTGTTACAGACATCAATACTGTGTTTAAAATTCCGAAAGCCACAATCACTATCAAGATAAGCAAGAACATAATCCCGCTAATATTATCCAATTCGATTAACTGCTTGTAATCCGGCATGACCTCTTCCCACGAAAGTACCGCAAGCTCATTGTTATCTATCTCTTTAGTCAATTCTTCTTGAACTTCTGGAATCGCATCAAGGTTGTTTAACTTAAAGGCAACGAAATGAATCTTCCCGGGCATTGAAAGGAGCTCCTGGGCAGTTTTTAAACCAATGAATGCACCCATCGCATCAAACTCTGGTGAGCCTAATTTTATTGTGCCTATTATTTTAAACTTTAAATTTCCTAAAGAACCATCATACCCTTGTGTTAGCATTATAATTTCATCGCCAATTTTTGCTTTCAGGTTCTCCAGTAACTTATAACCCACAACAACTTCATAAGTAGTATCGGAATTAAAAAACCGTCCATCCTTTATCCTGTCCATAAAAGTCGTTACAGTTTTTTCTTGCTGTGGATTTATCCCGTAAATTATAGCACCCAAAGAATTGTCTTTATAACTTATCAATCCATCGGCGAGGATACGAGGAGTATAAGACTCCACTTCGGGGGTGGATGCAATTTGTTTTTTAAGAAGCGTGTCTAAAGTGAAACATAATCTTATCTTTGGATTTTTAAGATATCCTTCACGCTGCAATTGAACATACCCGGGAAACAGATCGACAACATTTTTAATATTTACCGCATACGTACCTATTTGAATACCCCGCATCGAAATAGCTGCAAACGTAGCAAAACTGATTGCTAAGAGTGTAAGAAGCATCCGCCTATTGTTTCGCCAGATATTCCGCCATGCCAGCTTCAGTAACAACTTCAAGATTTAATTACCCTTTTCTAATTCGCTGAGTGAGAATGCCTTATTATCGATATAAATATCAAACTCAATATCAAGCATTTTTAAAGTCGTCGAGTAGCCATCACTTTCTCTATCTACCATTTTCCAGACAGTGGGTATCTTTCTTCCACCCATTTTCTTATAACTCGAAAAAATCATCTCGCGGATTATCGTACCATTCTCATCGTAATACTGAACAAGAGCTGGTAAATAATCTGTCTTGCGTACCCAATAATAAAGCCTCCCCCAAACAACTGCTGAAGATGGCTTTGGAGTTAATTCTATCTTCCAGCAATCAACATTCCCGATTTTACCACCTTTGACTTTTTTTAGATAATAATCATCCACCAAGTTTGCTTCACGAACAATATCATCATTTGTAAAATCTGAACCGTTCCATGGTTGAAGCATCATAGAGTAAGGTATCTTAATAACGCTCTCT
>JADHVP010000053.1 GCA_016783945.1 Ignavibacteria bacterium
AAATCCTGAATAAATTATTCAACAAACCAAATAGAATATTTAGGTTCATTTAGTTAACAGTACAATAGAAAAAAATACAAACGAAATTATAATAAGAATTTTCATTTTTGCTGGTTCAGATATGCAATTTGAACCATACGTTTTGGTTTTTAACTTTTTAATCTGTATGGTTCATATAATTCCAGAGCAAAGCCCCTTTATATAGCAATATCTGTCATGTTGCTATTTTGGAATTCTCGTAAAACTGGACCAGCAATTAATGAAAACATCAATTAGCATCATTTACTTAATACACAATATTATACTATCGTCAACACAAAACAATAATGGTCATCTAAAGAATTTCTAATCCACTCTAAGCGATTCAATAAAAATTTATTCCCTAAGCATTTTAAACATACTTGAATATCATATTTAATAGAAATATTTTTGTTTTTTATTTTTCAAATTAAGATATACAACGAGGTTTACAAATGAGCATTAGTGAAATTGCAAAAAAGATAAAAGCCTCTCCAACCTTAGCACTCAATGAAAAGGCAGCGATTCTTAGAGAAAAAGGTGATCCTGTGATTCATTTAGGAGGTGGAGAGCCGAAGAGCAAGGTTCCATTAGATGCCCTTGTCGCAGCAGCAGGTGCTCTTAATACAGGCGAGATAAGATACACTCCCGCAGATGGAATTCCTGCTCTCAAAAAAGCTATAATACGCTACACAGAAGAATTTTACGGACGTATGGTTGAACCTGAAAACGTTATGGCTTCTGGTGGAGCAAAGCAAGCTGTTATGATTGCATTACAGACAGTTTTAAATCCGCAGGAGGAAGTTATCTATCCTTCACCTTATTGGGTAAGCTATCCTGATATGGCAAAACTATGCCAAGCAATCGGAGTCGCTGCCCCCCCAGAAGATGGTACTTTCTATCCAAGAATACAGGACATTGAGCAAAGAGTAGGTTCATACACAAAAGCAGTCATTATTAACAGTCCGAATAATCCATCAGGTGCAATGTACTCCGAGCAATTCATTTCTGATATAGTTGAATTTTGTGAAAAGAAAGACCTGTACTTGATAATGGACGATATTTATCACCGGTTGATTTTTGACAACAGGAAACCTATCAACTGTTATGATTATGTAAAAGACCTTTCAGAAAACTCGAAACTGATAGTCGTCAACGGAGTATCGAAGCAATATGCAATGACCGGGTTTAGAATCGGCTGGGCAGTCGCTAATAAAAAACTTATTGAGACGATGACTAACATACAGGGACATCAGACTTCAGGACCATCAGTCTTATTGCAGAAGGCTGCCGTCGGTGCAATTAACGGAGTACAATCGAGCGTTGAAAATCTTCGCGTTACATTAGAAAACAACCGTAACGTTATGATTGACTATTTGAATTCATTTGAAGGCGTAAAAGTTACAAAGCCCGACGGGACGTTTTACTGTTTTGCAGATTTCAGCGTCTATGAAAAAGATTCAACTAAACTATCAAATTATTTAATCGATAAAGTTCAGGTGCTCACGGTTCCGGGAGTTGAGTTTGGAATGGAAGGTTACCTCCGTCTTAGTTTTTGCGGAGGTATCAAGGACATAACCGAAGGAATTGAAAGAATGAAATGGGCACTTGATTTAAATTCACCAAACGAACTTTATATTGGTGATAGAAAATTAGTGAGGGATTGGACATGAGCAAATACTTAGAATTTGATACACCGGCAACCAAGCAAGCTATGGATCTTGCTTCGGACTACAGACTTAAAAACCACGGACTCACCAATTTGGATAGAGTCTTCTGGAACCTCCCGGATGAAGCTCTCTATGAAGAAATCATCTTCCGCAACGAAGGAAAAATTGTTAATCAAGGACCCGTTGTGGTTAAAACCGGCAGACATACAGCAAGAGCAGCGGCAGATAAATTTGTTGTAAAAGAGCAATCGACCGAAGATAATATATGGTGGGGAGTTTACAACCGACCCTACAGTGTTGAGAAATTTAATGAACTCTATGCAAGAGCACAGGCATTTTGCCAGGATGAAGAACTGTTCGTTCAAGATTGTTATGTAGGAGCAGATCCTGACTACCGTATGCCAATAAGGATAATAACAGATAAAGCCTGGCATAGTTTATTCGCTCGCAATATGTTTATCACAGTAGATGACAAAGACACGCTTAAAAAGTTTGTACCCGAGTTTACAGTGATAACATTATCGGGATTCAAAGTTGATCCCAAAATAGACGGGACACGAACTGAGACTGCTATTGTCTTAAACTTTGCTGAAAGAACCGCAATAATTGCAAACTCTTTATACGGCGGGGAAATAAAAAAAACAATCTTCACTGTTTTGAATTTCCTCCTTACATTCGAAGACGTCCTGCCAATGCATTGCTCTGCGAACATCGGGAGTGACAGAAAAGCAGCTTTGTTTTTCGGTCTCAGCGGTACAGGAAAGACAACTCTTTCGGCAGATCCCAAACGAAATCTAATAGGAGATGATGAACACGGATGGAGTTCAGATGGAATATTTAACTTCGAAGGAGGTTGTTATGCAAAAGTGATACGACTTTCCGCAGAACACGAACCTCAAATTTACGCAACTACAAGGCGTTTCCGCACAATTCTTGAAAACGTAGTTTATGATCCGGTATCAAGAAGAATCGATTTGGACGATGATATTATTACAGAAAATACTCGAGCTTCATATCCTATTGAATTCATACCAAACCTGGTAAAAGAAGGATATGTTAACAGCCATCCAAAGAATGTCATTTTTCTTACATGCGATGCATCTGGTGTTATGCCTCCAATTGCAAGATTGAATTCAGCTCAGGCTCAATATCATTTTATCAGCGGTTATACTTCGAAGATTGCCGGAACGGAAATCGGCTTGGGCATTGAACCTCAAATCACATTCAGTGCGTGCTTCGGGGCACCATTCATGGTCAGACAACCTTTTGAATATGGAGAAATGTTAAAACAACGAATGTTGAAACATAAGGCAAATGTTTGGCTAGTTAATACGGGTTGGGTCGGCGGCAGATTCGGAGTGGGGAAAAGGATTAGCATTCATCATACAAGAAACCTGCTTAATGCCGCCTTAGATGGAAAATTAAACGACGTTGAATACAGGAAAGATAAATTATTTGGCTTCGAAGTTCCTCTCAGCTGTCCTGATGTACCTGAAGATGTACTTGAACCTTCTAATTCCTGGGGTGATAAAGATGAATACTGGAAAAAGTATGATGCATTATCATCAAGGTTTATAGAAAATTTCAAGCTTTTTCAAGAAGGATGTTCTCAAGAGGTTATCGATGCAGGACCTGTTAGACTTGCGAAAGTAAAATAATTTCCATCTTATAATCATTATTTGCTTAAGAGAAAAGGCTTGCCTTTTCTCTTAAATTTTATGTACCCTATTATTTCCCGTTCTGTTTTAGCTTTAAGATTTATATTTCAATTTATTTCTAAATTATTAATTAATATATTTGCCGTTCTAATATGAACAAATCAAATTCAAACATATAATCATGGATAACGCAAATTTTTTTGATAATTTCTGCAAATATTTCGACAAAGCAGCAGCACTAACAAATTATTCTGCTGGTCTTTTGGAACAAATTCGTATGTGTAATAGTGTTTACCATTTTAAGTTTCCCTTGAGAATCGATGAGCACAATTATGAAGTAATCGATGCCTGGAGAGTTGAGCATTCCCATCATAAATTACCACTAAAAGGCGGAATCCGCTACAGCCTGCTTGTAAACGAGGATGAAGTCAAAGCTCTTGCAGCACTTATGACATTTAAATGCGCAATAGTCGATGTTCCTTTCGGTGGAGCCAAGGGCGGAGTAAAAATTAAAAATTCAAACTATACAGATCACCAGCTTGAAAACATCACAAGACGATACACAGCAGAGCTTATTAAAAAGAATTTCATAGGTCCGGGTATAGACGTCCCCGCCCCTGATTATGGAACCAGTGAAAGAGAAATGGCATGGATAGCAGACACATATACAGCTTTTAATTCACAACCAGGGAATACAGATGCTTTCGCATGCGTTACAGGAAAACCAATAAGTCAGCACGGTATTTGCGGAAGAAAAGAAGCAACCGGTAGAGGAGTTTTCTTTGGAATACGGGAAGCTGTAAATGACAAAGAGGAAATGAAAAAGATTGGTTTGAAACCCGGCTTAGGAGGAAAGAAAGTTATAGTACAGGGATTGGGTAATGTTGGATATTATGCCGCAAAATTCCTCCAGGAAGACGGAGCCATAATTATTTCCTTAGCTGAAAAAGAAGGCGCTATATATGATCCAAAAGGTTTTGACGTGGATAATGTTAAAAAGCATAGAATAGAAACCGGTTCAATTTTAGGTTATAAAAATGCACAGGACATTGGTAATACTTACGATGCACTTGAGATGGAATGTGATATATTAATCCCTGCAGCACTCGAAAATCAAATTCATTCCGAAAATGATAATAAAATAAAAGCAAAGATTATTGGAGAAGGTGCAAACGGTCCCATCACTGCTGACGCTGAAGACATTTTACTTAGAAAAGGAATTTTAGTTTTACCTGATATATATCTAAATTCTGGCGGTGTTACGGTATCATACTTCGAATGGTTGAAAAACCTTTCGCACGTTGCATTTGGAAGAATGGAAAAACGTCACAACGAAATAGACGATTATAATTTTGTAAGTGTTATCGAAAATTTAACAGGAAAAAAACTTCCAAAGGATCAACAGAACTTAATTATCAAAGGTGCCAGTGAGCTTGAACTCGTTAATTCAGGTCTCGAAGATACAATGGTTCAATCCTATCATCAAATAAAAGAAGTAAAGAACAAGAACAGTAAAATTGACAACCTGCGAACAGCAGCATTCGTGAATGCTATCGATAAAGTTGCTGTAGCATACATGAACCTTGGAATATTCCCGTAAAAGTTTTTATTTTTTACATCAAAGACTTATTGCAAATATGTAATAAGTCTTTTTTTATATTTACTAATATTATAAAAACTGCCCACGAAAAAATTAATTTCAATACTAGTTTTTACAAATAATAACAAATAATGAAAACATTATGAATTACAAATTATAAATACATATTTTATATTTATTTTTTCTTTATATTCTTAGCAGATATAATACTCTATTAGTTTAAATGAAAATCGTTATTGTCGGACCTGTATACCCATACAGGGGAGGAAATGCATTATACGTATCTCACTTGTATGAAATGCTCTGTAAAATATTTGATGTGAAAGTCATTAACTATAAATTATTATATCCATCACTCTTTTTCCCGGGCACAACACAGGAGGATAAAAGTTCTATTAAGATAAAACAAGTTCCAAGCGATAGGGTTGTTAATTCAATCAATCCATTAAGCTGGATAAAAGCCGCTAATATAATTAAAAAAGAACAAGCAGATTTGGTTGTGTTCGACTGGTGGAATCCATTCTTTGGACTATGTCATTATACGATTTCATTCCTGTTGAAAAAAAAATACAAAGATAAAATCCTTTTCATTACTGAGAATGTAATCTCCCATGAAAAAAGATTCATCGATAAGCTGCTTACACAAATAGGTTTAAAAAATGCAAGCAAGTTTTTAGTATTATCGAAAATTGTTGAAGAGACAGTAAAATATTATTCAGGTGAAAGAAAGATATATAAATCCGCACTGCCAATTTACGATTGCTACCAGTTCGAAAACATTACTAATACTAACGCAATAAAAAAAGACCTTGAATTTAATCAAGACGACAAAGTCATTTTGTTTTTCGGCTATGTGCGAAAGTACAAAGGTTTATTAATATTAATCGAAGCAATACCGGAAGTCTTAAGAGAATATACCAACTCCAGATTATTAGTCGTAGGAGAGTTTTATGATTCACCCAATGAGTATTACGAAAAAATAAAAGAGCTTAATTTAGAAAGCCATGTGAAGATAATTAATGAGTTTGTCCCGAACGAAGAAGTAGGAAAATACTTTTCTGTTAGTGACGTTGTTGTTTTGCCTTACAAAAGCGGCACACAAAGCGGTGTATTAAACATTGCATACGGATTTAATAAACCTGTGGTTGTAACAAAGGTCGGAAGCCTCCCCGATGATGTTGAAGAAGAAAAGACGGGAGTAGTAATCGAACCGGGTAGCTCTAAGGAATTAACAAAGGGTATCTGTAAAGTTTTTGATCTGTATGAAAAAGAAGATTTCAGCAAAAACATAAGAAACAAAACAAGTTCACAGGAGTTCTCGAACACAATAAAAGTCTTTGAAAAAATAATTTCAGATTCAGAAAATGACAACACTTAAAAGCGACTGTATTTTTTTCCCGGGTGATAAACCCTGCAAACCTCATAAAGAAAACGGGGTAACTTGTGAAAATTGTAATTTATATAAACCTATCGGGCAAAAGATTCTCATAATAAAATTAGATGCATTAGGAGATGTTCTCCGCACAACGTCAATACTGCATGCCCTTGAAGAAAAATATCATGATTCATCCATAACCTGGTTCACAAGAGAAAACGCAAGAGATTTATTTATAGGAAATGACTTTGTCGATGAAGTCTTATTCTATGAAGATGTAAATTCAACTATGAGACTCGGAATAGAAGAATATGATGTAGTTATTAATTTAGATCCTTCAACAAATAGTGCTGCTATCGCATCTCTTGCAAAAGGAAAATTTAAGTTTGGGTTTGGATTAAAGCCAAATGGAAAAGTATATCCCTTCAATAAAGAATCCGAAGAATGGTTTAAGATGGGAGCGTTCGATAACCTGAAGAAACAGAATAAGAAATCTTACCAGCAGATAATCCATGAAATCTGTAAACTGCCGTATAGCAAAGGTGAGATAATAATCAAACTTACTGGGGAAGAAATAAACTTTAAAAACGATTTCACAAAAGAAAAAGAACTCAACAAATTTGATTTCATTATAGGAATAAACGCAGGCGCAAGCAATAGGTGGCAGTTTAAGAAATGGAAGTTAGAGAGCTATGCAGAATTAGTCGATATGCTTATCAAAAAGTTTAATTGTGGAATTCTTCTTTTCGGAGGGAAAGATGAAGTTGAAGTAAACTCTGTACTGATGAATGTTTCGAAAAATGTCATAAACACAGGTGAGTATAATTCCCTGAGAGAGTTTTTTTCTTTAGTGGACATTTCCGATATTTTCATTACAGGGGATACACTTGCTCTACATGTTGCGACTGCTTTAAAGAAAAGCGTTGTTTGCATGTTCGGTCCGACTTCTTATACAGAAATTGAAGATTACAACAGAATAACCAGGGTCATACCGGACCTGGATTGTCTGGTTTGTTACAAGAACACATGTGATATAAGACCAAACTGTATGGAAATGATTTCAGCTGAGATGGTTTATAACAGCGTTGTTGATAATTTGCAAAAACTCGGAAAGATATGATTTTAATAAACATTAAGAAACATTAATTTGAAATACGATTCTGTTAAAAAAGTTTTCGGTGATATAGTATCCAGGAAAGTCTTTCTTAGAAAGGTTTTCTACCTGCTTCTCAATTTAATGTTTCTACGTTCATGGCACGTAAGAAAAGCGATTAGAAAATTATATGACACAAAAGATACGATTAAGATATTTGACGCAGGGATGGGTTTCGGGCAGTATACTTATTTCATGGTTAAAAGGTTTCGAAAGTCTAACATACTCGCTGTTGATGTTAAAGAGGAACAGGTTCAAGACTGCAAATACTTCTTTTCTAAATGCGGCTTGTCAAATGCTTCCTTTGATATTGCTGACTTAACTAAAATAGATTTTAATGATTCATTTAATTTCATAATGTGTGTCGACGTGATGGAACATATAGTCGATGATGAGCTTGTCTTCCGAAACTTTTCTAAAGCATTGAAAAAAGGCGGGAAACTTTTAATCAATACACCATCCAATTTTGGAGGAAGCGACGTACATGACGATGATGATGACAGCTTCATTGAAGAACACGCTCGTTCAGGATATTCGAAAGAGGACATAACGGAAAAGCTCGAAAGAGCAGAGATGAAGGTCGTAAATTTTAAATACACGTACGGGAAATTCGGAACTATATCCTGGCGGTTCGGAATTAAATATCCAATGTTAATTGTGGGAGTGTCAAAATTATTAATACTATTATTGCCTGTTTATTACCTGTTCACTATATGGTTTGTTTTTATTTTAATGTGGCTCGATACAATTACCGAAAACAGAAAAGGAACCGGCATAGTCGTTATTGCCAAGAAAATCTAATTTTAAAAATAAAATTTTTAGCCTACCGAATAACTTCAATGAGTAAACTTAAAGAACTTTCCTCAAAAGAAAAGAAGTATTTAGCAGCAATTCTAATCTCTGCTTTTTTAATAAAGATTCTATTGGCGTTTACAATTGAACCAGACATTCGTTCCGATAGTTTAGTATATCACTCGCTTGCACAAAATATTGTAACCTTAAGTGAATATTCATTCGAAGGAAAATCCACTGCTATTATCGCCTGTGGCTATCCGTTGTTTCTTTCGGGGATTTATTATGTGTTTGGTGCTGAGCAATTATATGTAAAGCTAATACAATCCTTCCTAGAAATATTTACAGGTTTATTGTTCTTTTTTATCTGTCGATTCTTTTTTAATGTTAAATATTCATTAATTGCATTATTAATATTTACCTTTCTTCCCTCAAATCTTTTATATTCACAGACAATTCTTACCGAACCGTTATTCGGATTCCTATGCTGCATCATTCTCTATTATTGCCTCAGAGAAAAGTTCAGTAAAAGTATTTTCTTCATTGGAATTGTATGGGGGTACGCTATTTTGATACGTTCTTCCTTTGCACTCTCCGCTATTCTAATACCGGTATTCCTTTTTATATACAGAAGACAATTGTTCGAAGGATTTAAAAGAAAAAGACTTAAAAGAGTTTTTCAGTATTCGTTGCTATTCATCTTTGGGTTGATACTCGTAATTGCTCCATGGTTAGTAAGAAATAAAATAACAATGGACACTTTTACAATAGCGACTCAAGGAGGTTTTACGTTCTGGTCGGGAAGCAATCCAAACGCAACAGGAACATGGTATCACAAAATTGAAGAGACTAATCCTTTGTTCGATATCGATAATGAAGTTAAAAGGGATAGGGAGTTTTATAAACTCGGTCTTGAATACGGAGCAAACAATCCCCACAAGTTTTTAATAACAGGTATCAAGAAATTAGGTTATCTTTTTTCCAGTGAACGAATGATCGTTTTGTATTTTACGAAAGGAGACGATAAGGTTAAAACTTCGACAGAAGTATATAGATCCGTTAACCCGGCAATTTTACTTTTGATTAATGTTCCTTACTTTATGATTATGCTGCTTGGGACATGGGGACTTTTAATGTTTAAAAAGAAAACCTTCTTCCTTTATGGTTTTATCTTAACCTGGATGCTTACTATTTTTATGTTCGTTGCCATACCGAGATACCATTATGTCCTAATACCTTTCTTTGTGCTTGGAACAGTAAATCTTATAAGAGAATGTAAACATATTTTCAGAGAGCTTTCTGTAATAAGAATTCTTTTAGCAATAAGTTTTATTTTATTTTTGATTGCTGTATGGGCATTCGAACTTCATCTTTTTCTAACAAAGTGATAGTAATAGTATGAAAACGAAAAACAAAATAGATAGAGATATAATTTTAAAAGATTATGCTGAAAAGAAAATCTACTGGAGAAAAAGAAACTGGTACTACCACGAATCAATCACCAACCAGTTAAAATTTTTCATACCGGAAGGCTCATCAATAATTGAGATTGGCTGTGGAATGGGCGATACACTCAGCAGTCTAAATCCTAACCCAGGTGTTGGTATCGATAAAAATAAATTCCTGTTAGAAAAGGGTAAAGAAAAATATCCCGGCATAAGGTTTATTCTCTCTGAAATTGAAGGAACGAATCCATTGGAAGAATTAATAAACCAAAAATTTGATTACATAATATTATCTGATCTTATTGGTACACTCGAAGACATTCAAAGTGTTTTTGAAAAAATGAGATTCATTTCTCACCAAAGAACTAAGATAATCGTTACATACTATAATTATTTCTGGAACCCGATTCTTAAACTGGGTGAATTCTTAAACTTAAAATTAAAGGAAGGCGAAAAGAACTGGTTGTATATAGATGAAATTAAGAACCTTCTTTCACTTTCTGATTTTCAGGTTGTGAAAAGCAGTTCACTTATGCTCATACCAAAGCGAATACCTCTTCTCTCAAATTTTTTTAACAGATACATAGCTAAGCTTCCTCTTATAAGAAGACTCTGTGTAACAGGTTTCGTAGTAGCAAACTATAGACCGCCAGATTTAAATATCTCAGAAGAGTTCGAAAAAGAATTCACAACTACTGTTCTTGTCCCTTGCAGAAACGAAGAGGGACACATCGAAAGCATCCTACAAAGAATACCGGAAATTGGAAAGCATACAGAAATAATTTTTGTAGAAGGTGAATCTTCAGATGACACATACAAAAAGATAGAAGAGCTTTTAATAGAAAACCCCGCAAAGGACATTAAACTTTTCAAGCAAACAGGAAAAGAAAAAGGAGACGCTGTCAGGAAAGGTTTTGAGAACGCTAAAGGTGAAATATTAATGATACTCGATGCAGATATGACCGTTGCCCCCGAAGAATTGCCAAAGTTTTACAGTGCATTGAAAAATGGAAAAGGGGAATTCATAAATGGGACAAGACTTGTTTATCAAATGGATGATAAAGCAATGCGTCCTCTTAATAAACTCGGGAACATATTTTTCAGCAAAATGTTTAGCTGGCTTTTGGATCAGAGAATTACTGATACTTTATGCGGGACGAAGGTTCTCTTTAAAGAAGACTACGAAAAAATCATAAAGAACAGGGATTACTTTGGAGACTTTGATCCGTTCGGAGACTTCGACCTTCTTTTCGGTGCTTCTAAACTCTGCCTTAAGATTGTTGAAATACCAATCAGGTATGGTGACAGGATGTACGGCACAACAAACATCAACAGGTTCAGGGATGGGCTTCTTCTATTTAAGATGTGCTTGTTTGCAATGCGGAAAATAAAATTTGTTTAAATTTATTCTTTGAAATACTTGAAAAAGAGTTTCGGTAAAATTATATTAAAGACCGTATTAGTTCTTATCTTTGTGTTTTCCTTTATCCGTTTAGTGAACTTCACAATCGAGTTTAGTGAAGAAAGTATACAAATGGATTTCACCGCATACTACGCCGCAGGAAAAGCTCTCAACAATGGATTATCACCTTATAAAAATCATGTACTGGGTAGATGGGACCTATGGGATGGAATAAACATGTTCAGACACAGCAGGTTTCTTTATCCACCGCTCGTAGCAAACATGTTTCAATCCTTAGCAGCACTCCCATACATTCAAGCAAAATACATCTGGAATTTTTTCAATTTGACCTGCCTAATAATTTGCTTTATCATCTTAATAAAAATCTTCGGACTTAATAAAGACTTCAACAAAATACTCATTGCCGGGATACTCACTTTCAACTTCTTTCCCTTTATAACTTTACTCGAACGCGGGCAGGTAGACTGTATTACTTTTCTTCTTATAGTTCTCGGGTTGATGTTCCTGATGAAAAAAGAAAAATGTTATTTTATGTCAGGGCTTTTCTTTGGAATTGCATCACTGTTTAAGCCTTACAGCTTGTTACTAATACCATTTCTTTTCATAAGAAAGAAATACAAGGTTCTTTACGGCTACGCATCCGGAATAATACTCATCATAATACTAACACTTTCAATTAGCGGTTATGATGCAGTTCACAATTACATTACAAAAGAATTACCAAGAATCTCAAAATATCACAGCAGCGGGACGCAGGAGATGAGAATACCTTTAGAAATTATACAAACATATCTCGAAATGACTCCTTATTCTATTTCTATTATTGATGGAAGAATGTATTTGACCGAGTCGATCAGTTTTAATTCTAAAGCATCGTTCATAAGGATACTACAGGTACTTCAATTAAAAACACCTTTAAACTTCTCAAACACAACTTATTCAGTGATTGTCTTTGCTATCTTTTTATTAATGATGACAATTTTTTTCAAAAGAACTCTTAATACAGAAACACCTTTAACAGAATTCATCTATTGGCAGGTTGTTCTCATTATCATTTTACTATCAAGCCCTTATACCTGGGTTATGAACCTCGTTTGGTTAATGCCTGTTGCTTTCATAATCATAAAAATATTCCCGCAACTCTTCACTGATAAAAAATTTGTTATTCTTGCATTACTAATTGGAGGGTACCTTCTTCTTGCGTTGCCTGATAATTTACTTTTAACAAAAGACTTACCTGTACTGGGAGAGTTCTTTAAAACCCGCTATGTTATATCGGAATTTTTGATATTGCTTTCATTAACTCTATATATAAAAAGTTTTAAACCTGCAATAGAAGGTGTACAAAAAGCATAAATAACAATCCTCAAAGTATCTCAATTTTTCCTAAATTATGTATTGCATTTTTCAGAAATAATCTTTAAAATTCAATGAAAAGAAAATACAGCCATAGATTAAATATAATTTAAGAATTGGATTGTATACTTTTAGACCTCATTCATAAAAACCTACTAACCCTCAACTAAAAGTTATACAAGGCTAAGTTCAAGACGGAAAGATATATTTACGTTTAAATACTTTTTCTAACTAAAAACTTTTAGCCATGAAAAACTCAATAATAAAATTCATTGTAATTTTATCATTATTAATTTTTTCAGGTTTCTCTCATGCTCAAACAGGTTGGTTTATGCAAAACAGTAGAACATCTGAAGTATTGAGAGGGGTTTCCTTTATAAATTCCCAAACAGGATGGGCTGTTGGACATGGTGGGGTAATAGTTAAAACGACTAATGGCGGAACAAATTGGTTTCCGCAAAGCAGCGGAACAAGTCAAGGTTTAATATCTGTAAAATTCATAAATGAATATACAGGATGGGCTGTCGGAGGTCATGAATACAACTATACAAACATTATTCTTAAAACAACTAATGGCGGACAAAGCTGGTTTACTCAATACTATTCGACAAGTATAGGTATTGCACATGAATTGTTTTTTATAAATTCAAACACCGGCTGGATTGCTTGTTCTGGTAATAACGGTAAGGTATTAAAAACAATGAACGGAGGACAAAATTGGACAGTACTAAACACAGGTGTTAATACTAATATAACCAGTTGCTTTTTCCTCGATCAAAATGTCGGGTGGGTAATTGGAGATTATGGAGCGATATTTAAGACAACTAATGGAGGAAATTCATGGGTGACACAATACTGCAATACTACTCAGGGTTTATTAGGATTATATATCCTAAATTCTAGTACTGGACATGTAACAGGTCATAATGGTATATACTTTAAAACTACAAACGGCGGATTAAATTGGATATCTAAATCAATTGGTTACACAATACGAATGGTTGCTGTATACTTCGTTAATGTAAATAAAGGATGGATGGTGGGAGGTTCTTACCCCGGGGGAGATTCGCAAATTCTAAAAACTACTAATGGCGGTGATAATTGGGTTTCTCAAACAAAACCAACAACATTATGGTTGGATGATATAATGTTCGTTAATTCAAATACCGGCTGGTTGGTTGGTAATCAGGGAACCATACTTAAAACACTTACAGGGGGAGAACCATTACCAGTTCCAACACTTGTCTCTCCTCCGAACGGTTCTAATAACGTCCCTTTAACGCCTACATTGTTCTGGAATCATATTAGCGGTGTTATACATTATAAAGTACAGGTATCAAGAGTTTCAAATTTCTCAGCATTAACAGATTCAGCAACAGTAACAATCAATCAGTATCCGATACCTTCAGGAAAACTTACTAATATAACGACATATTTCTGGAGAGTGAATGCAACTAATTCAACAGGTACGGGTCCATGGTCAGAGGTATGGAATTTTTCAACAATACCTGTAGGAATTAAAAAAATAAGCTCACTCATACCGGAAAAATATAATTTATATCAGAACTACCCAAATCCGTTTAATCCTGAAACAAATATTAAGTTTGATATTCCAAAAGCTTCTAATGTAAAAATTATAGTGTATGATAATTTAGGAAGGATAATTTCTGAAATCGCTAATAAAAAACTTAGCGCAGGAAGTTATGAAGTAGAATGGGATGCATCTGGTTATCCAAGCGGCTTGTATTTCTATAAAATAGTAACAGAAGAATTTATAAATGTGAAAAAGATGATTTTAATAAAATGATAAAACAACTATACAATATTTTTAAAAAATTATAATAATCGTCACTTAAATAGGTTTGTAAATTTTTTAACTAAAAACTTTTAATCATGAAAAATTTAATAACATTTTCAGTTTTGGTGTTTTCAATAATGATATTCTCTTCAATTTCTTTATATGCTCAATACGGATGGTTTCAACAGTACTCCCCTACATCAGATCCTTTAGGCGGAGTATATTTCATTGATGAAAATACTGGTTTCGCAGTAGATCAATGGTATGGCAAGATAATGAAAACTACTAACGGAGGTACAAATTGGACGATCAATTCATCTTTCGTATGTGGTTTACATAAATTGTGTTTTATAAATAAGGACACAGGAACAATAGTTGGAGCAAGTGGAACTATTTTATTCACAACTAATAGTGGTACTGAGTGGATAGTAAAATACAGTGGAACAAATGCAAACCTTAACAAAATAAGATTTGTGAAAACCAATACGGGTTACACCTCTACCGGATTTATTGTTGGTATCAATGGAATCATATTGAAAACTAATAACTATGGATTTACCTGGTGCAGTCAGAACAGTACAACGAATCATTATTTGTATGGTGTATACTTTATTGATATGAGCACTGGATATATTGTTGGTCAAACAGGTTATCAATCTGGGCAAAGTACAATTTTAAAGACCACAAACGGTGGATGTATCTGGACAAATATTTCACCTGGTTTATCCAAAACATTAACGGGAGTCTGCTTCATTAATCCGAATACCGGTGTAGTTGTTGGAGGTTCGGGATATTATGATGATGGAATAATTTTGAGAACTGTAGATGGTGGAAACAATTGGCAGACTGTTTTAACAACCCCATCAGCATTTCATAATCTTGACTATCTTAACAATGTTATGACTGCTGTTGGAAATGATGGACTAATCTTGAGATCTACTGATGGTGGTTCAACATGGATTATGCAGGGAACACCAACAACAACTTTATTGAAAGATGTTAGTTTTATAAATAAAAACACTGGTTGGGCTGTTGGACACGGGGGTGTTATTCTTAAAACAACTACGGGGGGATCTGTAAATATTTCTAACTACTCAAATAGTATCCCAAATGATTACAAATTACATCAGAATTTCCCAAATCCATTCAATCCAAGCACTACAATAAGGTTTGATATTCCGAAGTCTTCGTACACAAAAATTATTGTATATAACAATTTAGGAAAGATAGTATCCGAACTTGTTAATGAAAAATTAAATGCGGGTAGCTATAAAGTGAATTGGAATCCAAAGAGTGTTTCAAGCGGGATATATTTCTATAGATTAGATACAGAAGAATTTTCTGACGTAAAGAAAATGTTATTTATAAAATAATTTGTCCGCCATTCATGGATGAACAAACTATGTTTAGTAAAATTTTTATTAAGTGAAATATTATTAAATAAAATTTATAAGGAGATGAAAATGAAATATCAAATTAACATATCGGTAGTATTACTACTTTTTGTTAGTTTATTTATTCTCTCAAGCCAATTAAGAGCTCAAAACGGATGGATACATCAAAACAGTGGTACAAGCAATAATTTATATTCTGTAGAATTTATAGATGATAACACGGGTTATGCTGTTGGCAAAAACGGAACAATCATTAAGACAACCAATAAAGGGAATACTTGGCTTCCCCAGGTTAGTGGAGCAACCGGAACTCTTTATTGTGTAAACTTTATAAATGTTAACACAGGAATTACTGTCGGTGAATCTGGATTAATAAGGAAAACAACGAATGGGGGTATCAATTGGTTCTCTCAAACATTCTGCACATCATATACAATAAAATCGGTTTATTTTAATGATGTAAACACTGGCATAATTGTAGGACACGGTGGGAAAATACGAAAAACTATAAATGGAGGTTCTAATTGGTTATGCTATTGCAGTGGCACAACTAATAATCTTAACTCTGTTTATTTTATCAATGCAAATACAGGCTGGGCGGTTGGAACATCTGGAACAATTTTAAAAACAATGAACGGTGGTGTAAATTGGCTCTCTCAGATTGCTCCAACAACGTCATATGAACTCACTTCGGTTTACTTCATTAATGCTAATACAGGTTTAATAACGAAAGCAAATTATAACTATACACGGTCTATGTATCGAACAACAAACGGTGGTGCAAACTGGTATGAAATTTATACAGGATCCGTTCATTCCCTGAGAGCAATTGACTTCATAGATGATAATACTGGATATCTAATTGGTGATGAAGGTGACATATTTAAAACATCAAATAGTGGTGCAAATTGGACATTTCTTCCAAGCGGTGTAATGAACTGGTTATATTCTGGCACTTTTATAAATGCAAATACAGGCTGGGCTGTTGGAACATCTGGAATTATACTTTATACTACATCAGGTGCAACAGGTGTTAAACAAATTGGAACAGAAATTCCAAGAAAATTCGAATTATATCAGAATTATCCAAATCCATTTAATCCTTCTACAAATATAAGATTCGATATTCTAAAATCTTCAAATGTGAAAATTGTCGTATATGACAATTTAGGAAGGATTGTTTCAGAACTCCTTAACGAGAAACTTAGTACAGGAAGTTATGAGGTTGAATGGAAAGCTTCTGGTCATCCAAGTGGAATTTATTTTTATAAAATTATAACCAAGGAATTTTCCGATGTTCAAAAAATGATCTTATTAAAATAGGTTTTCAAAGATTGGCATCATAAAGGTCAAATCTTCAAAAAGGGTTTGACCTTTTTCATTTATCATTTTTATTGAATTCTTTAATATCATGTTCAACCATCATCTTTACTAATTCCTCAAACCGAATTTTTGGTTCCCAACCTAACTCTTTCATTGCTCTTGATGAATCTCCTAAAAGCAAATCTATTTCTGCCGGTCTATAAAACATAGGATGCTGTACAAGGAATATCTCATTCTTTTTATTCTTCAGTTCCCTGATTTTTTCATCGGCATCTTCATTGGATAATTCATGCAAATCTATTAAAGAATACGATAAACCTGCATATTTAAAACTCAAATCGACGAACTCTTTCACAGTGTGAGTCTCTCCAGTAGCAATTACATAATCTTTCGGAGAATCTTGCTGCAGCATAAGCCACATTGCTTTTACATAATCTCCTGCAAATCCCCAATCTCTTTTAGCTTTCAGATTTCCCAGTATTAACGTATTAGCTTTCCCGGCTTTGATCCTCGCAATTGTCTGTGTAATTTTCCTTGTTACAAACTCATACCCTCGCCGAGGGGATTCATGATTGAATAACAATCCTGAACAAGCAAAAAGACCATAAGCTTCTCTATAGTTTCTCGTAATTTCAAAACCGGTTAGTTTACTTATTCCATAGGGTGAACGTGGATGGAATTTTGTTTTTTCAGTTTGAGGAGTCTCTTCGACCAAGCCGAACAATTCCGATGAGCCAGCAAAGTAAAATTTACATTTCGGAGCCTTCTTATGAATTGCTGCTAAAATGTAATGCGTTCCATTAATATTTGAATTCATCGTTGAAAAACTATCAACAAAAGATATGTGAACAAAACTTTGTGCTGCGAGGTGGTAACATTCATCCGGTTGTATATCTTCAACAATATCGATTAATGTAGGATAGCTTTCCA
>JADHVP010000054.1 GCA_016783945.1 Ignavibacteria bacterium
TCGGTTTTAAAAGATTAGTATAATTCGTGGTTATAGGGCGAATGTAAGGTTATGCTGATTATGCAGATTATGTGATATACATGCATGAACAAAAACGCAACGTATAAACGTCTCGGGGTAGTATTAACAAGAGATAAACTCTAAATTCTTTATTCACTCGTTTCTTCAGATTCTTCCTTTTCTAATTCCTCCTCAAGCTCTTCTTTTTGTTTCTCCATTTCTTCTTTTTGTTTTTCTAAATCTTCTTTTTTTTCTTCCATTTCTTCTTTTATTTCCTCGTTAACTCTTTCCAGTTCTTCTTTAATTTTTTCCATTTCTTCCTCTATCTCTTCTTGAATTTCTTCCTGTTTAAGATTTCTTAATTCCTCGTTTGCTCTTTCTATTTCCTCACGTGCTTTTTCTAATTCCCTGTTCAGTTCCTCTTTATCGAGTTCAATTTCCAGATCCATATCTTCAATTTCTTCCATTGCTTTTTCGATTTCCTTCTGAATGAGTTCGTTGTCAAATTCTATTTCAAAATCCATATCTTTAATTTCCTCAATTGATTTTTCTATTTCCTCACGCGCTTTCTCCAATTCCCTGTTCAGCTCCTCCCGGTCGAGTTCAATTTCTATATTCATCTCTTCAATTTCTTTTTGCACTCTTTTGAGCTCCCCTTGCAATTCTTCATTATTAATTTCAATTTCAATTCGTGCCTCTTCTAATTCTATTTCAACCTCTTTCATTTCTTTCTTTAATTCTTCTTGAAATTCTTTTGTGAAGACCTCATTATCGAACTTTATAATAATATCCTCTCGAATCATTTTATCAATTTCTTTATTGAGATTCTTTAACTCTTCTTTTAATTCAATATTAATTTCTTTGTTAAGCTTTTCTATCCATTCGTTTAGATCCTTCATGTCAAGTTGCGGTATACTATCGGTATATATTTTTCTAGGTGCCGGAACATATTTTGCAATTTTTGCAATAACCATTGTTCTGTTATTTTCCTTTACCCTTGGGAGTATTTGCAAAAGTGAGATAACATCGTCTCTTTTTGCATTACGGAGAACGTTCATCACCGCATCACCATTGGCACCTTTAAAATCAAGATTTAAAAGAGCCTTTCTAAATTCAGGTGAGGAATTTTTTGAATATGGAGTTCCGGGACCGATGCCTTCTTTGGTTATACAAAAACTGCCCGCAGCGACAAGGGACTTTCTGTTTTTAGATTCTAATGCGACCATGCCGGATTTAACATATAGCAAGCCGTTTCCGTTCTTGTCGGAAGAAAGAGTATAACTGCAGCCAAGGTCGACTGCTTCCACAGATTTTGTATCCACAACGAATAAACGTGGTTCGGCATTTATGTTTGCGTTTATCGTCCCATAGTCCAACATTATCCTGTGTCCGCTGCTGTCACTTTTTACGATTTTTAATTTTGAGCCCGGGTCAACGATAATCTCCCCGATATTAGCAACGGAAAGTAGAGCTCTTGAGGAATCATCCGTAATTAACCATTCGCCAATATTAAGAGTGTCTATTTTTATAATGTCTTTTTCTTGAACTTTTGGAGAACCTTCTAAGCTTGAGACCATCCAGTAATTTCCTACGTCATTAATGGTGGCTGTTTCTTTATCAAGGTTTAAAATTTTTGGTATGAAAATAATTAGTGCAACCAATATTGTAGCAGCTATTAATCCTGTTATCCAATACTGCGCAGGGAAGGAACTGCTTTTTGAATCGTCTTTTCCCTGCGTAGTTATTGGAGGTGTTTTGTCGAAAGAGTAATAGTTATCTGCAACCTGTTTAAATTCTACTTTGTTTTCGTTTATATTATTTTCAATATTATCCCACAAGTCTGAATCCGGCGCAATATTTTTTGGCAGTATGTTTAGCTGTTCGACGAGTTGTTTTGTTTCTTCAAACTCCCTTTTTCTGTCAGGATTTTTATTTATATGATCAATGAAGATTGATTTATCTATATCTGTAATTGTATCGTCTATGTAATCGTTTAATAGCTTATTGAATTTTGAATTTTTCATTTTAATAATTCCTCCCTTAGTTGTTTTCGGGCTCTGTGTAAGTTTGCTTTCGAGGTGCCGATTCTAATTTTTAGCATATCAGAGATTTCTTTATGCTTGTAACCTTCTATATCGTGCAGGATTAAAACCATTCTTGCTTGTTTTGGAAGAGAAGCAATTGCTTTTTCCAGGTCGATGTTGATTTCGACGTTGCTTTCTATCTTACCATTTTTATTGATCCAAATTTGTTCATTGCAAGGTGTTTTCTTTAAAAACCTTTTCTCCGCTCGTTTGTGCATTAAGAAAATATTAACGGCTATCCTATGTAGCCACGTGGAAAACCTGCTCTCACCTCTGAAGGTTTTCAGTTTCTCCCATGCTTTTATAAAAACTTTCTGTGTTAGATCATCAGCTGTATCTTTGTCTGCTGAAAACCTAAGACAAAGTGCATATACACGGGAAACGTTTTGTTGGAATAATTCTTTAAAAGCTTTGTCGTCACCATTGCCCGCAAGCTTAATTAATTCGGTTTCGTAATTGAGGTCATCCACAAGAAGCTCCAGCTTCGGTCCTTTCATTACTTCTGGCAGCATTTTGAAAATTTTATTTAATCAGTAATTAGATGCAGTAGAAGTTAAAAAGGTTTAGAGTGTTTAAAGGAAAAATTATTTATTTATAGATATTGTGGCAATATAATAGTATTGATTTCAAGTTACTACCTATTCATAGTGTATTTTATGTTTTAATGTTTGTCAATTATGATATTTAAATGTATATAATATAAAAAGGTACTTATAAAATATTTGAGATAGTATATTTGTAAATACGGTACGTTTCATCGTGTGAGTTAAAGCATCACAATGTTTTAATGTTTACACACGACAAACCCGGGGATATAATTATTCACCTAATTGAACTTGAAATTGTAGAAGAAGCTTTATGTTTCGTTTTTTCAGTAAATTATTAAACACATTCTTTCTTATAGCAAAGAGTGTTAATTATAGCGATGCTTATATTTTGAGAACCATTTTATTATGCCTAGTTAAGCATCGTGATATGTTTGCTAAGCCTCGCCCATGCATTTTGTGAAGCATAAATACAAAGGTGTTGGTGTCTTTTGAATAAAAATTTAAATGTAGGTTTTTCGATAGAACCTATTAGCATGAAAAACACTCTCTTTTTAAAAATAAATTTCTCACGTTCAATTTTAAAGAAAATTTTACGATACAAGATCAGATGTTAGAAAATATCAAAGAGTGTTATGTAGGGTGAAATATTTTATATGGTCAAACTCATTTAATAGTGGAAACTTTTTGCAAAATATATTAAATTAAATTACTAATTAGATATTATGAACAAGAAAAAATCATCTAAACCCGATAAGAAGTTCAAGAAGGAAAAGCATGAAATTAACACTAAAGAAAAAGAGACGGAAAACGAAAAGGTTGAAAAAATTGATAAGGAAAAATACAATCATGAGTTACGCAAACTTCAGGTAGAGCTTGTTAAGCTGCAAGAATGGATAAAGTATGTAGGGAAGAAAGTCGTTATTATTTTCGAGGGAAGAGATGCAGCAGGAAAAGGTGGGGTTATTAAAAGAATTACTCAAAGGTTGAATCCCCGGGTGTGCCGCATTGTAGCACTTGGAATACCAACAAGTCGAGAGAAAACGCAATGGTATTTTCAGCGTTACGTGTATCACCTCCCAGCCGCGGGAAGAATAGTCCTTTTCGATAGGAGCTGGTATAACAGGGCTGGCGTGGAGAGGGTCATGGGATACTGTACCGAAGATGAGTATCGTGAATTTCTTCGCACTTGCCCGGAGTTTGAACGAATGCTTGTTCGTTCCGGTATTAAGCTTATTAAGTATTGGTTTTCAGTCGGTGATGAGGAGCAGGAAAGACGATTTCAGGCAAGGATTCACGATCCTACAAAACGCTGGAAACTCAGTCCTGTAGATATTGAGTCCCGTAAGAGATGGGTAGAGTATTCAAAAGCAAAGGATGAAATGTTTAAGTATACAGATATTAAGCAAGCACCATGGTATGTAGTAAATGCTGATGACAAGAGGAGGGCAAGGCTGAATTGCATGTCTCACCTGCTAAGTCTTTTCCCATACGAGGACGTTACCCCCGAGAAGATTGTAATACCACGTCGACAAGATAAAGAAGGATATGTAAGAACTCCTATATCGGATCAGACTTTCGTGCCGGAGAAATATTAATAATTTCACATAAAACGCAGAATTATCTGTTATTTATATTGGTGCCAGAAATAGTGACCTCAACAACATTCGAATATTTACCAACCTGTTTGTCACCAATTCTATATCTTGCCTTGTATTTCCAAATGGCTGAGTCCACCCCGTTCGGTAGTTCTGTTGGGTCGATATAATCAGGTTCGTTATCTGTAGCCAGAAAATTAAAACCTTTTCCATCACCACGGTCAACGTAAATATCTACACCATCTGCTTTTCCTTTTTTGTATTTAATAATTGTCCTGTCAGCAGTAAACCGTACTGTAAGTTTCGGTTTAATTTTTTTCGTATCTAAATATGTCTCGGGACCAATTATGTCAAGATGTTTTCCGATTGCCGGGGTATAATTATCGTTAACCTTAATCTTCCTGACTAATGCGGTTACTCTTCTGAAAATTCCTGGCGGCACGGATGCTGGCGGTGCAGGAGAACTGACCTTTGGTACTGCAAGCGGAGTACTGGATACAGGACCATCACGAAGGCGGTTTTTAAATAAGGTTCTCTCCTTTTTTATCTTGGAAAATGAATTGGCAAGCTGTATTGCATACTCAAACATTTTTGAATCGTTCTGTACTGAGGTTAAAGTTGATGGGGTTATATTAAGTGTTGCTGCGTAATATGGAAGCCTAACCGCAAAATTACTTAACCACATTGCTTTTTTCTTGTCACTTCGTGGAAGATAATAATCTTTTGCCATAAGAGGAATATTTAAGTGATTTATTGTTATTTAGAAGATAATAAAAATAAATATTATTTAATAGTATATATATTTCTATAAAAAATAGTTGAGTATGATATAAAATGTTTTATCTTTTTTCAATTAATATATCTTATTTTACTATATATATCTGGGTTGATTAATAATGTATATGATATTCTATAAATATTACTTGTGTTTCAAACCACATTACATATATGTTAAATATAAGAAGTTGTCTACACAATATTCGTAGACAACTATTATATTAAGCGACGCTTTTAATAGGCTCAAGAAAAGAAGTCAATGTTAAAAAGGAAAAACATATTTGTTGCATATTTAAGAACAATATTCAGATTATACTTTGTCTTAGTTTTGAAAAAGGAGAAATTATTTTTTACACTTTTTCTTTTTGTATTTAGTCTTCTTCTTTTTAAAATTAGTCTTCTTCTTTTTAAAATTAGTCTTCTTCTTTTTAAAATTAGTCTTCTTCTTTTTAAAATTAGTCTTCTTCTTTTTGTAGTATTTCTTTTTAGGGGTTTTGTATTTCTTTGTTTTATAATTCTTCTTACCGGCAATCTTACGGTTGTATTTATTCTGTTTGCAACTAAGTTTTTTGTTCAAGTATCTAAGGTAATCGTTTTTACCTGTTAGTTCTTTTTTCTGGTCTTCAAGCTCTATGTTTTTGTATAAAAGACCTGTGTTCTTGTATTCAGATGTAGTTAGTTTATGCGTAAGAATTTTGTGTTCCTTTTTAACATAACTATAAAGAGATTTATACTTATTGAGATCGATAAACGCCTTGAAAAAAAGTGTCCTAAAGACAAGATTAAGAAAAAATAATATTGCTAAGATGACCATGAATTGCTTTTTCATAATCCTTTTATTTTAATTTAAGTTTTTTAAGAATTGTAGATATAAACTTATTAAATTACAGAATTTAAAACAGGCTCAAATAATATCTTCAGTGGTTTATATACGGTAAAAACCATACGGAGGTTGAAAATACTAAAAACTTAAGATTTATCTGAAACTCACATAATAAATAAAGAGAATAATTTTGCTATTCATAATGTCTCATCTCTCCCCACTCATCTTTTAATAGTGTCTTAAATCCTTTGCATAAATATATTATAAGATTATTCTCATATGGCATAACATACTCGTTGGTGTGCACCGCTGCTTCCTCAACGTAATTAAAGTATTCTAATTTAGATTGTTTATCTGCTCCCCCAATGAATATCATAATATCAATGCTGTCCCCACCATATCCCCAAAGCCAGTAATTATTGTGTCCGCTAATAGCTTTTGGCAGACTATACTTTTCTCTAAAAAAATCTATGGCTCCTGCTTCACCATAATTACGACCAAAGACAACGGTCTTCTTTTTTTCGTCGGGTGAGAGTGTTTCATATACTTCAGACACCGTTCTTGCTAAGTCTTCCCACCCAAACATATCTGCATAATGCTGAGGAAGAGCTCCCATTTCATGTCTTTCTCCTACCGAGGGTGACAATCCTAAAGTTTTTGAGTATTTGATAAATGTTTCTGGCGGAAGGACGGGTAAGGCTAAAGGGGTTAACATGAAACCACTTATTAAAAGAACTATTACAATTGGTTTAAGCCAGTTAATCTTTTTAGAGTTTATGAAATGCCCTAAGGCAAAACTTCCTATGGCAAACATCGTTGGATAAATTGGGGATAAATAATAAACTTTCGCTCTTGTCGAAACGAATAGAATAAATATTGTAAGATACACCCACCCAAATAATCTGTAGGGCTTTCCTGCTTTAGTGAAAAAAACAAATATCAATCCCAGAATTATTAACAGAAATGGAATAGGCAAGGCTTGCAAGATTTGTTGTAAAAAAAACTCAATTGGTGAAAGCGGCATATTCTTATTTAATGCTGCGTTTTTACCGAATTCGATAGTCGGAAAATCGTGTGCTATATGCCATATAAGATTTGGTAAAAATATTAAGACTGCAATTAATGTACCCATCCAGAACCATTTGTCTTTTAGGTATTTCCTGTTTGGTGTTAGAAGTAAACCTAAAGCCAGTCCGAAACACAGAAATATAATTGAGTGCTTATTTTGCAAACCAATTCCTATTACTATTCCGAAATACAACCATAATTTTGAGTTATCGGACTTGATGATTTTAATCAGTATATATGCGGCAATTGTCCATAGCAAAATATCGAACGAGTTCATTGAAAGTATGTGGTATATAACTAAGAAAACCGGGGCAACAATGACAGCAAGCGAAGCAACAATTTGTGAAAATAATTTACCTCCTATTTCACGTACAATTAAAGCCGTTAAAAACACCGTGATTCCACCAGCTACAACAGAGAGTATTCTGATTGCAAGGAGTGAATCACCAAATAAAGACCGGGATACCAATGCAATGATTGCAATAAGCGGTGGATGATCTACGTATCCGAAATCAAGATGTTCACCGCAGGCAACATAATAGAATTCATCTCTGAAGTATCCATACTGGTTAATAAAAATTATGTGGAGAATAATGTATAATAGACTTAAATATGATGTTATTGCAATATCACTTTTCCAAAATGTTTTTTGGTAATTGGGATTATCCATAAAGGTTTCCTTTTATAATAGTAAGGTGTAATACATAATAATAATTTTCTTTACTTTTATCAAAGTAAACAAAACCACCATTACAGAAATTTTTCTTTTTATCCTTACAGTTCAAATAACAGTTAGCAGGTAGGGCTTATATTTATCTTTTATTCTCTATTTACTAATTTTAAAAATGCTTTTGAATCATTTAATATTTCTCTTTGTGTTTGCTCATATTCAGGGGAGTCCGGATTTACTTTTTCGTTATCATAGTCTATCCACTGAATTAACTTGTTATTACTCATGTAAAATTTGTTTTCCTCAGTTTTTATGATTTCACCAAATGGTTTATCGTAATGCGAAAGCTTACTATACGCATAAATTAATTTACCGTTTTTGTAGTAATATTCTTCTAATCTTTTTCCAGTTTCGCCATAGAGTATTGCGGTTAACTTTCGGATTTCATTTCCGCCGGAGAACGCATTGAGTTCTCCCCCCTCTGTTGAAAAACCAGTAAGTTCTTTTGTTGTTTTATTAAACTTTCCTAAGTCGTTGTTGATTTGTTTATATTCACTCTCGATACTTTTGATTTTCTTTTCATCTGTAAGTTCTGTTTCTATGATTTCATCTTTCATTTTAACAGAATCGTTTAATTCAGACTGTCTTTTTATAGTGTCGTCTAATTGCACCTCTTTTTTTAAAACCCCTAATTCTCTCTTCACAAGCTCTTCTTCCTTTTTTCTAAGCTCTTCTTCTTTTTTCATTAACTCGATTTCTTTCAAGCCAGGATCTTCCTTTTTGTCATCTTTTCCGCACGAGGAAAAGATGATGACTAATGAGAGTGCTGCTAATATAATTTTTTTCATTTTCTTAATTTATATTTTTTAAATTATATACTTAATATTCTCTGATCGGTTTCTAATATTCTTAATAAAAAACATTTTTATTACAAATTAAACTTATAATGTTTTACCATTTAAACATAAGGAGTTTTCTTTTATTTTGAAACTGGTTATTATAAATCATTTATTTTTATTACCATTGGTGAATATTGATGATTAACTTTATTCTTAACACAGAAAGTATTTCAACCGAACTCCCTCCCGGGATGCCACTTTTGGATTTTGTTCGTGATAATAAAAAATTAAAAGGTACAAAAGAAGGTTGCCGTGAAGGTGATTGTGGAGCCTGTCTCATTCTGTTGGGTGAGTATAAAAGAAATAAAGTTTTTTATAAATCCGTTAATTCCTGCCTATTACCACTCGGTGAAGTTAACGGTAAACAGGTCGTTACAATTGAGGGAGTTAATTCAAACAAACTTAACCTTATACAACAAGCTTTTGTTGACGAAGGTGCATCACAATGTGGATTCTGTACTCCCGGATTTATTCTATCCCTAACTGCGTATTTCTTAAATGCCATAGAAATCAAGGAAAATGAAGCTATTTCTTCAATTGATGGAAATATTTGCAGATGTACAGGTTATACGTCCATTATAAGGGCGATACAAAAGCTTTGTAAAGATTTTGGATTACATATTTATAGCAAAAATGGCTTGGACCCTAAACCAAATAGACTAAAATTATTAGTTGATAAAAAAGTCTTACCTGAATACTTTCTTGATATTCCCGATCGCTTACATAAAATTTCTTTGAATAAAAAGGTTGATTCAAAAATACCTAAAAAGTCACCTGTTTTTATTGCAGGAGGTACGGATTTATATATACAAAAACCCGACGAACTCTCTACCGAGAACTTGGTTTTTCTTTCTCAGAAGAAGAAACTCAAAAAGATATGGCGAGATAAGGATAGAATTTTTATAGGCTCAATGACGACTGTTGAAGATATAAAAAGCTCCTCAATAATACAGAAATTATTTCCCGAAACAGAGAAATATTTTAAACTAATTTCATCAACGCCAATTCGTTATCGGGCAACTGTAGGGGGGAATATTGTGAATGCTTCACCCATCGGGGACTTAACAATTTTTCTCCTTGCTCTAAATACAATGGTTGTTTTAAACGATGGAAAGAAACAAAGGGAGCTACTACTAAGGGATTTCTATAAAGGATATAAACAACTAAACAAAAAAAGAAATGATATATTAGAATATATATGGTTTAAAAAACCCAATAAAAACTCCTTTTTTAATTTTGAAAAAGTCTCCCGAAGAAAGTATCTTGATATCGCAAGTGTTAATTCTGCTATTTTAATTCAATATGATAAAGGAGCGGTTATAAATATTCATCTCTCTGCTGGTGGTATTGCTCCAATCCCTTTGTATTTATCGAAAGTAAGGAGTTATTTATTAGGAAAAGAGATTAATTCTGAGATTGTTAAAGAAGCTTCACGCATTGCTCAATCAGAGATATCACCAATTAGTGATGTCCGAGGATCAAACGATTACAAACGATTGCTTCTCCGTCAATTAATTTATTGTCATTTCGTAACACTGTTTCCCAAAGAAGTAAATGTAGATGAATTGCTATGATAAATACAGACGCAATATTTCACGTAAAGGGAGAGTCACAGTTTATCGATGATAGGCTAACCCCTGAGGGGACGCTGTATGCAGCAGTCTTCACCTCTCCTGTGGCTCACGGTAAGATAATCAAGATTAACACAGCACCTTTGAAAAGAATAGAAGGAGTTGTAAAGGTAATTACAGCATCAGATATTCCTGGAGAAAACCAAATAGGCAATATTATTCAGGATGAGGTTTTACTCGCCGAAGATGAAGTCCATTATATCGGTCAACCAATAGCAATAGTGGTTGGTACGAAACCAGAGATTGTACGGAAAGCTGTAAAATTAATTAGGGCAAAAGTTGAGGTTTTACCACCTGTTTTTAATCCGCGTGAAGCCTTTAAAAAAGGTCATTTAATAACTCCCACGAGGACTTTTTCTTTGGGTGATGTTAATAAGACATGGAAAGAATGCGATTTGATTGTAGAAGGAACTGTGGAATCCGGAGGACAGGAACATGTCTATTTAGAGACACAAGGGGCATTTTCATATCCAACGGAAAAAAATACTATCAAAGTTATCTCTTCGACTCAAGCTCCGTCAACAGTACAAAAAATAGTCGCTCGTGTGCTGGATTTGCCGATTCGTATGATTGAAGTCGATGTATTGCGAATTGGTGGAGGTTTTGGAGGGAAAGAAGATCAAGCTGTTTCGTGGGCTGCTATGACTGCTTTAGCATCGTATAAGTTGAAAAAGCCAGTTAAACTTGTACTGCGAAGAAAAGAAGATATTTTAATGACTGGAAAGAGACACCCATATTCATCGGACTTCAAAATGGGATTGAAAAGGAACGGTAAAATACTTGCCTATGAAAATACATTTTACCAGAATGCTGGAGCCTCAGCAGACCTATCGACAGCAATAATGGAGCGAAGCCTTTTTCATGCCACGAACAGTTATTATATTCCTAATGCGAAAATAAACTGTGCATCTTGCAGGACGAATTTTCCCCCAAACACGGCTTTCCGAGGTTTTGGTGCACCGCAGGCAATGTTTGTTATTGAATCTGCAATTTTTAAAGCCGCTGATGAACTCGGTGTTGATCCTACTGTTATACAAAAGAAAAATCTCCTTAAAAAGGGAGATGTGTTTCCTTATGGAATGAAATTGCAAGACGGTAAGATGAGAAAATGTTGGGAGGTTGCAGGGGAGAAATACAAAGTTGAAAAAATCAAAGAACGTATAAATAAATTTAATTCGAACAATAAAATTTACAAAAAAGGCATTTCAATAATGCCAATTTGTTTTGGGATTTCTTTTACGAGCAGCTTTTTAAATCAGGCAAGTGCACTTGTACATATTTATACCGATGGAAGCGTGAGTGTTAGTACGGCAGCGATTGAAATGGGTCAGGGAGTGAACACAAAGATCAGACAAGTTGCCGCAAAGGTGTTATCTATTAATATCGATAGGGTTGAAGTACTCAGTACAAAGACTTCTCGTGTTGCTAATACTTCTCCTACGGCAGCTAGTACAGGAGCAGATTTAAACGGAAATGCAACGAAAGTTGCCTGTAAGAATTTAATGGAAAGACTCAGAAAAGTAGCTTCTGATTACCTAAAAGTTATTAGTGCAAAAGATATACAAATTATAGATGAGGAAGTGTACATCAAAGGAAGGAAGACAGGATTAAAATGGGATGAGTTGGTGAATAAAGCATATATGAATAGGGTTAGTTTATCTGCTCAAGCACATTATGTAACTCCAAATATATTTTTCGATAGAAATATTGAAAAAGGTAAGCCTTTTGCTTATCATGTCTTTGGGATTGCTGTAACCGAAGTTACAATTGATTGCTTAAGGGGGATTTATGAAATTGATTCTGTTAAAGTTGTACACGATGCAGGAAAAAGTTTTAACCTGTTAATTGACCGTGGACAAATGGAAGGAGGTATTGTGCAGGGAATAGGATGGGCAACAATTGAGGAATTAATGTATGGGGACGATGGTAAATTATTGACAGACTCCTTGGCAACATATAAAATTCCTGACATATATTTTGCACCCAAAGATATAAAAGTTCATTTTTTAAAGGATTCGAATTCACTTTCTGGAATACTAAAATCAAAAGCAATTGGAGAACCACCATTTTTATACGGAATTGGCACATACTTTGCGTTGATTAAAGCAATTAGAGAATTCCGCCTTGATCTAAAAGTAAATTTCTCTATACCTATAACTCCTGAAAAAGTTTTACTTTCTTTATATGAGAAAATATGAGAAGCAAGAATATTTATAATTAAAAGTGCTATTTGAATGAAAGATTTATCAATCTGGAAAGTCATTCTGTCTTGTTTTCAGAATAACACCCGTTCTTTATTAATGATCGTTGTTGAAAGCGAAGGTTTCAGCCCGGGTAAACCGGGTTTTAAAATGGTTGTAACAGAAGATGGTCGACTAACAGGCTCTATAGGTGGTGGAGTTATGGAGTATAACATGGTTGAGAAAGCCCGCGACATGCTCTTGAATAAGAATACAGCTCCCCTTTTGCAAACACAGGTTCACGACGAAGAATCAAAAATTGATAAGTCTGATATGATATGTGGAGGTAAGCAAACGATATTGTTTTTTCCATTACAAACTAAGCATAGGAGTACTATTGAAGAAATTATTCGCACTATTGAGGGAAACAAAACAGGGAAAGTTACTTTTTCACAGAGTGGCATATCATTTATTTCTGATTCTAAAGGTAATGAGAATAAGATTTTTAAACAAGTAAGTGAGCATGAATGGTCTTATAAAGAGAACATAGGAATAAGAAATACTGCTTACATTATCGGCGGTGGACATGTCGGTCTTGCTGTTTCGAGAATACTTTCGACACTTGAATTTTATGTGGTGGTTATTGATGACCGTTCGGAGGTGAGCACGCTAATTGAAAATACTTATGCAGATGAAATAATAACGATACCGTTTGATGAGGTTCGAAATTGTATTCCCGAAGGAGATTCTAATTATGTTGTCATAATGACACCATCGCATAGGGCAGATGAAATAGCTTTAAAACAGTTAATTCACAAGAAACTTGCATATCTTGGAATGATGGGAAGCTCAAGAAAAGTTGAGGAGGTTTTTAATAACCTGAAAGAAGCTGGTATCACGGAAGAAAAATTAAAAAAAGTGCACGCACCAATTGGTTTTCCAATAAAAAGCAATACTCCCGAGGAAATAGCAATTAGTATAGCTGCGGAGATAATACAGGTGAAAAATTCGGTTATAATTAAACAATAAGTTATCAGAAAATTATTTTGATAAAAAATAGTTGAATATTAAATGGACTTACATGACTTCGAAGACGTAGCTGAAAATTATGATAATTATATTGATGCTTTTCGTGTACCCGATGAAGATTTAATTAATTTTCATCTTGAGCTTGCAGAATTATATGGAGGAGCTGGTATCGTTGACATTGCTTGCGGAACTGGAGTTACATTAATCCCTCTAATTAAAGAAGGTTACAAGGTTATCGGTGTTGATATTTCTAAGCCAATGCTAAACGTTCTTGAAAGGAAACGTGAGAAGTTGCCAGTTAATATTCAACGCAACGCATCTCTGATTCATGCTAATATGACAGACTTCAAACTTGTTAAACCGTGTTCATTAGCTGTTATCCCCCGCAGCGGATTTATGCATCTTCTTTTAGAAGCTGACCAGGAACGAGCGTTCACCTCTATTTATCGGAACTTAACCCAAGAAGGTATTCTGTCATTTAATACGTTTGACCCTAATTATGAACTTATAGCTAATAACTTGAAAGGTACAGATCCTTCTCTCGTTTTCCGTTGTGAGTATACTAATTTTATTGGAAATAAAGAAAAAATTTGGGAAAGAGTCTGTTTTGATCCCGAGAACCAAGTACTTAGCGGAGTTTGGACATTTGAAGAAATGAATGCACAGGGTAAGATAATTAATACACGAGAACGACCGTTAAAGATGCGATGGTCTTTTGAACCCGAAATACGATACTTGCTTCGTATATGCGGATTTGAGGTTATAAATATTTATTCCTCTTATAAGAAAGAACCACGCAAGTATGGGGAGTATTTGGTGTGGATTGTAAGAAAGAAAATTCAGTAATTTTAGAAAATTAGTATGTTTACTGTGCAGTCAGGAGAAACTCCTGACTGCATTTAAAATTACTTCAATAGTATCCACCCTAAAGGCTATGCCTGCGGCGGGCAAGCGGATTACCGATAAAGTAATGAATTACTTTATTAGCAACATCTTCTTTGTTTGAACAAAATCCCCAGCTTCTATTCGATAGAAATACGTTCCGCTAGTAAAGTTACTCGCGTCCCATTCCACTTCATAAATCCCCGATCTTAATTGCTTGTTGATGAGTGTTTCGATCTTCCGACCAAGTGCATCATAAACTACTAGTTTCACATCACCTGATTTTGCGATTTGAATTTTGATTTTTGTCTTTGGGTTGAACGGGTTGGGATAGTTCTGTGAAAGCGAAAACTTATCTGGTATTAAAGAAGCAATTTGCTTTATTCCTATAATTTGAGACAGAATTCTCTTCCATGCACCGCTACCATCTGTTCCCGCAAAAATTAAATTTCCCTTTACGGTAAGCGAATACAGACTCATATATACAGGTAAGCCGTTATTTTTTGGTATCCAACTATTGCCGTTGTTTGAGGATACAAAGAAACCATTTGGATATGTACCTGCAAATATATTCCAATTGGAATTAGCGAAAACGTTGATTGTTGTGTTTGCAGGGATTCCATTATTTACTGCTGTCCAGCTTGAACCCTGATTGGTTGAGCGATATACACCCCCAGCATAAGTTCCAGCAAAAAGATTTCCTCCTGCAATTCCGAGCGAGAAAGTGGAAAGAGGATTTAAACCATTGTTAACAGCAGTCCAGGATGCACCAGTATTATCTGAACGGTATACTCCGCCCTCAGTTCCTACATAAACATAGCCAAATCCAACAGCAGATGTCTTTATGTAAAGACTTCCAAGTCCAATGTTTGCAGGTGCCCATGAATTACCGTTATTTGAAGATACAAAGACTCCCTCGCCCCACGAACCTGCAAAAAGGTAATTTCCGCTTACAGCTATAGTGTAAATAATTGGAGATATTATTCCATTATTTACAGGGCTCCAGCTTGAACCACCCGGAGGTAAACGGAAAACTCCCCCGCCAAGAGTTCCTGCAAAAATGTACTGATTTTTTATTGTAAGACATTTTATAGTTGTGTTAGTCAAGCCGTAGTTGGCTTGTGTCCATGTCAAACCATTGTTTGAAGACATGTAAAAGCCGCCGCTGTATGTGCCGGCAAAGACAAACGATCCGTTATTTGCAAGAGCATTAAGCGATCCACCCCAGGGACCGTTACAACTTTGCCACTGAGAAAATGAATCTGAACAATGAAAAATGAAAATGAGAATAAATACAGAAATGAAATGTTTCATTTTACCCCCCATGGTTTAATTTATAATACCATAATATAACATACAAAATAAAAATATCAAAGGAGAAAAACATTATATAAAATATATTTTTATAGTATATACTTTGCTCCTAAATTAGACAAAGAAAGAGTAAATTATGTTATCATAGAAATGATAGGGGCTTATTAAACTGGGTAAATTTCGATGTAATATGTCTTAAGAGAGTCGAACCAATTTTACACTCTTCGGTAGGAGTTTTCCACTGTTGTCATATTTTCCAAACATAACGCTTCCAATCTCGACTGACCTTATTCCTCCCAGCTTGAACAGCTCACACACAAGAGCCTGCTTAGGATAGTATTCAACTCGAATATTGTATATAAATTACTTCAGCAACATCATTCTCTTCACACCCATAAAATCCCCTGCTTCTAATCGATAAAAATACACACCGCTTGTATAATTGCTCCCATTCCATTCCACCTCATAAGTTCCTGCACTTAATTGGTCATTGATGAGAGTTTCGGCTTTTCGACCAAGTGCATCATAGACAACCAATTTCACAACACACAATTTTGCAATTTGAATGTTTATTTTTGTCTTTGGATTGAACGGATTTGGGTAATTCTGTGAAATCGAAAACTCGTCAGGAATTATTGAAGCAATTTGCTTTATTCCAATAATCTGAGATAGAATTCTCTTCCAGGCACCGGTGCCGCTTGTTCCTGCAAATATTAAATTTCCCTTTATTGTAAACGAATACAAACTTGTACTGCTCGGAAAACCATTATTTTCTTGTGTCCAGCTTGCTCCGTTGTTTGAGGATACGAAAATGCCATTTGGATATGTACCCGCAAGTATATTCCAGTTGACATTAGTGAAAACGTTAACTGTAGTGTTTGCGGGAATTCCACTATTTACCGCTGTCCAGCTTGAGCCATGATCAGTTGAACGGTAAATTCCCCCGTTGTAAGTTCCCGCATAAAGATTACCACCAGCAACACCGAGTGAGAATGTAGAAAGGGGATATAATCCGTTATTTATCTCAGTCCAGGACGCTCCTGCGTTATCTGAACGGTATACCCCACCCTCAGTTCCCACATAAACATAACCAAAAGCAACTACGGAAGTTTTAATATACATGCTTCCGAGTCCGGTGTTAGCTGTTGTCCAGGAATCACCATTGTTCGTAGATATAAATATACCGCCCCCCCATGTCCCAGCAAAAAGATAATTACCACTTACAGCAAAAGTATAGATACCTAAGAAAGTAATCCCGTTATTTATAGCAACCCAGCTTGCTCCACTTGGAAGTAAACGGAAGACCCCCCCTAAAAGGGTTCCTGCGAAAATGTACTGGTCCTTTATTGCAAGACAGTTTATGGTTGTATTGGTCAAGCCGTAGTTAGCTTGAACCCATGTCGAGCCATCGTCAGAAGATTTATAAAAACCGCCTGTGTTAGTACCCGCAAAGACAAACGAACCGTTA
This sequence comes from Ignavibacteria bacterium, assembly GCA_016783945.1. Taxonomy (GTDB): domain Bacteria; phylum Bacteroidota; class Ignavibacteria; order Tepidaquicellales; family Tepidaquicellaceae; genus BS750m-G4. Next base: position 16,969 of record JADHVP010000054.1, read on the forward strand.
TTTGTGAGAGCTTTAAGAGATCCCCCATAAGGACCGTTGCAGCTCTGCCACTGGGAGAATGAATCTGTGTATTGAAAAAATAAAATGAGAATTAATAAAGAAATGAAATGTCTCATTTGAACCCCCCTGGTTTAATTTTTAATATAATAATATAACATACCTGAGAAAAATTTCAAAGGAGAAAAGTGATATAAATTTAATATCGTTTTTATTTCTATCCATTAAAAATGTAGCAAGATTTCTAATGTTGAACATGCATTTTTTAAACGCAGAGTTGCAGAGTACGCAAAGTTTCGCAGAGGAATTTTGTTTTTATTCTCTTAATTCATTAACTGCTCATTTAACCTCATTTATCCTTTCTGAAAATATCATTTTTGTGTATAATGTTTAATTAATATTTTTTCTCGGCGTTCTCTGCGAGCTCTGCGTTTATATTTCTACATCTGAATTTGTTATTATATTTTTTAAGGTATATCATAGCTTAAAAACGAACAAATTAAACGGGGGCAAACTTTGATGTGAAATGTCTCAAGAATTT
>JADHVP010000008.1 GCA_016783945.1 Ignavibacteria bacterium
AAAAACATAACACATAACAGAACATTCGAGTCTCTAAAGATTAGAAAAATATCCTTTTGGAAATTAATGTCTCAATATGAAAAACCAAACGAAACTATGAAAAGATTATGTATTATTAATAATTAGACGTTATATAATAAGATGCTCAATTATACAAACAATTATTTTAGTTTGTCTTTTTATGGGTTGTATAGCTAATAGAGTAAATGTTGAAGAAGATGAAGAAGATATTTTCGTTAAAATTACAGATGGACAAAGATATGAAGATTATAATTTTTCAAATGATATCAACAAAGAGACAACTGAAATTTGCTTTTGCGGGATTGAGTTTTATTCTGAAATAATAAATAATAATCCAGATTCATTAGATGCTTTTCTCAAAAGAGGTATTTACTATTTTGTTTTAAGTGATTTTTATTCAGCTCAGGCTGATTTTCTTAATGTAATACGATTAGATCCTAAAAATGCAAAAGCATATTTGTTTAACGGAATAATTAATTTTTTGATAATTGAAGACGAAATTTCAAAAAGAAGAAGTGATAACATGACTGATAATGATTATATGAAAATCAGAAACAACGTTTATTATGAATTTTTTAATAAATCTATTAGTGATATTAATAAGTCACTGGAATTGGATAATACCTATTCTAATTCATATATTTATTCAGCAATAATTCAGTATAACTTTAATAATACATCAAAGAAATCGAAAAAAGATATAATTTCAAAACTAACAAATGCATTAAAATTTAATAAAGATATTAACACAGCATTTCTATATTGGTTAAGAGGTATATTGTATCATAAAATTGGTGAAGAAGAATTCGCAATAAGAGATTTAAAAAGAGCAATAGATTTAGATTCAACATATTATAATAAATGCAAAGACATTAAAGTTACATTGGTTTTACATTCAGGTCCGAGTTACGAAAATATTACAGTGGATTTGCCATTGCTAGATATACTGTATGGTAATTATAAGAAAAGAAAGTATCATGGATTTAATATTGATCATTTTAAAAAAGTATTTTTCTATGCAGTAGGAAAAAGTGAGGACATATTATTTTATAAAACTATATCCTCTTATAAAGGTAAACTTGTTAGTAGTATTCCATTTCATTTTCTTGAGTTACGACAGTTTTTATTAGAAAACAAAATCGAAATTAACTTTGGGATGGATGACTTATTTGTATTAGCAGAAGAATATACAAAAAGCGAAGATTACGAATATGCTGTTTGTATCTATAGCGAATACCTAAAGGCTAATCCAAATGAAGTTAATGCTTATTTCTTGAGAGGAAATATTTATTATAAAATGAAAAATTATGAATATGCAATTATTGATTTTGATAATGCACTTGAATGTAGTCCTGATGAAAATAAAATTGATATTTATCTTATGAGGGGTAAATGTTTTATTCAATTAAATTATATTGAAAAAGCAATTAAGAATTTTTATAAAGTTATTGAATATGATATTAATAATGCAGAAGCATATTACTATATAGGATATGCATTAAATACATATAGTGATTCGGAAAGAATAATTGATTTATATAGTAAAGCCATAGAACTTAATCCTAACGAAGGTAAATATTATTATGCAAGAGCGAGATGTCTTTATGTTGTTGCTAGTTATGATTATGAATATGGTAAATCTGTAACATCTGTATTACAAAAGTTCAATCAGTGCATTAGTGATTGTGAAAAGGCTATACTATTAAATCCAGATTATAATATTGAATTAAATTCTTTAATGAATGAATGTAATAATATAATAGAATATATTTTTTATAATAATTAATCATTTCCTCCCGTTCTTGGTTTTATCCACCAACAACAACTTATTTTAGAACTTAATTATTCTGGATTCCCGCGTTCGCGGGAATGACGAATACAGACTATAATTTTGTGCCTTAGTGTTTTTGTGGCAATGAAACTCTTTTACAAATGACAGGCATAACACGCCAAAGGTTTGTGCCGCGCGCGGCCTGTCACCTGAAAGCATCAGGTCGCCAGGTAAAGAAGTCAAGACAGGTAATGACAGCACTACCAACATCACCAGGAAAAAAACATCTTCTCCTCAGTTTCAAATTAGCACGTGAGAGGGAATTTAGAATCGTATTTAATTACCCTGCCGTTTACGGCATGGGTGAAAGAACACCATAAAGCCGGGCTTTAGCCCAAAGTATATATTAAAGTATTTAGGCTAAAGCCAATTCTTTCTCGTCTTAACCCCCACCGTAAACGGTGGGGTAATTAAAATCCCAACACATTTTAAGTGCAAGTCAGGAATACCTCCTGCAGAACAATACCAATGTAAGGCTTAACACGCCAAGGTTCCCCAGAGGGGCAGGCATACCGCGCGCGGCTCCGTAGGAGTCCCTATGGGAGAAGTCAATACAGGTAATGACAGCACTGCAAACGCCACCAGGGAAAAAACATCCTCTCCTCAGTTTCAAATTAGCACGGGAGAGGGAATTTAGAATCGTATTTAATTACCCTGCCGTTTACGGCAGGGATTTAAGAACACCATAAAGCCGGGCTTTAGCCCAAAGTATATATTAAAGTATTTAGGCTAAAACCAATACTTTCTCGTTCTCTACCCACCGTAAACGGTGGGGAAAATAAAACAGCAAAACATTTCCCTCAGTGCTTCTTTGTGATTCTCTGTGTTTCTCCGTGTAATGTTTTTACCAATGTAAGGCTTAACACGCAAAGGTTTGTGCCGCAAGCGGGAAGTAGAGACAGGTTAGTTAGCACTACCAATGTCACCCTAAAATAAGTTTTACAATCTTCTGAATTTATATAAATTTTATTTTGTTAGTGATATTGTTTGCAATTATTTGTAAATTGAACGCTATTTTTAAATATCAAATATAAACACATAAATAACAGGAGTTGAATAACGGTGATTATTGGAGTACCAAAAGAAATAGTAATAGGAGAAAACCGGGTTTCGGTTACTCCCGACACAGCTAAAAAATTAATTGCCCTCGGGTTCGATGTAATCGTAGAAAAGGATGCCGGCTCGTGTGCGAGCTTTACCGATGATAAGTACATTGCTGCAGGAGCAAAGATTATAGAGAATGTAACCGATCTTTTTTCACAAGCTGATATAGTATTAAAAGTCCAAAAACCGGTCTTTAATCACAAGCTGAATAAGGATGAAATTGATTTAATAAAAAAAGGCACGATGTTAATTACATTCTTATTCCCGCTTAACTTTCCTGAGCTTGCGAAAGATTGTGCAGCACGGGGGATTGATGTTATTTCGATGGATTCTATTCCGAGAATAACAATTGCTCAGAAAATGGATGCGTTGAGTTCGCAGGCAAATCTTGCGGGTTATAAAAGTGTTCTAATGTGTGCTAACGAATTAGGGAAAATATTTCCGTTGATGATGACTGCTGCGGGAACGATTACACCCGCAAAAGTTTTGATAATGGGAGCAGGTGTTGCAGGTCTTCAGGCATTGGGAACAGCTAAAAGACTCGGAGCGGTTGTCGAGGTTTCGGATATAAGACCTTCTTTGAAGGAAGAGGTTCAAAGTCTTGGAGGAAGGTTTATTGAAGTCGAAAGCGATGAATCCATGCAGGACGAAGGTGGATATGCAAAGGAAGTATCGGAAGAATTTTTGGAGAAACAAAAGAAGCTTCTATTTAAGCATATCACGGAAGCAGATATAGTCATTACGACAGCATTAGTCCCGGGAAAGAAAGCACCCGTTCTTGTAACAGAGAAAATGGTAAAGAAAATGAAGCCCGGTTCTGTCATACTTGACATGGCAGTTGAGTTCGGAGGTAACTGTGAACCGAGTGAAGCAGGAAAGACAATAATCAAACATAATGTGAAAATTATCGGGGAGACCAATATACCGAGCCTGGTTGCTGTGAACGCAAGTGAGATGTATTCGAAAAACCTTCTCGGACTTATTCAGCATTTCTCGGAAGACGGAAAGTTAAAAATAGACGAAGATGATGAGATTCTTAAATCTGCTTTGATTTCATACAAAGGTGAAGTGGTTCAAGAAAAAGTTTTAGAAATTATAAAAAACCAAAAGTAAAATGGATAACACACTTTTAATGTTAATATATGTTTTTGTCCTGGCAATTTTTATAGGGTTTGAGCTTATAACAAAAGTTCCGCCTACATTACATACGCCGCTCATGTCAGGTTCAAACGCAATTTCAGGAATTACGATTGTCGGTGCATTAGGTTCGGTTTTAAGTGCTCATACAGGAAGCACAGAAATAGCAATAATACTCGGAACAGTTGCGATTGTATTTGCCACTATAAATGTTGTTGGTGGGTATCTTGTTACCGACCGAATGTTAAAAATGTTTAAAAAGAAGAAATCATAAATGGAAACTATAAAAATAATAACATACTTTTCTTATCTTATAGCCTCAGTTTTATTTATAATCGGAATAAAAATGTTGGGTTCGCCGAAGACGGCAAGAAAGGGTAATTTTTATTCAGCAGTGGGAATGTTTATTGCTGTGGTGGTAACTCTTGCAGATCAAGGTATTTTAAATTTTCAATACATTCTAATAGGAATCATTATCGGTTCAATTGTAGGCGCAACAATTGCGATAAAAGTAAAGATGACTGCCATGCCGCAGATGGTTGGACTCTTAAATGGTTTTGGTGGTGGTGCATCTACGCTTGTAGCTTTTTCCGTATACTACGATCAGCTTTCATTACCTAACCCAAATCTTAATGTTCAATTTACCATCGCTGTCATGTTAAGTATTTTAATCGGAACAGTAACATTCAGCGGTTCCTTAATTGCATTTGGAAAACTTCAAGAAATTGTCTCAGGAAAAGTAATCAAATTTCCTCTGCAAAACCCTATAAGTATATTATTAATGGCAGCTGCCGTAGTGTTATTAGTAATGGGAGTAGTCAATCCCCAGGATGCAACTCCGTATTTAATTGTAGCTGGAATTTCGTTAGTTCTTGGTGTTCTACTCGTGTTACCGATCGGGGGCGCTGATATGCCCGTTGTGATTTCTTTGCTGAACTCATACTCAGGAATCGCAGCTGCAACAACCGGATTTGTACTTAACAATAGTATGCTTATAATTGCAGGTTCTCTTGTTGGTGCATCGGGTATTATTCTCACGAATATTATGTGCAAAGGTATGAACCGTTCATTGATGAACGTGGTCTTAGGGGGATGGGAAAATGCAGGTACTGTTACAACCGCTGATGCTAAAAAAGTTGATATTAAATCTGTTGACTCAGAGGAAGCGGCGATGATTTTTGATGCCGCCAGCAAAGTTATAATTACACCCGGTTATGGAATGGCAGTTGCCCAGGCTCAGCATGCTGTTAAAGAGTTAATGATTGTGTTGGAGAAGAAAGGAATTGACGTGAAGTTTGCTATTCACCCTGTTGCAGGAAGAATGCCGGGACACATGAATGTACTTCTTGCTGAAGCGGATGTTCCTTATGATAAACTGTATGCACTTGAAGACATAAATGATGAATTTAGTAACACAGATGTCGCACTAATCATAGGAGCAAATGATGTTGTTAATCCTGCTGCGAGGCATGATAAAAATAGTCCGATTTATGGTATGCCGATATTGAATGTTGATTATGCAAAGACGGTTATTATGAATAAACGCTCTATGGCTTCGGGATATGCCGGAATAGATAATGAATTATTCGGATATCCAAATAACCTTATGTATTTTGGAGATGCGAAGGATGCGATTACTAAACTTACGAACGAAATAAAAAATCTCTAATAATTATCTCAAGTATTTATTTACCTTTAAAAACAGGTTTTCGTTTTTCAAGGAAAGCATTTTTTCCTTCAAGGTAATCTGCACTTTCATACGCGTGATTGCGTAATTCCTGTACACGTTCGAATGTTGAAGGATTTATCGGATCAGAACTTCCAAGAATATTCAGTTGTTCTTTCATTACCGATATACTTAACGGCGAATTATGTGTTATATCTTTAGCAAGTTTATAAGTAAACTCCTCAATCTCCTCTACCGGAACAAGGTGATTAAGCATACCGAGATTTTCTGCTCTTTGAGCAGAAACAGGTTTTGCAGTGAAAAACATTTCCTTTGCTACATTCAAACCCAATATATTTAGAAAATGCAAAATTCCCGATGAGTTATAGGGGACTCCAATCTTTGCAGGTGTGATTGCAAAGGAAGTATTGAGGCTGCCGATAAGAATGTCACAAACAAAAGCCAGATCACATGCACCTCCCCAAACACTTCCTTCAGTCATTGCAATTACGGGAGCAGGGAATCGTTGTAGAGCTCGCAATACTTTTTCAAGAGGGTGATTGTATGTTAAAGGGTCTATACCCGGTTCAGGAAGTTCATCTATACTCAAACCTGCCGACCAGACTTTTGCTCCTTTTGATGAGCGAATGATTACAACTCTTGCCTTATTCTTTTTAAATTCTTCCAAAGCTTTTAATATTTCCTCTAACATTTCAAAGTTAAGTGAATTTCGCTTTGTGTCATTATTGAATATGATCGTTCCAATCATATCTTCGAAAATAATCTTTATGAATTTCATATTTTGTATTTTTGTAAGTAAGAATGTTTGTTAAAATTTACTAATTAGAATTATACATAACAATTAAGAAAATGATATGTGATTTGAAAAGCAAAAAGGAATTGGGATTTGAATTTGTGAATTGCCGAGTTTATTGAATGATTGATTATATAATAGTATCTTTGAATAAATACACAATAAAACTATGGTTGTTAAAACAAAAATATTAAATGATTTAAAGTCATCATTGATTGATAAATTTGGAAATAATATAAAAGATGTTATTTTATTTGGCTCGCAAGTAAATTACAGTGCGATAGAATCCTCTGATTATGATATTTTAATAATTCTAAAGGATAAACCAGATTGGCAATATGAAAGAGAAATTTCAAAAGTGTGTTATTCAATTGATTTGAAGTATAATATAATAACTGATATACATTTATTGGCAGAATCAGAATTAGATTCATTAAGAGGAAAACAACCGATTTTTATGAATGCTATTAATACAGGAATACATCTATGACATTGAGAGAAAAAGATAGAGAAGATCTTGTTAGATATAGATTAGAACAAGCGAAAAAAACTATCGCTGTAGTCGAACTGTTATTAAAAAATAATGAATTACCAACGGCAGTCAATAGAATATATTACGGGATATTTTATTCTTTACTGGCGTTGGCTTTAAAATATAAATTTGAAACTTCTAAGCATCAGCAATTAATCGGGTGGTTTAATAATAAATTTATTCGTACCGGGAAGATAGAAAAAAAATACGGACAAATACTAAGAGATGCATATAAGAATAGAACAAAAGGGGATTATGATACATTTGTAAAGTTTGAATTAGAAGAAGTTAATCTTATGTACAGCGAATTGATTGACTTTATTAAAGAAATTGAACGAATAATATATAGTGAAGAATAACTATTACTATTTTGAAATACTCTCACCAAGATTTGAATTTTATAATACTCAAGCACTCAAGAGCTGCAACATATCAAAAAACTGCTCGTCTTCTTTTGACTTAATCTTATAATCAATATTATTTATAGTAGGGAACTATATCGTATAGGTTTTGTAAATAATCTTAAAAAGACTCTTATGTTTATCCTTTCTAAAAAAATACTGTTTACAATATTTTCCATTCTGATTATATCGAGCTGCTCTAAGACCGAGATTAAAGAATCTGCAAAGGAAAAATCCTCTCACGATAATTTCTATTACGTTGATGAAAAGGATCACATTGAAGCTGCAGGGGATTCTATTTATTTAGAATTTAAATTTGTTATTGAAGATTTAGAATCAAAACTCTCCGATGAATTTATAATAAAGCAGCACATGTATTATGTAGTGGTGAGCAATCTTTCTGAAAGTGAAACAGATCAATTAATCAATCACACGATTACCGCAACAACCGAATGTCTTTATAACGATTATTTCGAAAAAACACCAACCGAGGTTACAACAATATTTTTATTCGAAGGTGATAAAAGTTATAGGTCATGGGCAAAAAAGCTTTATGATGATTATGACCTTTCGAGATTTGGATATTACAAACCCTCTGAAAGAGTTATGCTAATGAATATCAGCACAGGTTCCGGGACTCTCGTGCATGAAATGACACACGCACTCGTACGTTATGACTTTCCCGATATTCCTTCCTGGTTTAACGAAGGTCTTGGTTCTTTGTATGAAAGATGTTCTTTAAACAACGGTGAGATTTTAGGTTACGTCAACTGGAGGCTGCCTGATTTGAAAGACGCAATCGAAGATGGCAGCTATACAAGCCTAAAAAAACTCCTTAACACTTCCGATGATGAGTTTTATGGTGACAACAGCGGTTTCAATTATGCACAGGCAAGGTATCTCTGTATGTTTTTGCAGGAGAAAGGAATGTTAAGGGCATACTATAAAGCATTCAGAGATAGTTACGCCGATGACAAGACTGGAAGAAACACTTTAGAGAAAATATACGGGAAAGATTTAGCAGAACTTGAGAAGGATTATTTAGATTGGGTCAAGACGTTGACTTATAATGATTAAATACTAATTCCCATTTTATTCCTCGTTTCAAGGAAGGAGAACACTTTTTTGGTATCATTGCTTGCCCGCCAACGTTTTCTGGTGGGGGTGGCGTTGGTAGTGCTGTCATTACATGGATTGACTTCCCGTGCACGGCACAAACCTTTGCGTGTTATGCCTGTCTGCTGCAGGCAGGCCTGACATTACTATTTATCCAATGTGAATTGTCATTCCCGAATGCTTCTGTCGGGAATCCAGTAGAGACGCAAGATTTTGCGTCTCTACTACTGACAGATACAAATAGTTTTTCCCCCCTCGATACGAAGCCCCGCTTCGTATCGGACAATAAGCCAAGATGTGATCAAAGGTGTAGGGGTTCAATATTTTGAACCCCTACAGAGATAACATCGGCAATCTTTAATATTGCTTTTTTGCATTAAACCAATTAATTTCTCTTAGGAAATCAAAATCAGGTAATCGGATTATGGGTTTAATCGATAAAAGATTTTCCTATATAGGAAGTAACGAAAAATCAACATCTCCTAACAACTTTTTCAAAAAGATTTTAACGGAAAATATACGCATTACTGCGTGCAGGCGAGGGCATTTTTTTACCAAAATAGCAAATTTTATGTGCAGGCGAGAGCATTTTCTTACCAAAATGGCAAATTCTATGTGCAAACGAGGGCATTTTCTTAACAAAATGCCTCCATTTGCACTTTGTAAAAACATATATTTATAAAAAATTAAATTTATTAACTATTAAAATACAGAGAGTTAACAATGTTTAGAAATATTCCTAACACTATCACTGCTATTCGCAAGGCACTTCGCGAAGCTAAAGAAAAATATGACGGGGTAATTGCACTCAGCGGAACACCCTTTTTACCGCGGATACTAATGCTCGGCTAACCGCTTTTTATCCGAACTTCGATACACAGATAATCGAAATGGATGCGGCGAAAGGTCAACAGCTTGGTGCTTCTTTGATTGAAGATGAAAAAATGGTTAAGGCTCGAATGTTCATTTCGCATTACATACAGGTTTTATTTTTTGCAATCGAAAGAGGAGTTTATCCGAACCTCGTCAAAGGTTATTTTGGATTGGACGGAAATCAAACAGAACTTCCGAATCTTGGAATGGAAAGCGATATTATTACATGGGGAGATAATATTAAAAACGGAGAAGCTACACTTGTTGCAAACAGTTATTCACCGATGGTGAATCCATCTGCGGCAGAAGTAGATGCAGAATTGGTTGAGTTCAAAACGGCTCGCGGGACACAGTCTGCAAAGGTTGAGGCATTCGATACTGAGAGCGAAGACGTTGCGGCATTGCTGCCCGAAGCAAGGGAACTCGTGATTGACATCTGGGATGAAGTTGAGTTCACTTACAGGAAAGAAGATTTTCCGTCGAAGCGTGCAAATTGCAGATTGTACGGTGTGGTTTATTCGAGCAGGTCGAAGGCAACAATTACGGGAACTGTAACAAATGCATCAGGTGGTGCAGCGTTAGAGGGCGTGAATGTTGAAGTAACAGAGTCTGGTGAATCAGTGTTAACCATCGAAGACGGAACATATAGTCTGGGCACAGGATTTTTTGGTGCCGCAACGCTTGAGTTTTCACTTGATGGATTTACAACTCAAACATTTCCAATCGATGTGCATGAAGGCGGAGAGATAACGCAGGATGTGAGTTTGGAAGCGGAGTGATTTTGTATTGATTATGAACTCATCCCCCTTTAGTTCCCCCTTCTCTTATTAAGAGAAGGGGGGTAGCCTGCCTGCTGCAGGCTGGGGGGTTGAGTTATAAAAAATAATTTTTAAATTAAATATTTTAATAGGAGTAATAAAATGAAAAAAACAATCTTACTGATTCAAGCAACACTTTTCATTTTAACTTTGACGAGTGCCTATTCACAAAGTGGATGGTTTAGCCAGAATAGCGGAACATCTGCACATTTGTGGGGTGTCTTCTTCACAGATGCAAATAACGGAACGGCTGTTGGTAGTAATGGTACAATCCTCCGAACCACAAACGGTGGCACAAACTGGACTGCTCAAACGAGCGGAACATCAGTATATTTGTGGGGTGTCTTCTTCACAGATACAAATAACGGAACGGCTGTTGGCGATAATGGTACAATCCTCCGAACCACAAACGGTGGCATAAACTGGACATTACAATCAAGCCCTACAACAGCAGGCTTATTTGATGTCTTCTTTTTTGATGTAAATACCGGGACAGTTGTGGGTGGGAACGGCAGAATCCTCCGAACAACAAACGGTGGCACAAACTGGATTTTTCAAACATTTGGTATCCATACTTATCATTTTTATGGTGTCTCATTTGCGGATGCAAATACCGGAATGGCTGTTGCAAATTGGGGAATAATTAGGAAGACCACGAATGGCGGGACAAACTGGACAACACTTTCTATTATTACACCGTATGATTTGATGGATGTCTCTTTTATAGATATAAATACCGGGACGGTTGTTGGTTGGTGGGGAACTATTCTAAGAACCACAAATGGAGGAATGAACTGGACATTACAATCAATCCCTACAACAGCAGGCTTATTGGGTGTCTTCTTAACTGATGTAAATATCGGGACGGTTGTTGGAGGAGACGGCACAATTCTCCGAACCACAAACGGAGGAATAAACTGGTTTTTACAGTCTAGCGGAACATCAAATGCTTTACGTGATGTCTGTTTTATAAATACTAATACCGGAACGGTTGTAGGTAATTATGGCACAATCCTCAGAACTACTACTGGTGGTACTACTTTTATAAATCAAATAAGCAACGAAATTCCCGAAAAATATTCACTCTATCAAAACTATCCCAACCCATTCAACCCAACAACGAACATCAAATTCGATATACAAAAGACATCTGCGACAAAGCTGATAATATATGATGCTCTTGGAAGAGAGATTGCAACACTCGTTAACGAGGAGTTGAAGGCAGGGAGTTATCAGGTTGATTGGGATGGGAGTAATTATACGAGTGGGGTGTATTTTTATACATTGCAGGCAGGGGATTATATAGAGACTAAAAAAATGCTGTTAGTGAAGTAATACAGTATTAATTTAAAAAGAAAGACGAAACAAAATAATTCATGGAGTAAAAAATGAAAAAACTAATTCTATTGATTCAAGTTACATTTTTCTTTCTAACTTTGACTGATGCTTATTCCCAATGGTATCCTCAAACTAGCGGAACAACAACCACTTTGCGTGGTGTATCCTTTACAGATGCAAATACCGGGACGGCTGTTGGTTGGCCAGGTTTAATCCTTAGAACCACAAACGGAGGAGTAAACTGGATTTCTCAAACAAGCGGAACAACAAACGATTTATTGAGTGTCTCCTTTACCGATGCAAATACCGGGACGGTTGTTGGTTATTACGGCACAATCCTCAGAACCACAAACGGTGGAACAAACTGGACTTCACAAACAAGCGGAACAAACTGGGTTTTAATTGGTGTCTCCTTTACTAATGCAAATACCGGGACTGTTGTTGGTATTGAAGGTACAATCCTCAAAACAACAAACGGAGGTACAAACTGGACGGCACAAACAAGTGGAACTACATACGATTTGTATAGTGTCTCATTTACCGATGCAAATAACGGGACGGCTGTTGGTTTTGTGTATCCGGTAGGAGGCGGTATAATCCGCAGAACCACAAACGGCGGAACAAACTGGACTTCACAAACAAGCGGTACTACGAACAGGTTGAAAAGTGTCTCCTTCACCGATGCGAACACAGGGACGGCTGTTGGTGAGTTTGGCACAATCCTCAGAACCACGAATGGCGGTGCAAACTGGATTTCACAAACAAGCGGAACAGCAAACTGGTTTGCTGGTGTCTTTTTTATCGATGCAAATACCGGGACTGCTGTTGGTAGTGGAGGCACAATCCTCAGAACCATAAATGGCGGCACAAACTGGACTTTACAAACAACTGGAACAACAGAATGGTTGTATAGTGTCTCATTTACCGATGCAAACAACGGGACTGCTGTTGGTTATTCCGGTACAATCCTCAGAACCACAAACGGAGGTGCTTCTTTTATAAATCAGATAAGCAGCAAAATTCCAGATAGGTTTTCACTCTATCAGAACTACCCCAACCCGTTTAACCCAATTACGAACATCAAATTCGATATACAAAAAACATCTGTAGCAAAGCTAATTGTATATGATGCTCTTGGCAGAGAGGTTGCAACACTTATTAACGAGCAGTTGAATGCAGGGAGTTATCAGGTTGATTGGAACGGTAGTAATTATACGAGTGGTGTGTATTTTTATACATTGCAGGCAGGGGATTATATCGAAACAAAGAAAATGTTGATGTTGAAGTAATGTAGTATTGCTTTATAAAAAGAAAGACATAACAAAATAAATCTTAGGAGAATGAAATGAAAAAAATAATCTTACTGATTCAAGTAACACTCGTCTTTCTAACTTTTACAAATGCATATTCACAGAGCGGCTGGTTTCCTCAGAATAGCGGAACAGCTCTTACTTTGCATAGTGTCAAATTTATCAATGTAAATACCGGGACTGCTGTTGGGGATGAAGGTACAATCCTCTGGACAACAAACGGTGGTACAACGTGGACTTCACAAACAAGCGGAACAACAAGGGCTTTATATGGTGTCTCCTTTACCGATGCAAATATCGGGACGAGTGTTGGTGGCTACGGAACAATAATCAGAACCACGAACGGCGGAACTAACTGGATTTCACAAACAAGCGGAACAACAAACCAGTTGTGGGGTGTTTATTTTACTGATAGCAATAACGGAACTGTAGTTGGTTACAATGGTAAAATTCTTAGAACCACGAACGGCGGAACACTCTGGACATCACAATATGGTGGAACAACAAGTTGGTTGTATGATGTCTATTTTAACAATGTTACTACCGGTACTATAGTTGGTGATAACGGAATAATCATTAGAACCACAAGCGGAGGTACAAACTGGAATACACAATCAAGCGGAACAACTATCTTTCTATTTGGTGTCTCATTTACTGATGTAAATACCGGAACAGTTGTTGGTTTTGTAGGCACAATACTCAGAACCACAAACGGCGGTACAAACTGGATTTCACAATCAAGCGGAACAATAAGTTGGTTGTATGGCGTCTCTTTTACAGATGTAAATAACGGAACAGCTGTTGGCGCTGCAGGTACAATTATCAGAACAACTAACGGTGGTTCAAACTGGATTTCACAATCAAGTGGAACATCTGACAATTTATATGCTGATTTTTTTATAGATGCTAGTACCGGTACAACCGTTGGTAATGGAGGAATTATCCTCCGAACTACAACAGGAGGAATTACTTTTATTAATCAGGTAAGCAGCGAAATTCCAGAAAGATTTTCACTCTATCAGAACTATCCCAACCCGTTTAATCCAATTACGAACATCAAATTTGATATACAAAAGACATCTATAACAAAGCTGATTGTATATGATGATCTTGGAAGAGAGGTAGCAACACTTGTTAATGAGGAGTTGAAAGCGGGGAGTTATCAGGTCAATTGGGATGGGAGTGAATATCCGAGTGGAGTGTACTTTTATACGCTACAGACAGGGGATTATAAAGAAACAAAGAAAATGCTGCTAATTAAGTAGTATAGATTTATTTTAGAAAAGACATATGGTTTATGTAAATCCCTCTTGATAGATAAAGGGATTTTTTTATATTCTATTTTGTTTATGAATATCATAGAGTTTAACGTTTGAATTTAATATTTTTACCATATTTTTTAATCTTGCAAAACAATAATATAGTATAATTTTGGACATACCCGAGCAAGAACAAAATAACATAGAAAATAATATAGAACCATTGGATTCAATCAGTGAAGATAGTACTACTGCGTCAGATACTAAGAAGAATTTTATACTTTTTTCTACAGTAATACCGTTATTATTTATTGTCTTTTTGCTATTAAGTTTTACGAATTCTTCTTTGCTGAAAGATGAAAATAAGGATAGTCCAGATATCTTTGTAGAAACAAGTACATCAGATAATATTAAAAACATTGGCAAAGTAAATATATTATCCGATAAAGACCTGTCGCAGGGATTAAAGGATACTGTTTACACAAACCTTGACTGCTGGCTGGAGCTTAAGGTGCATGAACAAATGCTCTACCAGCATTGGAGAAACGGGAGAGTTGAAAAGTATCCCATAACTTCGGGGAATAAATATATCAGTAAAGGTGTTGAAGCAAGACCGGGACTGTTCGCTATTTTTTATAAAAATGCAAACCACAAATCAGTGCAGTTTAATGATGCAGCTTTGTATCATTTCATGACCTTTAACCAGGGGATTGGATTTCATTCTCTTGCTGGGACGGGTTACTATGGTTCTTTAGGGGTACGTCCCGTTTCTCACGGGTGCATAAGGATGAAGCATGAGGATGCAAGAAAACTTTTTAATGATTGTCCGATGGGAACACTTGTGTTAGCTCATAACGGATACTCATCGCGTACAGTTGGCTTTGCACCAAAGGATTTTAAGAATGAAAAGGACTACACTAAAGAAGAGTATAAATTAATGCTCGCTGAGAATCTGTTAAATGTACTCGAAGGAAAATATTATAAAAGGGAAAGGCATTACTTTGTTGTTGATCCAAAAGCGATACCGGTTTCAGGAATGTATATAAGTTATGATAGAAAAATTCCCGAAAAACAAAAGCTGCCAAAGAACACGCTCAGGATTACTTCTCTTACTGATAGAATAAATGTTAATACAGATGAATTAGAGATAATGGATAGTTCACAGGCATACAATGAATTTGCTTTAAATGAGTTTTTTGTAAATGCAGATGAGATTAAAACTGATAACCAAAATTTAATAAGTTCATCAGAAGACTTAGTAAAAAAATATTTTCATAATCCGATTGGGATTTTGCCTTATTTTCCACCGACAAATAAAGGACCAAGCTATGATGATGTCGGGTCGGATGATTCCAATGTAAGAGAAACAGGCACTGATGAACCAAGCAGTACTCCGGAAAGCGTTCCACAGACACCAAGTACTCCACCGGGCAATGATGAAGGAAGTAATGATGAGTAATCTGAAAAAGTATAATTATGTTAATAATTGCATGTATTATATCAAAAAGAATTTTTTTATATTAAGTTCATTCAGGGAACAAATAGTATTATTACAAGTATATAAATTAAAATTTAAACATAAAAATATAATATAAACTTTATCTATTAATTCAAGGAGATTGATATGTCAACTCAAGAAAAACCAACCCCGGAAGTATATAAGGAACCTATGGATATTAAGATGCAATACGGCGCTCCTGATTTAAAAAGGCTTTATAAGAAATATGCAGGGAGAGGATTAATAATTGCAGTTATTATTCACGTTGTGCTTATCTCATCTTATGTATTGACGGTATATTTAGAAAGATTAAGTGCGGAAAGATTGGATGAACAGTTTTCAAGAACAATTGAACTTTCGGATTTGGATACACCGCCTGCAACAGATGAGGAAGAACCCCCAGCACCGGAAGTGGATATCCCGGAAAAGTTCATACCTTTAAAGGATTTAGAAGCTTTGATTCCCGAACCGGTTGCTAAAGAGAAATCTGAAATTTTAACGACAAAGACTCAGGAAGCATTAGAAGATATTAAAGCTCCTGTATCTTCTGAAGGTGATGAGAACGCTCCGAACATTGAGTATTTGGGAAAAATAAAGCTTAAAGAAAAAGACATTGAGAAGAAGATAGAGAAAAAAGAGGAAAAGACTGTTAAGAAGACCTACCAGCAGTTTGAAGTTGAGAAAGCTCCTGTAGCAGTTAATTTAGGATCAGTCAGAGGTTCAATGAAGTATCCTGAAATTGCAAGATCTTCCGGTATAGAAGGCAGGGTTACTGTTAAAGTATTAGTAGGAACGAGCGGTTCAATTGAAAAGATTGGCGGAATGAGCGGTCCTTCTGTTTTCCACAATGAAGTCAGAGATAAAGTATATAACCTGCAATTCACACCTGCACTTCAAAATGGAGTACCAGTAAGATGCTGGGTTTCTGTTCCTTTCAATTTTAAACTTAGCAGTAAGTTTAAGAAAGAGAGCAAAGATGAGGAAGAAGAAAGTGAAGAATAATATTCCTTGTTAAAAAAGGTTTTGAATCCGACTATTTATATAAATATTTTCACCGCTGTTGTTCTTTTTATTCTTGGTATTTTACTCATTACCGGACTATTAGCAGCACATATAAATTTTGAGATGAGGATAATATTTGGAATAATCTTTTTAAGTTATGGAATTTTTAGAACGGTGAATGTTTATTCCAAAATAAAACTAAGGAAACAAGAAAATAAGCTGGAGGAAATGAAGAAAGCTCGTGAAAATCTTTTCAAAGATGAATAATTTATTTAAATATTTTTTTTATTCTGTTCTTTTATTTTTTGTTGCAACCTTAATAATCAGATGTGATTTTGATGAAATAAAATCAAGAGCTACAATCGGGGAAATGACTATTGATGTAGATGCTAACGTTGAACCTCTAATGATTCAACTCAAAAATGAATTTGAAAGATTAAACCCGGAAGCAAAACTTAACTTAGTCTTTCAACCCACAAAGAATGTTATTGCAGGACTTCTCAACGGTGATGTTAGTTTGATCATAATAACTCGTGATTTTGACAAAGAGGAAAAGGATTTCGTTGATAAACACAAAATAGAATTGCAGAGATATAATATTGCTATCGATGCAATAGCATTTATCGTTAATACAGAAAATCCTGTATCAAGATTAACCTCAAATGACCTAAAAGAAATATTTTCCGGTGGATTTACAATATGGTCCCAAATTGAATCTCAGGATGAAGAACAGAATAATAATGTTCTTAAAATATTAACAGGAAAACTTGATAAGATAAAATTGTTCATTCAAAGACCGAATTCGTCTACTTATGATTATGTTAAAGACAGTGTATTATCAGGTCTCGAGTATAGTAAAGCCTCTCAAGTGTGTTCTACGAGTGCACAGATGCTTGAAATGATTAGAAAAAATAAGAATGGTATTGGAATTTCAAATTTGAGTTGGCTCTCAAAAGGTAACCAGGATAAACTTGATTCCACTGTGAAGCCCTTAAGAGTTTCAAGAATACGCATTTCTGGAAGGCAGGAAGATTTTGCACAATTTCATCAAGGTTTAATTTTTAATAAGACATATCCTTACAGAAGAAACGTGATTTTGTATACAACGGATTTCGGAATCAAATTGTCAACAGGTTTAATAACATTTCTATTATCAAAGGAAGGTCAAAAAACTATATTAGAAAATGGTTTAGTCCCGTTGAACCAACCAATACGAACGATTCAAATTAATTAAATATTAAATAAAATATGATAAAAATTTCAAGTAAATACTTTGTAATATTATTTTGTCTTTTACTGTTTGTTTTGAACAGTGCAAAAGCAGATGATTTGGAAAATGGCATCAATGCAGTGAAAAGAGGGGATTATGTTTCTGCCCTTAATTATTTACAAAAAGCCGTCAAAGAAGATAAGGAAGATTATGATGCCAATTATTATTATGGATTAGCTTTATTGAAAACGGGTTCATTGGATGAAGCTGAAAAATATTTTAAAATTGCGTTAAAGGATGATGATGAAGGTGCTGAAGCATTAACAGGAATGGGAGATCTTTATAGATTACAGAAAGAATACAGCAAAGCTAACAAATACTATAAAAAAGCCTTAAAGTATGAACCCGATTATGTACCGGCAATGATATCTCAAGGTAAGAATTTATCCCTGGAAGGTAAAATCGATGCTGCAATTGTTATATTAACAAGAGCAATGTCAGTTGAGAAGAAGAATCCAATTGTTTATGTTGGTTTGGGTGATGCATATACTACCAGAGGAGCATTTATACCTGCTATAGATAATTACAACAAAGCATTGAAGCTAAAGAGTAATTTAGCTGCTGCTCATTTTGGTTTGGGTAACGTTTATTTTCAGCAAAGAAAATACTCTGAATCAATAATGCAGTATGATAGTGCAATTACAATAGATCCCAATTTTGCTGATGCATATTTTGAGTTAGGAAGATTATTATATTATAATGATAACCTTAGTGCTGCAGACGATGCTTTTAAAAAATTCGAAGAACTTATGCCAGGCTCTACTGAAGGTAAAACCTACAGAGCAAAAGTGTTATATGCAAAAGCTGAATATGATGAAGCCAAAAAGATGTTGGAAGAAGTACTGGAAATAAATCCAAAATCTGTTACTGCATTTAAATATCTTGCATATATATATATCGAAGAGAAAGAATATGAAAAAGCAAAATCGTTTTTCCAAAAAGTACCTGAAAAAGAATTTGATATTGAAGATTATATAAAGTATGCAAAGCTCTATGCTAAACTTGAGGATTTTACTACAGCGTATAAATATTTTGACAAAGCTATTTCTTTGGACAGTATCGATTATAATATTTATTATGAATTAGGAAATGCTCAATTCGATAATAAAGAATATGATAATTCTTTAGAAAGTTATCAAAAAGCAATTGATTTGGGTTCGAATTCTTTAACACTTTATGTTAGAAAGGGAATTGCTCTATTTTCATTAAAGAAATATGAGGAAGCAATAACAGCATTTGACGATGCAATTTCTATAGATGATACTTTTGTGTTTTCGTATTTATGGAAAGCAAGATCATATTTAGCTTTAAACAACAAGGAGGAAGCTATTATATATTATAATAAAGTTCTCGAACTTGATCCTGATAATCAGGATGCAAAAGATGATTTAGCATATATTCAGAATAAAGACGATAAGAACGAATAATTCAATTTAATATAAGGTAGGTTTTTATTATACTATGCGGTTAAGAAATTAATCGCATTTTTTATTAATTATGGATGAAATTAAGAAATATATTGACGGTAATAAAGAAAGTTTTATCAATGAACTAAAGGATTTATTAACAATTCCTTCGATAAGTACTAATGCAGAGAACAAGAAGGACATTGAAGATTGTGCAAATTGGCTACAGAGTCATATGCATGATATTGGTTTAGAGAATGTGAAAACCTATCAAACTGAAGGACATCCTATCGTTTATGGTGATTGGTTAAATGCAGGAGATAACAAACTTACGATTTTAATTTATGGTCATTATGATGTGCAACCTGTTGACCCGCTCGATCTATGGAACAGTCCACCATTTTCGCCGACAATAGTTGGGGAAAACATTTATGCACGTGGTGCAACCGATGATAAAGGACAGGCATTCGTTCATCTGAAAAGCATCGAAGCACATTTGAAAGTAAAAAAGAAACTCCCGATAAATGTTAAGATTATTTTAGAGGGTGAAGAGGAAATTGGAAGTCCAAACCTGGATGGTTTCATTGAGAATAATAAAGATTTATTGAAATGTGATTATGTTATTATTTCCGATACAGCAATGTATGATTATGATATTCCGTCTATCTGTTATGGATTAAAAGGACTTTGTTATATGGAATTAGATGTTACAGGTCCAAACAAGGATTTACACTCAGGTTCTTTTGGAGGAGCTGTTGAAAATCCCATAAATGCCTTAGCCAATATTATTACAAAGTTAAAGGATGAAAAGGGTAAAATATTGATACCCGGTTTCTATGATGATGTTATAGAATTAACAGCAGAGGAGAAAGAAGAATTTAGAAAACTTCCTTATAATGAAGACGAATTCATTAAAGAATTAGATATTGAAGAAGTATTCGGTGAAGAAGGATATACAACAATAGAGCGTAAATGGGCAAGACCGACTTTGGATTGCAATGGTATTTGGGGAGGATTTCAGGGTGAGGGTGCAAAGACTGTATTGCCCTCGAAAGCAGGTGCAAAGATCTCTATGAGATTAGTTCCTGACCAGGAGCCGGAGAAAATTGAAAAATTGTTTACAGATTATGTAAACAAAATAACACCGAAATCCATTAAAGTAAAAATATCAGCGTCTCATAATGCAAAACCAGCTATTACACCTATCGATAATGATGCTATTCGAGCGGCTATGAAGGCACTTGAACATGGTTTCGGAATCGAGCCTGTTTTCATGAGAGAAGGTGGGTCTATTCCTGTTGTAAATACTATACAGGATTTGTTAGATGCTCCTTCGATTTTATTAGGATTTGGTCTACCGAATGAAAATACGCATTCACCGAATGAACATTTAAATCTCAGAAATTTTCATAGAGGAATTTTAACTTCAGCTTATTACTTAGAAGAATTATCAAAAATAAATAATTAAAAATGGCAAAAGCAAGAACACCAATAAGATCAAGAAAATCTAAAGTGGAGCATCTTCGAATTGCACTAACACCGAAAAACTATATTATTATAATTTTAGGCATTGTTGTTATCGTATTAGGATATATCTTCATGTCTGAAAAATCTGTTGATGGTTTTATGCCAACAGTTGTTGCACCACTGTTATTAGTTTTTGGGTATTGTGTTATGATCCCTATTGGAATTTTGTATAAGGATAAATCAAAATCTGACGAAGGTGAAACTAAAATAAAGGAAAAAGTTGTTTCAGAAGAGAAAGGAAGTAAGAATATATCAGCTTCTTCAAATATCAAGACAGGATAATTTTTTGTAATATACACTGATTATTCACTTTTATTAGTTCTTTTAACATACTTATCTTATTAGCAGTTACGGTTCGTACCTCATGCTAATTATAAATTATGGGAATGTAACGGTTTCGACGGGATGAGAGATGTTTAAAACTGCATATAGTGTTCTCAGCCATCACTTTAAAAAGGCCGAAAAAATAAATAAACGCAAACGATAACTTTGCAATGGCTGCTTAATTGTAAGTAGCCCACTTTACTGTGCTTCCTTTCTCATCGGATTGCAGTAAAGTGCCGTAAAGATGAGATAGTTTAACTAAGTGTTTGAATTGGTTAGATGAAAAATTTTCAAACTGGCGTAATCAGGATTTGTTTATCTATTCGATTGCGTGAGATTTAAAGATAGACTATATATGTAGACGTTTTAATGGTCTTCGTTTCGGACCCGAGTTCGACTCTCGGCATTTCCACTAATTATCTTCTTCTTTTCCTTTGCGTTTTTCGCTGATCCTCTAATCTTTTTTGCATCTTCTCCATAAAAGTCAGCTTTTTTGGTTTGTTCAAATCTTTAACACTTTTTACTTCAGTTTCCGGTTTTGCTTTCTTTATTTTAGTTGTATAAATCATTTGGAGAATTGAAAGCAAATTAAACATGAAGTAATAAAGGTTCAGACCTGAGGGAAATGTAAAGAATAACAATGTCAACATAATAGGCATAATATAAACGAAAGCTTTTTGCTTTGGATCAGTGACCGTCATCTTCTGTTGAATGAACATTGTGATTCCCATCAAAGTGGCTAAACCTGCTACCTGGTCAATTCCGAAAAGTGGTATTTTAAAAGGTAATTGAAATATTACATCCGGAGCTGCAAGGTCATGAACCCATAAAATGAAAGGCTGCTGTCTTAATTCAATAGTAGAACGAAACACACCAAACAATGCATACAATATAGGCATTTGAAGCAGTAAAGGAAGACAACCCCCTGCAGGATTAATCTTTTCTTCTTTATAGAGCTTCATTATCTGCTGATTTGCTTTTTGTGAGTCATCTTTATACTTCTCTCTGATTGCAGTCATTTTAGGATTAAGTGTGCCCATCTTCTTCATGGATTCCATCTGTTTTTTTGTTAAAGGATGAAGAAGAATTTTCAAGGCAATAGAGAATACGATAATAACAAATCCATAGTTGGGTATGAATGTATGTAAGAAACTAAAGAAGGGGAGTATGAAATATTGTGCGATTGGGCGTACTATAAAATCTAATGCAAATCTCATAGTTATTTGAAGATCTCTATCATAAGATTTCAGTATTTGATAATCGAGGGGAGTAAGTAGAATCATGAAAGAACTCTTCTCATGTAAATCATTTTTCACATCCATCTTTAATGCAATTGAATATTCTTTTCTTTGACCAAGATCTTTTAAGTGTTCTTTATATCCTGTAAGGTATGCTCCATCGCCTTTTCTATCTGTTGGTATAATAAAAACACCAAAGTATTTATTTCGCGAACTGACAAAATCAGTATTACCATTAAAATCTTCTGTATATTTCTCTTCGAAGTCACTTGCATCCATTGTTTCAAGCTCTCCGCCCATATAAGCAAAAGCTTCGGCAAATGTTGCTTCATCATCACTTCTGTATTCAGTAAGGTTTAATGATGAACCCCAGATAATTTGATATTTCCCTCCTGTTATAAATTTATCCGAGTTAACTAATTCATAGTCGACATTAAACTGATACGAGTCAGGATCGAAAGAATAAGTTTTAATTATCTTTTGGGTACTGTCCTCTGAAATTATTAGTTCATATTTAAGTGTGAAGTCTTTATTTTTTGTAAGGTCTATATTTTCCCATTCAGCATAATCAGAGTTGAAAATGAGATCTTTTGTGTTAATTAATTTTCCATCTTTAGAAGTAAATAACAGGTGTAGTTCTTTACCTGTTTTCCAATCAATAAGTTGAACAGGTTCTTTTTCCCATGTCAAATATTCTTTCGTAATAAATTTCTTAATTGTCCCACCATAATTTGTGAATTCCATTTTAACTTTTTCATTCTCCAGCATGATAATCTTTTCCTTTGCCTTTGTAGTTGTATCGCCTGTATAGTCAATAGCTTTCGAGTAAAATGCACTTCCGTATTTAGTGATTAATTCATCATATTTAAGATTGCTTAATCCTGTTGTATCCTGAACATCCTCTGTTTTGGTTACAATTGTATCCTTTATTCTTGTAGTATCCGTAGTTATAGATGAATCTGAAATGATTTTTGTGCTGTCCGTTTTTTGTTTTTCTAATTGCTCTTTTTGCTGTTTAGTTGACGACCAGTACAACCAGCCAACCAGTATTATTCCAATTGCTACGAATCCTAATATTGATTTTTTATCCATTATATAAATATACTTTTAATATTGACGATCATTTATTTTGAGTTGTGGGAACAGCTGCTTTTTAACGGTACGGGATCAATTCCACCTTCAAAAAGAGGATTACATTTGAGAATTCTTTTTGCACCAAGATATATCCCTTTAAACAAACCATATTTTTTAAAAGCTTCTATACAATAGTTAGAACAAGTCGGATAAAACCTGCATGAGTTAGAAAATAAAGGTGATAATAGAACCTGGTATATTTTGATTAATAGAATCGGTATGAATGTCATGATTTATTTTTTGAATGCAAGTAATTATTCATGTCTTTCAATAATTGTTTCATCTCTAATTCGAATGTTCTTAAATTTATTTTATTATTTCTATTCAATAAAACATAAGCATTATCGGATAAACCAATTATTATTGATACATTATATTCGATACGTTCATTTAAAAAAAAAACTTATTTAATCTGTATGATTCCCTGAGTAACCTTTTAACCCTGTTTCTTTGACTGGATTTATGAATTTTCTTTTTGGAAACAATAAAGCCCACTTTAATATTATGCTGTGGAAGTGGGCTCTCAGAAAACTCTTTTGTAGAACTATAGTGTCTGTTTGACTTATCTAAATTTAAATATCCTTTTAAAAGTTCAGTACTGAATTTAGTTGAATTAAAAATAATCTTGCTGTACGAATCATAACCCCTGATTAACTCAGATTTTTTTAATCTAAAATTTTCACTTGCATGTTCATTATTACTATCCATTTACGCATCCAATCTGCTATACGCGTACGAATTCATCGCTCACAGTGAGCTTCTTTCTTCCTTTGGTTCTTCTTCTTGAAAGAACCCTTCTACCATTTTTTGATGACATTCTTTCACGAAATCCATGTTTATTCTTTCTTTTTCTATTGCTTGGTTGATACGTTCGTTTCATTAATGTGCAAATTTAAAAATTTGAAAAGGTTAAATTAATTTAATTATTCAAAATTTACAAGGATATTACTATTACTAAGGAATTGTGTTTTTATCTATTTTTATATTTCCAGTTCTCATTATTCTTTTTCAGTTAGTGATTCCCTTGAAATCTTTCCTTTTTTATAAATAAGCATTCCTAGGGCGCATATTATCATAATTACTGATACCAATTGAGCTTGTGTGAGACCAAAAATCACTTTTGGATTGAGTCTTATGAACTCAACGAGTAATCTTGAAATCCCGGATAATAATAAATAATAATAGAATAATTCTCCGGCATACTTAATTTTTGTTCTTCTATTCCACAAAAAGAGGAATATTAAAATTGCAGCAACAAATTCAAAGATTGGAGTTGGACAGGCAAGAATTCCTTCAGGAGTAGGAACTGTTCCATTCGAATAACTGTAACCTAAAAATTCCCAGAAAGTATTGCTAATATTTATTCCATAACAACCATCACCGGATAAATGGCATCCAATTCTCGCTATGCCATATCCCAATGCTGTTGCCGGGGAGAGATAATCAAAAATCCGTAATACAGAAAGTTTTTTAATCTTGCAATAGATAATAACAAATATAATTGCAAATATAAGTCCTCCGTAGAACGTAAGTCCTGCTGCAGAAATTAAAGAGTCAGTAGTTAGAAAAGATGATATCGGAAGTCCTTTTCCGAAATTCCATTCCTCTAATACGTAAAAAACTTTTGCCCCAACAATGCCGCCAATTAGTGCTAAAAA
The DNA here is from genome assembly GCA_016783945.1 of Ignavibacteria bacterium. Classification (GTDB taxonomy): domain Bacteria; phylum Bacteroidota; class Ignavibacteria; order Tepidaquicellales; family Tepidaquicellaceae; genus BS750m-G4. Next base: position 25,278 of record JADHVP010000008.1, read on the forward strand.
AGTTATTGCTATTCCTATATTTTCATCTAATTTATTTCGTCTCAGTTCTTTGCTGAATAGAGTACTGCCTACTAAAAATGCTATGCCAAGCATAAGACCATAACTGTAAACAGGAACAGGACCTATCTCAAATAGTTTTGGATACATTAAATTTATTCTTTTTTAAGTTAATACTTTTATAAATGTTTTAGGAGGTTTCTTCATTAACTTGACCGAGGTGGTTGTTACCTTAAATTCATATTTACATTTCTTTTTCTTATGTTTTGTTAAGTCCAACATATAAGTTGTATTTTTAAAATCATATAATTTAAATTGATAACCGGCATTACCTGTATTTGGTAAAGATATTTTTGGAGCAGAAAGCCCTTCTACATCAAAATTCAGTTCCTTTTTCTCAAAATTAATATTTTCTATTACATTTATCCTGTATACGAAATTCTCGAATATTTTTACAGTTCTAAAATCGAATAAGATATACTTTTTCTTTAACACTGTATCGAACTGGTGAGAAATACTTAACTCGTATTCATATTTTAATTTGTCAGGTCTTACTTGCTTAGTTCTCATTGTGTTGATTAATTAAATACTCTCGAAATACTAATCAATATTGTAATTCAGCTCATATATTTTATCAACTGATACGTCTATCTCAATACCATCCGACATCCTCTTTAATTTTGCTTCGTTGCTTTCAAGCTCTTCGTTTCCAATTACAATTACGTATTCTGCATTTAACCTGTTAGCTTCTTTCATTTGTGATTTGACACTTCTATTAAGCATGTCTGTTTCGCATTTAAAATTTTTCTTCCTCAAAGCAATCGCTGTCTTCAAGACAAACTTCTTAGCATCTTCTCCGATACTTACAATAAAAAGCTTCAATGCTTCTTTCTCAGGATATTCGTATTCATTTTTATCGAGGACAATCATTAATCTTTCTATACCACAAGCAAAACCAATTGCAGGTGTAGGTTTACCCCCAAGCTGTTCTACCAGCATGTCATATCTTCCTCCGCCAAAGATTGCATTCTGCGAACCGAGTTCATCGGAAATAACCTCGAACGTTGTGGACGTATAATAATCGAACCCGCGGACTAACCTGTAATCAACTTCAAATTTTATCCTGAGGTCTTTCAATAAATCTAAAACGTTAGAAAAAAAATCTTTAGTTTCTTTCGAAAGATATTCGTAGAGTACAGGTGCGTTTTCAAGTACTTCATTATCCGATGGGTCTTTCGAATCTAATATCCTCAAAGGATTCTTTTCAAATCTTTTTCTGCTGTCGATAGAGAGAACCTTGAGGTATTTGGTTAAATACTTTTTTAAATCATCGATAAATAAAGCTCTTTCTTGTTGTGTCCCGATATTATTTATTTTCGTTTTAATATCTCTTATACCGAAGTCGTTTAGTATTTGCAAACCAACAGCAATGACTTCTACGTCGACAGTAAAATCACCGCTGCCGATTACCTCAATCCCGTACTGCGAAAACTCTCTGTACCTTCCTGCTTGCGGTCTTTCGTGTCTGTACATATTCGAAAAATAAAACAGCTTTTGAACGGGGGACTCGTTATACATGCTGTTCTCTAAATAGGCTCTTACAACGGGTGCCGTCATTTCAGGTCTTAAAGTAAATTCATCATCGTTGAAAGAATACATTTCCTTCGAAACTACATCGGTCTCTTCACCAATGCTTCTTTTAAATAAAGAAGTGTTTTCAAAAGTAGGAGTTTGTATTTCACTGTAATTAAAATTAGACAAGGTCTTCCTTATCTTTTCTAATATATGTCTTCGTTGCCCGGCTTCTTTCGGAAGAATATCGAACGTGCCTTTAGGTTTTTGAATAAGCATACTATTCTATCATCAATCTTTTCTAGAAAATCATTTTATAGAGAAAACAAATTTACTTAAATTAATAATAATGTAAAAGGTTATTTGAGTTTAAAACGATTTACAATTGCTTATCGTGGATAATTACTTTATGAAAGTTATGAATCAAAGTGATTTTTTATGAAATATAAATTACTTATTTTTAATCGTTGAATAAACGAATTCCCTAAATACAATTTGATTCCACGAAAATTTAAAAATATTAAACCTATACTTGTTTCTGTAATACAAGATGGAAGCAGGTCGAAACACATTAATGAATGTATAGATATTTGTAGCGATATTGCTTTGGTTCAATATAGAAAAAATATATTCAAGGATGAACTGTTTCAAAAAGAAGGATATGATGAAAAAGAAATGAAATACGATCTCATTGCGGATATTTTTGAAAACAGGGGAGGGTATTATTTTCAGATAAACAAATTCTTTTCCGGGGTGATTAATAACATCGATAAAGTTAATGACGAGGAAATCACTGCAAAGATTGTGGTCTTAGTTCGTTCTACAGTAAATCAACGAATTTCAGAGATCCGAGGAGATTATGGTGAGTTTTATTTTAAAGTAAAAAAGGCTATCGAAATATTTATATCAAGAAACAAGGATGGATTTAAAGAGATAGTATTCAGAGATCAAATATACATTTATAATAATTCTGAGGCTGAAATCATTTTTGATTTACCTCAAATTACAGAAGATATTTTTCTGAATGAATTGTATAATAATGAATTTAAAACTTATTCGATTCCCGAAGTAATAAGAAAAGCATTCGATTTTATGAATTTACAAAACGAATGCTGTAAAGCTGTAGAAAAAACATTGTTGTTAAATTATGTATCAAAATTTTATAAGAAGAGATTTAAAGATAATATTTCAAGGAATGTGGAGTATTTTAAATAATAAGGAAGGTATATTAGTTGAAGCATATAACAGATGAAATATTAAATGTTTATATTTTAAATTCTTCCAGTCTTAAAGAAAATAAGATTGAAGAAATAGAAAATCATTTATCAAAATGTAAAGATTGTGAAAAGTATTTTAATGATTTAAAATCATTTTATTCCGATTTAAACAATTTGAAGAGCAGTAACAAAAATTCCTATGAGTTGAATAGTTTTTACCCGGAATCTGATAACAATAATGTAATGAGCCTGGCTGCGCAAAATGATGAGAAAGACCAGGTAGGTTATAAGTACTTTAATACTTATGCAACTGCTGAAAAGTTGATTTTGATTAGAGCATTCAAAAATAATTCATTGGGTGATTTTAATTTATATCTAATTTGTGAGGATTTAGAAAAAATAAAAAACGCTCTCGTTAATGTAGAGGGAATCGAGGAAGATTTTGTTTCGGATAAAGAAGGTTTGATAAAAATAAAAGACCACAGCTTTGATAAACAGATGAAGATTAATATTCATTCACCGATTGCAAGGTTCGAAATTGATGATTTTAAGTTAACAGAAAAATCTCAGGAACTTCATTGCGTACTTAAAAGTGGAATGAAGTTGAAGATGAAATCAATCGATGAAAACATACAGTCAGAATTAGAAATCACCACAGTTTTCAAATTGAAAAAACTAAAAGCGATTGTTTTTATATCTCCTGATTTTTTCAAAGTGTTTGAAATAATAAATAAGAAATTTGCTTTTACTACACCGCCTTCAGAAAAATTTGAAATCGTTATTGTTGAAGTTTAACTAACCGCTAAGACGCTTAGACACAAAGTCTTAATATTTTATTTTCTTAGTGCCTTCGTGTCTTGGTGGCGAAAACATATTGTGAGATGTCAATATTTCAAATTGAAATAGCTTCCAAAAGACTCCAGAATGTTTTAAAGATTCCCGCAAGTCTGAAGTATAAGATTCTTTCCTTAATTAATTTCTTCGAACTCATATTCAAAGAACCTGAACAATCAATTTACAACTCTTATTTCGAAGAGTTCACACCTCAATTTCTCGTATTAATAAATAAACTCGGTCAGGCAGATGCGAACATTTTCTTTTCACCCGAAGAAATTGATGACATTAAAAATGTTTTAAGCAAAGTAATCCAGCTAAGACAATCAACAACTCACGAAATTAAACCATTTGACTTCGAACATCTTGAAAGCATTCTTGCAAAAGAAAAAGAGAAAGCATTATCATATCTCGATGGTTCATCGGGAGTAGTACATAAAGGGGAAGAGCTCTCAACTGATTCTGTCAACATTGTACTTATAGAAAAGAATCTTGATGAGAATAATGATTCAGATTTTGAAACAGGAATTATTTATTGCCTAAATCTAAGTTCATCGAAGCGTTCAAGAAGTGAGGTGGTTGATAAAGTAGAGGTCAATAATTTAATTAACATCGACAAGACACAAATTGTGGAGCAGTTGAATCATGTTACAGCAATTGCTAAAAGAGCTTGTTCAAAACAAAATATTAAAACTCACTATTATAACTTCACATACTTTTTTGAACTAAAAGAATATATTTATACAGGCTCATCGCTTGGTATTGGAGGTCTTGTATTAGCATACAACTCGATTTTGATAAATGAGATCTACAAGTATTACTTCAAATTTAGAAATGATACAGTATTCACTGCCGAGATAGATAAGGAGGGGAATTTAGTTAAACTCGATGATAAAACTCTTAAGATAAAACTTAGAGCGGTTTTTTATTCTCCCTATAAAAAATTCGTTATTCCCGAAGAAAATATTAATGAAGCGAAGTCAGAACTTGAAGCATTAAATAGAAAGTATACTAAAAGAGAACTTCAACTAATACCCATTAAAAGTTTCGAGAATGTCTTCAAGAATCTTGATATAGTGGAGAGGTGTGAGCTGAAACTTAAGGATAAGATAATTGCGAATTATAGAAGGTATCATACTGCTGTGAATTGGGTGTTGTCAATATCAACTTTATTCATTATCATATTTTTTATAATAAATTATCTAATACCGCATCTTGATAGAAATCCAGTTAACCAATCATTTGAAAACGACAGGTATGTTGCATATAATAAACACGGTGTGAAAATTTTTGAATCGGAAAAACTCGAGGAAGGTAATCGGGATTATTATAACCATAAGCTTTTTAAGAATAACAGGTTTGTATTAAGTGACATTAACGGTGATGGTATTAACGAAGTTTTGTACTTGCAAAAATCGCATTTTAATGACCTTGAAAGCCGTTCAATATATTGTTATAAAAATACAAATAATATGCTTTGGAAATTCTGTTTACCTTATAAAAGCCTTATTTACAATGGAGAGCATTACAATGATAAGACGAATATTCTGTGTATATTCACAGTTAAAATTAAGGATAGAAAATTTCAAAATATTATCTACAGGGGGCACTACAATGAATATTTTCCGTATATTATTGGTGTACTTGATTATAACGGTAACTTAATTTCCGAGTACATCAATGCAGGACATATGAGTTATGGAAAAGTGCTTGACATCGATCAGGATAGTAAAGAAGAAATTATTTTTGCAGGAGTGAATAACCAGAAACCTTATAATTGTGCTGCTACAGTTATTTTTGATTCTGATTTTATTAAGGGTGTAAGCCCTAAATCAGACCCCTTACAAGATGGTAAACCCGGTTTAGAGATGTACTATATTCTTTTCCCGCGTTCTGTTGTTTTAGAAAAGTTTCACGAACTACCGGAAAAGATTTCGACGCAGATGCCAAGAAATATTGTAACTGGTTTAATATATAATGACATGAAAATCCTAATCACAACAAAAGAATGTGAGGAATTTCCTTCGCCGACTCTTATGTATTTCTTTGATGAAAAAATGAATCTCGTTAATATTGATGCCGAAGATTATTTTGAGATCAAATACAGAAAACTTCTTATAAACAAAATCATTCCTGAGATTCCACTTTCAGAATATCTTGAATCTTTGAAATCAAAAGTACTATGGTGGGATGGGGATAAGTTTGTCAACTATCCAGCAATTAACAAACATTACCTTGCCGCAAAGGATTCTGTGAATAAACACAAATAAATCACACTTTCTCACTCCGCTATAGAGAATTAAATCTCTAACTGCTAGACTCCTAAACAATATAAATTATTAAAATTTTTCGTGTGTAATGCTCCAGGAATAATGTGGAGTATATAAACTAATATAAGCTATAGTGTGGATACTTCAATTGTCATACGATGAAATAATCGGTCAGCCAAGCGATGTGCTGACGATTACGATGGAGTGAGATTTTAAAATAAAATCTTTAAATAATTATTAATTAAAAATACAAGGAGAAAAAAATGAAAAAAACTTTATTTTTCACAATCACATTTGTTTTATTAGTTATTGTAAATCTTTTTGCACAACCGACAAGTGGTTTAGTTGCTTATTATCCATTCAACGGAAATGCGGACGATGAAAGTGGAAATGGTTATAATGGTGTCATATATGGCGCAACATTAACAACTGATAGATTTAATTCTACAGATAAGGCATACTATTTTAACGGAACTAATAATTGGATTCAAGCAAATAATTATCCTAATATTACCTCAAATTTTACATACTGTGCTTGGATATTGATTGATTGTATCAATGTTACTAATAGAAATTACAATTTTGGTTGCTATGGTGTAACTGGTGGAGGAGTGGCTTCATGGGATTTCGCTTATAATCCAATATTGCAAAATTATCCGATATTTGATAGAACAAATAATGCTTGGCCAGTACCAAGTAGTCTTAATACAAATAGATGGTATTTCGCAGTAATATCTTATACTACAAATACACGAAATCTTTACATAAATGGAAACTTTGTAAACTCTCAAAATATTACAACACCTATTAACATTCAATCTAACAATAATTTTAGAATCGGTACACATATAAATAACGTTTCTCAACAGTTTAAAGGAAAAATAGATGATGTCAGATTATACAATAGAACTTTGAGTGCTACCGAAATCCAGGATCTTTATCAAGAAGGAGGTTGGGATCCACCATTACCACCTCAGGGTTTAGTTGCGTATTATCCGTTTAATGGAAATGTAAACGATGAAAGCTGTAATGGATACAATGGAACACCGGTCGGTGGTGAAACTTATACAAATGATCGCTGTAATATACAGAATAAAGCATATTCATTAAGCGGAAACAGCCAGTACGTTTCTTTACCTTCTTCAATAAATATTATAAATGATCTTAGTATTAGTTTTTGGATAAAAACCTCTTCATCTGATCCAGATCCATGGCCATGGGGACAATTTATAATTGATAGAGATTTGTGTGGTTGGCAAAGAGATTGGAGTGTGTGTTTGGGTTCAGGTGGTAAAATTCAATTTAATACTGGAACAATTTCTCAAGATTATACTTTATTGAGCAACAATAATATTAATGATAATAATTGGAAACATATTGTTGTTATCAGAGATGCTCAAAATTCAATCAAAAAAATATTTATTAATGGACAATTTAATAATTCCCAAACATTCGATAACCAATCTTTTAGTAACAATAGTATAAATGTATATATTGGTGCTTCAGTATGCATGCCATGGACTCACGAATATTATAATGGCTTTATTGACGATATTAGGATTTATGACAGAGCACTAATAGAAAATGAAGTTCAAGATCTCTATAATAACGAAACATGTGGTACACCTGTTGCCGTTGCCGGTGATGACCAAACCATAGATTGTGCTCCGCCAGCAGGTGCTGAAGTAACTTTAGATGGTTCAGGTTCCAGCGATCCGGATAACGATCCACTGTCTTATTCCTGGAGTGAAGGTGTGAATCAGATTGCCACAGGTGTCAATCCAACTGTAACACTTGCACCCGGAACTCACACTATTACACTCACGGTCGATGATGGAAATGGCGGAACAGCTACAGATGATGTAGTTGTTACAATCAACAACGACACCGAGCCTCCTGAAATTACATTATATGGAGATAATCCTCTCAGTATCGTACGCTTTAGCGGTGCATATGTAGAACCCGGTGCAGAAGTTACTGACAACTGCGATCCGAATCCGTCTCGTGTTATCACAGGCAGCGTAAATACTAATTTGCCCGGCATATATACCATAACTTATGATGCTTTGGACGCAAACAGCAACACAGCTCAGCTTACACGCACAGTCAGCGTCATAGATGATCCTAATACTCTCGGAAATTCATATTTATATTTGGCAGTCAAAAAGATAAAACTGGATAAAATGGGACAGGCAGAAGGCGATATGCACTCCAATGACAAAATTGACATCAAGAAAGGACCTACTTCATACATTGGGGATTTGACCGCTGTAAGTAAAATTAAGATTGAAAAGGATATAACCATTGATGGCGATGTGACCACAGGTGACAAGCTGGATCTCCACAAAGACGTAATCATTACTGGTGACACAACTTCTTATGGCAATGTATCTAAAGTACCTTTACCTCAACTTTCCTATGTTGCAGGCGGACAAGACGTGGAGGTTGAGAAAAATGGAACACAAACACTCGCCCCCGGAAGTTATGGCAAAATAAAAGTTAAGGAAGGTGCTACCCTAATATTATCATCAGGTGAGTATCTCTTCGAAGAATTAAAATTTGAGAAAGAATCACACTTTGATATTGAACTCACCACTGGTCCGGTTACGGTAAATGTTGTTAAGAAAGTCGATATAAATAAAGATGTTGTAATGTCAATCTCACCAAATGGTGAGAATGATAGCCGCTATGTGACTATCAATTCGATGGAAAATATTGACGTCGACGAGGGTTCGATTCTGCTTGGTTCATTCAATACACCTGAGAAAAAAATTCACCTGAAAAAAGAGGTGCAATTGCGAGGCTCGCTCTGTGCAGAGGATATTGATGTGGATAAGGATGTTGAAGCTATACAACATTTGATAGGTCTCGGTGAATCTTATCAAATGTCCAACATTCTTAAAAGGTCTAATATTCTTAAGAAATCCAATATTCTTAAAAAGTCCAGGGAAGGAGAACTAAACGGGAATCCGGAACCTCCGAAAGATTTCGGTCTTAAATCAAACTATCCCAATCCATTCAATCCAATTACGAGAATAGACTATGCCCTGCCGTTTGACAGCAAGGTTAGTTTACAAATATTCGATGTACTTGGCAGAGAGGTGGTTATTCTTGTGAATGAGAATCAAAGAGCGGGATATTACACTATAGATTTCAATGCATCGAATCTTTCAAGCGGAATATATTATTATAGAATGGTAGCAAGTGATTTCATTGCAATAAAGAAAATGGTGGTGATCAAATAGTAAATTAAAATAACATCATCAGTAATTTAAGAAAGTGGTATCAAATAATGGATACCACTTTCATTTACCATTCCAAAAGAACCATGCCTGCTCCAAAGGAGTTCCTACGGAAACGGCAGGCTAGGACTTTGGGAATGAGAGAAGGGAAAAATAACATAATCGGTAATTAAAGAAAATACCTCTTTAAAATTAAATCAGAAAGGAAATGAAATGAAAAAATGGATACTAATCTTCGTTGGTCTTTTTTTAATTGCTTCGACTCAGCTTTTGGCTCAGGCTCAAAAAGTGTATTGGATCAGTACAGGAACAGCAAAGATTTTTAGGGCAAATCCAGACGGTTCCGATATAGAAAGATTGGTGTATGGAACATATCAGCCGATGGGTCTTGCGCTTGCAAAAAATATTGGTAAAATTTACTGGACTCGACCATTTCAGGGAAAAATAATGAGAGCTAACCTCGACGGAACCGGAGTTGAGGAAATAAGCTCGACATCTATGTTTAACCAGGTTTGGGCTATAGATGTGGATGAAGACGGCGGTAAAATTTATTATTCTTGGTACTTACAGGGAAAAATTCTACGGGCAAATCTTGATGGTTCCGGAGAAGAAGTTATTTATGAGGGACGCAAAATCGGTCCTTATATCGAACGGATTTTAGACATTGAGTTGGATCTTACTTCAGGCAAAATGTATTGGGCCAATAACAACAACGAAAGTATAACAGCTGCTTTAATACGTGCCAACCTTGACGGCAGTAATGTGGAAGTCCTTTGGGAGAGCACAGATTTCACCTATCAATGGGGATTTGATATAGATTTTGCAGAAGGAAAAATATTTTGGGGCAGTCGTCCTGTAAATGGAACAGATATACATAGTGCCAATCTTGACGGACAGATAGAATACTTCTCCATCATTTTCCTATACAATCATTCGCTTGGGATTTTGAAGTAGATCCAATCGTGCAGAGACTTTATTGGACCGATTATGGGGTGAGCAGTGTTTTCAGTATTAATTACGATGGTACGGATCTTAAGCAGTTTTACAAACCTGACCATACAAACTATACAGGTTTAGCATTGGATATTGAGCGTGGTGTTGATCCTCCTGAGGTCGATCTTGGCGAGGACATCACCAGATGTGTAGGAGAAACTGAGACACTTGATGCCGGTAATCCTGAATGCACATACCTATGGTCTACCGAAGAAACAACACGTACAATTAATGTAACGACATCAGGCAACTACTCGGTAACTGTAACCAATGCGGGCGGTTCTGCCAGTGATGATATCAACGTTGCTTTTAATACGCCACCTGATGCGAATGCAGGTGATGACGCAATTATATATATCGGTTATCCACCCTATAGCACACAATTAAACGCTACAGGAGGTGAAACCTACAGCTGGTCACCAACTACGGGATTGAGTGAATCCAATATAGCAAATCCTATAGCTTCACCGGAAGAATCAATGACTTATACGGTTACAGTAACAGATGCCAATGGATGCAGCGCAAGCGATGAAATATTTGTTAATGTGGTGGATGTCAGATGTGGTAAGAAAAACGACAAAGTTCTTGTTTGTCATAATGGTCATACAATTTGTATCAGTCCTAATGCAGTTGAGACACATCTGAATAATCACGGAGATTATCTTGGCAATTGTGGTGATCAATTAGTTACACTACCCATGGAGTATGAACTACATGCAAATTATCCCAATCCGTTTAATCCGATTACGAGAATAGACTACAGCCTGCCGTATAACAGCAAGGTAAGCATTCAAATATTTGATGTGGTTGGCAGAGAGGTAGCTACTTTAGTGGATGATAAACTGAAAGCTGGATACTACTCTATAGATTTCAATGCATCGAATCTTTCCAGCGGCATATATTATTATAGAATGATAGCGGGAGATTTCAGTGCAATAAAGAAAATGGTTTTGCTGAAGTAAATTAATATTTTAACAATCAATTCTCCAAGACAGCCTGTTTCTAGCAGGCTGTCTTTTATTTTCCTCCAACTTTTCCGAAAACTTTGCAAATGTGGAGTATTTATATATATAACACAGTTCGGGTTTAAAAATCTTACAATTTAAAATTAAACTTAATATACAAAACTAATTTTCTCTGAAATTGAACAGTAACAATTTTTCGAAAGCTATTGATTTAACAGAGGATTTGATAGATAATGTAATTCCTGAAAATTCTGTTGGGATATTCCTTTTAGGATATTCTCCCTGTAATAACGGAAAGTTTAATCCTCTGTATTTAAGCCGCTGCGACTGCGATCTTAATAATACACTTAAAAATCATATTGGATACTTTTCTCAATTTAAGTTTTGCTTATGCGATTCAATATCCTATGCTTTTTTCTATGAATGCAAAATCTTTCATTATTTGTCCGATAATACTTTTATTATAAATGAAACCCACCCACAACCTCCACCCGATTTATTTATTAAATGTCCTGTTTGCGGGAAGTAAGGATATGATGTAATTCCTTCTTATTAAATAGGTGGACCGAATTTCAAGACACGAATTTCACAAATGTACACGAAAAGACACCAAAGTGGTACCGAATTTCAAGATACGAATTTCACGAATGTACACGAAAAGACACCAAAGTGGTACCGAATTTCAAGATACGAATTTCACGAATGTCACGATTGTATTTACTTATCGTTCGTGATAATTAGCTTGACCGCCTACTCTTTTTGGTGGGTGGCATTCGTGGACATAGCAAAATGCTAAATCTATGTATCTCTTTCTAATAATTTTGCTTTTTTAATATTGCTTTTTAAATTATTCAACATTATTTTCTTGTACACGATATTCGTGTATTTAACAATAATTAGGAAATGTTATGCTAAAAAATATAACTTTTAGTGCTGAAGAAAAACTTATCAAGAAAGCACGTGAAAAAGCTCAACGAGAACATACGACTTTAAATGAAAATTTTCGCAAATGGTTAAAGAGATTTATCAATTCAGATAAGAGCAATTTTAATTATGCTGAGCTAATGCTAAAATTAGAATATGTAAATCCCGGTCGAAAATTTAATAGGGAAGAATTGAATGAAAGATAAATATTTCATAGATACTAATATTCTTGTTTATTCATTCGATAAATCCAATTCCAAAAAGCAAAAAACAGCGAAAGAAATTATTAGCGATGCACTTTATGAACATAAAGGCTGCATTAGTTACCAGGTCGTTCAGGAATTTATTAATGTAGCAACACAGAAATTCACAACTCCTCTGACTACGATTGATTGTACAAACTATTTGATAAATGTTCTGGAGCCATTATGCGAAGTACTATCAAGTATTGAACTTAATAAAGATGCTTTAGAGATTAAAGAGGAATGGCAATATTCATTTTATGATTCGCTTATCATCTCATCTGCATTGAGAGCCAATTGTAACATTTTATACACTGAAGACCTGCAGCACAAACAGCAAATACGGGATCTTGTTATTATTAATCCTTTTTTATCCTGAGCCTTTCAATAACCATTTCAGATTTTATCTTGAATTATTAGTAGCACTAATTTTACAAATATCCATTTATTATTCGTGTCATTCGTGGACAAATCAAAATTCCCTTTTTTGAATTTAGATTACACATAAGAAAAATTATATTGAATTATAATTAATCACGCATTCCCATGACGAAATGGAACTGGAAAATCGAGAATCAGGATTATCTTAACAAGACAATCAAACGTTGCAGTGAAAGAAATATAATATTACCAACGTTTAAACAATTAAAAAATCCTTCACAGATTCCCCACACAATCATTGATAAAATAAAAGATATTGATTTCCAGGAAACCCATTCTTTAAACCTATTCAGAATCAACTGGAGAAACGATCCGAACTCAAAAGGAATAGGGGAAATCAATTACCTGGAAATTCCAAAAGAACTCACGGGAGTTAAAGCAAGAATTATCGGGCTTGTGGGAAAGTTTTTTCCAACTGGCTCTCATAAAGTTGGCGCAACTTATGGTTGTCTGACACCTTTTCTTGTCTCGGGAAGATTCAATCCGGAATATCATAAAGCGGTCTGGCCCTCAACGGGTAATTACTGTCGCGGCGGTGTTTTCAATTCAAACTTATTAGCAGTTGATTCCGTAGCAATTCTTCCTGAAGAAATGAGTAAGGAACGTTTCGACTGGCTTAAAGAAAGAGCTGAAGAAGTATTTGCTACGCCAGGCTGCGAAAGTAATGTTAAGGAGATTTACGATAAGTGTCACGAATTAGAAGCTCAAAGCGATAAGTATTTCATCTTCAATCAATTCGACCAATTCGGTAATGCAGTCTGGCACTATGAAATTACAGGAAGCACAATTGAAACTTTGTTTAATCAGTTAAAAGAAGATGGGCAGAGACTAAGTGGTTATGTTAGTGCAACGGGTTCAGCAGGAACTATTGGTGCCGGTGATTATCTCAGAACAGTATATCCATTGCTAAAAGTTAGTGCAGCCGAAGCTCTGCAATGTCCGACACTTCTGCTGAATGGTTTCGGTGGTCATCGGATAGAAGGAATTGGCGATAAACATATTCCTTGGATACATAATGTTAAAAACACAGATGCTGTTTGTGCAATCGATGATGAAGACACGTTACATGTTTTGCGTTTGTTTAATGAAGAAGCAGGGCAAGAATTTATTAAAACTCTTGATGTAAGCTCTGATGTAATTCAGAAGCTGCCATACCTTGGTATTTCATCCGTATGTAATTTGCTTAGCTCAATTAAATTAGCAAAGTATTTTGAGTTCAATGAGAACGATATAATATTTACAATATTTACAGATTCAGTTGAAATGTATTATTCAAGACTTGACGAAATGAATACCAATTGGGGAAAGTATTCAGAAAAGCAAGCAGAAATAGATTGGAGTGCTTGTGTAAAAAAACAAGGCATCGATTACTTCAAAGAATTGAACTACTATGATAAGAAACGTATTCATAATCTCAAATATTTTACATGGGTAGAGCAGCAGGGTAAAGATGTTGAGGAATTAAATACTCAATGGTATGACGAGGATTATTGGGGTGAACGATTTGCTGTCGTTCCTCGATGGGATAAGTTAATCAATGATTTTAATAATGAAGTTGGATTGTTATAATATATGAATGTCTTAAGTAATGTATTCATAAGTTCAGGTTTTAATAAACTGCAATTAGTAGATGTTTATTTTACTGATGTAATCGTAAAGATTGAACCATATACAGAAGCAGTTGTAGATTGGGCAGATATTGATAATAAAGAAAAATTGAATACATTCGTTAACAGCATCGAAAAGAAAAAATATTCTGATAATATAATCATTCATGATGGCGATTACAAAGTTTTGATTCCCGGTTCAATTGACAGCCATGTTCATTTCAATACACCGGGATTTGAAGAGAGAGACGATTTTATTCATGCATCGAAAGCCGCTATGTTCGGAGGTGTGACGTCGGTCTTCGACATGCCTTGTACTTCTCTACCACCCGTTGTTTCAAAAAATAATTTTGAATTCAAACGGGAAGCTGTTAAGAATAAAAGTTATATAGATTATTTTTTCTGGGGTGGAATCAGGCGGGAAGATTTCATTGATAAAGAGATAGTCAAAAAGCAGATTAGAGAATTAGTTGAATGTGGTGTAGTTGGATTTAAAGCTTATGTAATATCAGGAATGGATACTTTTTCTGATCTTTCGTATACACAACTGAAATATACTGCGGAATGTGTTAAGGAAAATAATTCAATACTTGCTGTGCATGCTGAAGATAAAGAGTTAATTACAAAAGGCAGGAGTCTTGCAATTTCTCAAAACAAAAACGATTGGCAAGCATACTGCGATGCGAGGGATGACAATGCTGAAGCTAAAGCAATTAACAATTTGATCATAATTGCAAAAGAGACAGGTTGCAGGATTCACATTGTTCATTTGAGTTCACAAAAAGGACTGGAGCTTATAGGAAAAGCAAGAAAAGAAGGTTTAAACATTACAACAGAGACTTGTCCTCATTATCTTTACTTTACACAAAAAGATTTTGAAGATAAAAGCATTCGTAATTATTTAAAGACAGCACCTCCGGTAAAACTCGAAAACGATAGAGATGCTCTCTGGGAAGGCTTGAAGGATGGATCAATTTCTTTCATTACAACAGACCATGCTGGATGTAATCCTGAGAAAGAAAAAATATCGGATAATTTTTGGGAAGTGTATGGAGGAATTCCGGGAGTACAACACAGAGTTCAATTTTTGTTTAGTGAGGGTTTTTTAAAAGGAAAGATTGATTTGGAATCGACTGTGAGATTACTTTCAAGAGGAGTTTCGGATGTTTTTCATCTTAAAAAGATAGGTAGGTTAGAAACAGGTTATGATGCAGATTTTACATTACTAAATTTATATAATCCTTATAAAGTGAAGGCTTCCGAAATGCACTCGAAAGGAAAATATACACCTTTCGAGGGAATTATATTTGATTCGGTTATAGACAAAGTGTTTCTAAGAGGTGAGATGCTGTTAGATAGGGAGAATCTGGTTAATTCGAAAGTACAGGGGAAATTACAAACTATTATATAATAGAATTATGTTAGTTGCGAATGCATGGCTATGTAAAATAATCGAAAACAAGGTTAATCCTGTCTTCTGTGATTTTCTTGTAGAAGATGGAAAGATCAAAAAGATTATTGAAAAAGATTTTAACGAATATCCAAATAATCCGTCTCAAGAAAATGATCCTGACTTGTTTGATGTGAATGGGGCTGTTATTACAATACCCAATGTAAATTTCCATGAACATATCTATTCAAGACTTGCAAAGGGTATTCCAATAAATGGTCCGATGGATAACTTTTTAAATATTCTAAAAAACCTGTGGTGGAAGCTTGACCTTGCTCTCGATCAAGAAATGGTTAAAGCATGTACTCACATGGCAGCTTACGAATCCATTCAAAATGGTGTTCAGTATATATTCGATCATCATTCCTCTCCAAATTTTACGGGGGGGAGTTTAAATTGTATAAAAGAAATTCTTCATCTCTACAGTCTTAATGGTGTGTTGTGTTTTGAAACTTCCGATAGAAATGGGGAACAGCTTAAAGAAGAAGCTCTGTTAGAAAATGTGTCATTCCTTAAAGAAAAAACGAACGATAATTTTAAGGGAATGTTTGGTCTTCATGCTTCCTTCACAGTTGCGGATTCCACTTTATCAAAAGTTTCTGAATACTTGAATGATTCCGATACAGGAATTCATATTCATTTATGCGAGGATGATGTTGATAACACTTTAAGTATTAATAAATATGGAGCAAGACCTGCTGAAAGATTAAAGAAATATAATCTTCTAAACGAGAAAAGTATTTTAGCTCATGCAATACATTTATCGAATGAGGATTTTGAGATATTAAAAAAAAGTGAATGTGCGATTGCTATAAATTTAGAATCCAATCTGAACAATGCAGTAGGTTTACCTGGGATTGCGGATTTTCCAGAGGAGGTCACGTTATTGATTGGAACAGACGGAATGCATGCTAATGTTGCAAAATCATTGAAGCAGCTTTTTTTAATTCTTAGGCAGCAAGGAGTAAATTTTGATCAAGCATTTAGTATTCTAAATAAAGTATATTTTGATCAGATCAATTTTGTAAAACAATATTTCCAGGATTATACTTCATTAAATGTAAATGATAGAGCGGATTTCATCGTGTGGGATTATATTCCGCCTACACCTCTAACAAGTGATAATTTTCTTAGTCATTATATTTATGGAGTTGTTGAAAGAAACGTAAAAGCATCTTATTGCAAGAATAAGTTTTTAATGAAAAATTTTAAATTCAATATTCCACAAGATAAAAAAATCGAAAGACTTATAAATGAGAATGGTTATAAGTTATACAGCTTAATGAAGGAGAAATAAATATATGCCCTTATGGCAAAACTTTTGCCGACATGTTTTCGATAATTAAATTTCTAATTGCTCTAATTACTCTAATTGACCTAAACAAATTCCAAACTCCAATTTCTAATGAAAAAATAAAACCATGACAAGTTTCAGTAACCAATTATCAAAGTATTGTTTAAGACATTGGGTATTTTATATTGGTAATTCTTTAGATCAATTAGGTCAATTAGAAATTAGGTTAATTAATTTAGCAAGATATTTCACGAAGGGCTTATATTTAAAGCTGTGTCTTAAAATTAATTTAGATTCTTGAGCAAGAAGTTTTCAATAGTAGGTAAGGAAGTAATTCGTCAGGATGGTTATGCGAAAGTAACTGGCTCAGCAAAATTTGCCGATGATATCATATTTACTGATATGCTTTTTGGTGTGATGGTGAGAACACATGTTGTACATGCTTTGATTAAAAACATAGATTTTTCTGCAATAGAAAACAACCCCGCTCTTACTACAATAATAACTGCTGAAGATATACCGGGAGCTAAGAAAGTCGGACCAATCAAAAAGGATCAACCGGTATTTTGTTATGATAAAGTTGTTACATCAGGTGATGTTTTGGCGATGCTTGTTGGCAAAGATGAAAGTGAGTTAAGGAAGCTTGTCGATAATGTAAAAATTGAATATAATGAACTACCTGTTGTTACTGATCCTGAAAACGCATTAAATGACAATACACCATTAATTCATCCTGAAAATAAAACAAACCTCATCAATCATTATCCTTTACTAAAGGGAGACGTCAAAAAAGGTTTTGCAGAAAGTGATTATGTAATCGAAAGAAGATATACTACATCTTATCAAGAACATGCTTACATAGAACCGGAAACAGTTATCGCATATCCTTTTGAAGGTAATAATGGTATAAAAGTAATTGGCAGTATTCAAAATCCATATACTGCAAGGAGGGTTGTTTCAGAGGTTATGGGTATACCGCTTGCTGACGTAAGAATTGAACAGGCGGAACTTGGTGGTTCATTCGGAGGGAAAGATGACACAATGAATATTTTAGCTGCCAGGGCGGCTGTTGCTGCTCTGAAGACTGGTCAACCTATAAAAATAAAATTTGGTCGTGAAGAATCTATAATAGAATCTTATAAAAGACATCCATATAGACTAAACTATAAGGTTGGTTTTAACAGTGATGGTAAAATTAAAGCAATGAAGATCGATATTCTTGCAGATGGAGGTGCTTACGCTTCGATGAGTCCATTTGCTACATGGCGAACTGTTGTTCAAGCTACAGGACCCTATGAAATAGAAAATGTCGAGACAAATGTTAATGCTGTTTACACGAATAATCCATACACGGGTGCTATGAGAGGATTTGGATCACCGCAGCCAATATTTGCACAGGAATCGTTGATGGATGAGATAGCGGCTGAACTAAATATATCACCTTTGAAAGTAAGAACAATAAACGGTTTTAAAGCTGGATCAATAACTGCAAGTGGGCAAAAGCTGGATGAGCATGAAGTTTCATTTAATAAGGTTTTGGAAAAAGCAGGTGCGGAATCGTGCTTTAATGTAAAGTGGAATAAATATAGAAAAGAAAATAATAAAATTGATGGCAATTTTATAATTAAAGAGAAGCAAAAGAGCAACAATTTTATTTTAAATGAAAATCAATTTATTGATCCTGAAAATACCTGGCGAAGGGGTATTGGTTTATCAGTTAGCTTTAGAGGATGTTCTTTGGGAGCTGAAGGTATAGATGCGGTCACTGCTTATTTATCTTTGCAACCTGATGGCTCGATTCATCTTAGCTGCGGCTTGGCTGAAAACGGTCAGGGCTTGCGAACAACATTTTCTATCATTGTCTCCGAAGTATTAGGTATACCGATTGAAGATGTTCACTATCTTAATTTAGATACAGGACATAATTCTGACAGCGGACCTACAGTTGCTTCACGCTCTACTCTTATGGGAGGGGGTGCTGTGCAGAATGCCTCAAGTATACTAAAAGAAAGACTTAAAAAAGTATTTTATAAATACTGGAATATAAACAAAGATTGTAACTTAATATTTAATAGTGGTCTTATTACTTATGGCAATGGGAATAAAAAAATAACATTTAAGGAGCTTTGTAGTTTAGCATATAACGATGACAGCAATATGTCAACACTCGGTTTATACGCCGGACCTAAAGTCGATTGGGATGAAGAAAGCGGACAGGGGAATGCATACTTCACGTACGTATATGGTTGTCAGGTTGCAGAAGTGTCCGTAAATATTTCAACTGGGGAAGTGTATGTCAATAAAGTTATAGCAGTGCATGATGCGGGTACTGTAATAAATTTACTTGGATCAGAAGGACAGGTTTATGGCGGTGTTACTCAAGGAGCGGGCTTCTGTCTTTGGGAAGAATTAAATTCAGAGGAGGGTAAGATTAAGGAGTTGAATTTCGATCAATATTTAATTCCTACATGTAAAGACATCGATGAAATAAAACCATTCTTTGTTGAAGGAAATGAAAAATACGGACCCTGGGGTGCAAAATCCCTTGGCGAACCGACACTTGAATTAACATCTGCTGCAATTGCTAACGCAATTTTCAATGCAACAGGAGTAAGATACAGAAACTTACCAATAAATTTAGAAGAGATAATTTTGTTGAGAAAATTAAGACCTGATAATCTTAAAAGAGGTAGTGCCTGATGATTCCAGATTTAGAATATATTAGAGCAATTGATTTAAATGACACATTGAAGATTTTGGATGTTAAAAATGGCAAAGTAAAAGTGCTTGCTGGTGGAACAGATATCATCACAGGACTTCAACAAGGGTTTTCAAGGTTTGCTAAAATATATAAATTGTTAGATATTGCTCAGCTCAATGAATTAAAATCAATTAGTATTAATGAAGATAGTTTTGAGATAGGTGCTGGTTTAACTTTTTCCGAAATAATAGCAAACAATAACATTGCTACTGCATATCCATTATTAGTAAAAGCTGCTTCGACTATTGGCAGTGTTCAGATAAGAAATAGAGCAACGATCGGTGGAAACATAATAAATAACGCACCCTGTGCAGACAGTCTTTCCCCTTTACTTGTTTATGATGCAAGCGTAAGAATTCAATCTAACAAAGGTGCAAAAGAAGTACTTCTAAAAGATTTTCTCTCTGAAGCCTATCGGACTAACTTAGAACAGAATGAAATAGTAACTCATATCATTCTTCCTAAAATATTGAAAACATATATTGGAGATTTCTATAAACTTGGAAGACGCAGGGGAGTTGCTATTAGCAGATTAAGTCTAACAGTATTAATTAAATGTGAAAAACAAATTATAGAAGATTTAAGA
The DNA here is from genome assembly GCA_016783945.1 of Ignavibacteria bacterium. Taxonomy (GTDB): domain Bacteria; phylum Bacteroidota; class Ignavibacteria; order Tepidaquicellales; family Tepidaquicellaceae; genus BS750m-G4. Next base: position 45,673 of record JADHVP010000008.1, read on the forward strand.
ATTGCAGGAGGTGCAGTCACGCCTGTAGCAATGAGGTTTACTAATATTGAGGAAATGGGAATAGGTAAGAAAGTTTCGAACAAACTTTTAATATCTTTATCACAGGAGATTGGAAGAAAGGTGTTAAAAGTAACCGGATTAAGATGGTCGAGTGCTTATAAATTACCAGTTGTTCAACAATCATTGTATCAACTGCTTGTTAATGTATGCAAAAAATTGAATGGTACAAATGTCGCATAAAATAGAGTTCATATTAAACGGAAAAAGTGTTTGCATTAATACTAACGCAAATAGAAGGTTATTAGATATTTTAAGAGAAGAATTTCAATTAACGGGCACGAAGGAAGGTTGCAGCATTGGTGAATGCGGTGCCTGTACAGTGTTAATGAATAACAAAGCTGTAAATTCTTGTTTAGTATTAGCCGGTCAGGTAAATGGTTCAGAAATATTGACTATAGAAGGAGTTGCGAAGAATGGTTTACACAAATTACAGGAAAACTTTTTAATGGCGGGGGCAATTCAGTGTGGCTTCTGCACACCGGGAGTTATCATGTCTTCGTACGCTTTATTGTTGGAAAATTCCAATCCCACTGAAGAAGAAATAAAGGAAGCGATTGCCGGTAATTTATGCCGCTGTACGGGTTATAAACAAATCATTAAAGCAATCAAGGATACGATATCTTGATATTATTTTATTATTACTTTATTCTTTATAAGTAATATCCAAGAGATACTTATAATTCGTAGTAAGTTGATCAATTATGTTCGTGATTTTTTCATAAGCAGAATCTCTTTCAATAATCTTTCCATTCTTATCCAATTTCAGTTTTAAAACCTTATTTTTATATCTAAGATTTAAAGTCGACCCAGCATTACTATTGATAGATAAACAAAACCCATCATTCACACTATTTAAAAACTCGGATTGGTTGCCGAAGACTGTTAATTTATCTTTATACGGTGCACCATCATAAGGACAGAAAGTTGTACAATTCCCGCATTCATTGCATAAGTCATCAATATGAATAATCTGATGTGAATCTTTATACTCTTCAGCAGTTGGAGCTGTTACTATAATGTTCGCTCTATTTGGACAAACCTCAACACACTTGTTACATTTGTAATTACAGCTCAGACACTTCTCCGCCATAATTTGTTCATCTACTGTTTTTTTTGTAAACACCTTTCCTTCAACTTTTGACAAAGCATCATCAATTGCTTTCGTTGATATAGTCTGACAAGAATAATTATAAACCAAACCAAGTTTATTTAATATAGAATTAGCTGCTCTTGCTCCGTCAGCAATTGCTTCGACTACAGTAGAAGGACCTCTGAATGCATCGCCTCCTATATACGTATTTGTTTTGTCAGTTTCAAGAGTAGATTCGTTTATAATAATCTTTCCGTTTTTAAGCAGTTCGTTTTTCTGGAGAACATTCTCATCGACTTTTTCTCCAACTGCTGCAATTACTGTATCAACGTTAAAAATAAAATGGTCATTTGCAATTGGAGTTACTTTTCGTCTACCATCAGAATCTGTATCTGATAGTTCCATTCTCTGGCATTTTAAAACACCTTTGTCAAAGCTAAAAGGTTGAAGAAGCTCTTTAAATTTAACACCATCTTTTAGAGCACTATCAAATTCTTCCATATCAGCTGGCATATATTTCTTTGTACGTCTGTAAATGATATATACGTTTTCAACTCCTGATAATCTTTTTGCAGCTCGTGCAGCATCCATCGCAGAATTACCACCTCCGATTACAGCAACGTTTTTTCCGATTCCACTAATCTTGTTTTTATTAAACTCTTTAAGAAACTTTATCGAATCTAAAACATTCTCATTGTTATCATTTAGGTGTAATATTTTTGATACACCAGCTCCTATTGCAATGTATACAAATTCATATCCCGTTTTATGCAAATCAGAAATTATAAAATCCGGATTAGTATTGTATTGAAATTTAACTCCAAATATTTTGATAAACTCAACATCTTTTTCTATAACGGAGTAGGGGAGTCGAAAGGATGGAATCACATGTGACACATTACCACCCGCTTTATCTGTTTTTTCAAAAACGGTTACTTTTACTCCTGCTTTAGATAGAAAATAAGCGGCTGTAAGTCCTGAAGGTCCTGCACCGATTACAGCAACTTTAGCGTTAGTTCTTAATTTCTTTTTGTTAACTTTTTTAATAAAAGCATCAAGACCTTTTTCTGCAGCAATTTTCTTTAGTTCACGAATTTGAACCGGTTTGTCATAATCCCATCGCGTACACTGCGTTTCGCATAGATGATCGCAAATGTAACCCGTTATGTTCGGAAGGGGATTTTTATCCGTTATTACTTCGATAGCTTTGAGATAGTTACCTACTTTGATGTAATGAATATATTCCGCGACATCCTGGTGAATAGGGCATGCTATTGAGCATGGAGATGTGTAACAATCAAACTTTGGCAGAGATTTGTTTATTGATACCGTTTCGGTTTCTTTAAATTCCTTTTTATAGAAATCTTCTTTTAAGGATACCTTAGCAAGTCTATCTAATTTATTTACATTTATTTCCGACCCGTTATTGTAGTTATCCAAATCATTCTTGATAAAATTAGATATCTGAGATAATCTTAGGTAACCACCGGGTTTTAATAAGTCGGTAACAAGTGTTATTGGAGTAATTCCTGTTTGCAATAACTCTTTTATATTGAAAATTGAAGCACCTCCTGAATATGAAATCGAAATCTTACCTGCGAACTCTTTTGCAATCTTATTAGCAAGATTAATTGTTAATGGAAAGAGTGCTCTACCCGATAAATACATCTCTTCTCCAGGAAGAATTTTCGATTTATTCAAAACACCTAATGTGTTGGTTAGTTTTATTCCAAAGAATTTATTATTTGCTTTTGAGAAGTCTATAAGTCTCTTTAGCAATGGTATACACTCATTAAGTTGAAGATCGTTTACAAAACCTTTCTCATTTAAAGGAATTAAATCATAACCCTGATCTGATAAAATCTTCTTGACAGTTTCATATCCTAATAAGGTTGGATTAAGTTTAGCATAAGTATGTAAACCTTTCTCTTTAATCAAATATTGAACTATCGATTCGATTTCATCGGGAGGACAACCATGCATAGTTGATAAAGTTACTGAATTTGATATTCGAGGGGATATGTTTTCTATTTTGGTTTTTAAATTTTCTATACTGACTTTTTGATCTGAAGTATTAGGGATTAGTGATATGAAATTATCATTATCTAAAAGTGTAAGAAGTTCAGTTTTGTATTTTTCGAAAAGAACATTGTTTGAACAATCGAGAAGATCGTCAATAAATTTATCAATCGCATTAGATTTTATTCCTTTCAAATCGTAACCCACACTCATATTAAATATAAAACCGTTTTTATCATTATTTGAAAACGGAAAAAGCTCTTTTAGGAAATGAAGTAAGAACCAGGCTTTTAAGTATTCATCGAAAGAGGAACTGAGTTTTAATTCCTGTGACCATTCCGTATTATAACCCTCATCAGCAGCATAAATGCATGGCTTTTCAATTTCTAGTTCATCTAAAGCTTGCACTGTCTTAAGTTCAAAAAACCTTCCTCCGCAGATATAAGAACAGATTATGTTCTGTGTCATTTGGGTGTGAGGTCCGGCGGCAGGTCCTAAGAGCGAATCAATTTGTTCGTTTAGTATTTTAAATCTGAAACCCGAATTGTAATTAACAAATCCGTGTGAAGGGATATTGAAGATTGAGTTATACTTTTTATATTCATTGAAAATCCAA